>WGEO01000217.1 GCA_015492715.1 Phycisphaerales bacterium | reverse complement strand
TCGCCCACTCGCTCAGCCCCCCCGTCCACAACGCCGCCTTCGAGCAGATGCACGAGGACGCCGTCTATCTCCCCCTGCCCATCAACCCGGGAAAGTCAGAAGGCGACCGTCTGACCAGCCTCAAGGCAACGCTCCTGGAACTGCTCGCCTGCGAGCCGCTCGCGCTGTCGGGCCTGAGCGTGACCATCCCCTTCAAGGAATCCCTCGTCGCCCTCGCCCGCGAGCAGGGATGGGACCTCGATCGCATCGCGGAGCGCACGGGCTCGGCGAACACCCTCATCGGGCGCACAGACCCGTCCGTGGCCAACACCGATGTCCCCGCCGTCGTCGCATGCCTGGCGCGCGCAGGCGTCGAGATCGAGGGCACGCGGATATGTGTCCTGGGTGCCGGCGGCGTCGGACGCGCGCTGGCCATCGCGCTGGCCGACGGCGGCGCCCATGTCGTCGTCACCAACCGCACCCCCGCGCGCGCGCACATGGTCGTCCGTGATGCGCTCGCACTCCGACCAACCATCGCCGGCTCCATCGCCTGCGCAGATGAACCTCCCCCGGACGCCCGCGTCTATATCAACGCGACGAGCCTCGGCATGACCTCGGGGCCGGCACCCGACCAGAGCCCGCTCGACGAACCATTCGTCGCCCGCCTCGAGGCGGGAACAGTCGTCCTCGACACGGTGTATAGAAAGGATGAAACGCCCCTGCTGGCCCTTGCGAAGAAGCACGGGCTGACATGCATTGCAGGGCTGGACATGTTCGTTGAGCAGGCGATCCGTCAGCTCGAACACTGGACGGGTACGACCCCGCCCAGAGGCCTGATCGAGATCGCCGCCCGCGAGGCGATCGACGCCTGACGGGCGCACATGGACGCAGATCGCGCGGCGCCGGACGCCCCGGATGGCGGGGGTGCTGTCGCCGTGCGCACGGTCGAGGAGCCTGCCATGACACAGGACACGCAACGCCGGGAAATGCCCAACCCCCAGCCCTTGTACCCGTGGATCATGCTCGTCGGCCTGCTGGATGTCTTCCTCACGGCGCGCATCCTCGACCTGGGCGGCATCGAGGTCAACGCCATCGCCAACCATGTCCTCGAGCGTGCGGGCGTCCCCGGTCTGCTCGTCCTCAAGCTCACATCGTTCCTGATCGTCGTGGCGATCTGCGAGTTCATCGCGTCGCGGGGCGATCGACGCGCCGTCCAACTCGCCGAGGCAGGAATCGTCCTCAACGCGCTGCCCGTGGGCATCGGGGCTGGACAACTCGCGATGGCCTTCGCGCCCCTGTTGTTCCTGTAGACGGCGCAGGGGCGCCGATCATCGGTCCCGCCCGCTCCGCCCGTAATCAAAGACGCCCCTGCGCGCCCACGGACCGTCCTCGACCGTCAGCGAGACGCGTCCGTGTTGTGTGTGCGCATAAAAGGTGTTGACGCCCCCGTTGAGCACGCCGGTAAAGCGGTTGTCTTCGGGCACGGCACCCGTGATCACGCCGTCCTGCACATTCACGATGACCCTTCCGTCGTCGCTGACCAGTTCCAGCACGCCCCTGGACTCGCCGGGAACGAAGATGTCGATGTCGCCCGAGGTCGTCGAGAGATGGACGGGCCCCTCGACCGGGGTTTCGGTCCGGATCCGGATGTCTCCGCCCGGTCCGTCGCCCAGTTCGCCCGAGCTGACGGCGATCTGCCCGCCCACGCCGACCAGTTCCACGATCCCGTGCTGATTCCGCACGGTCGTGGTTCGGCTGTCCGGGGTGCGGATCACGAGATCCAGACGCAGGTGCTCCCACTCGATATGGGTATCAGCCCGCACGCGGAGCACCATCTGCCCGTCCTCGAGCACCGTCTGGGCGACCAGGTCGATCGCGTCCTCGGCGGCCCGGAGTTCGGCCCGCGACAGGCCGGCGGTGGTCCAGGGCTTGACCTCGACGCTCGGACGCGTCAGAGCCGGATCGACCAGAACCCGAACGGAACCCCGCGGATTGATCACATCCACCGCCGCGAGGGTCCCCCGTGCGATCGTCGGCCCCTCGGGTTCGACGGTGATGCCGACCGGAGCCGGCCTGGGTCGGGCGATCCGCTCCGTGCGTTCGAACGGCGCACCGCCGGGAATGGTGCAGGCGCCCAGCAGGGCGCAGCAGGCGAGAATGGCGGCACCGACACGGATGGCGTTCATGACGCGGACCTCCCCTTGGCTGGATCGGGCACAGTCGGCCCCGGCCCACTGTATCGGCTCGGCGGGACCCGGGAACCCGCAAAGGGTCCATCCGGCAGGGTAGGGACTTGACCGGGCGGGGGTGTTCCGCGATACTTTACTCCGGAGCGCGATCGCTCCACGGATAGAGATAGACAGGTTCAGACCGGCGCACGAGCCGGATGATTCAGGAGTCCATCGTCCCCAATGGGCCTACCTCCGCCCGGGGGCGTTCGAGCAGAGGCGCACAGCCGCGGCTGTGCGTGCATACGGGCGAAGAACCGCTGAGGAGAGAGATCGCAGCGACCAGATCGCGGGTCAGGACCGCCAAGGCTCGAAGCACACCGGAATCGTTCGATCGGCACGCGTCGGCGTTCATCCCCGACCGGGGTCGGGGTGCGAGGTGGCGACGATGGGTGACGCCGCGATCCTGCTGGCCCAGATGAGCACCGCCGGTGCGATCGGGCTTTCCGTGCTGGGCCTGGTCCTCGGCTTGGGCGGGGGGCTTGTGCTGAGTCGTGTGCTGTTCCAGCGGTCGCTGACGGCAGGGCGCGAGGAGGCCCGTCGTCTGATCGAGCAGGCGAGGAACGAGGCGCAGACGGAGGCCGAGAAGATCCGTTTGCAGGCCGAGCGCGAGGGGCTGGAGCGTAAGGAGAAGATCGAGCAGGAACTGGAGCAGCAGCGTCAGGAGTTGCGCGAGAACGAGCGCCGCCTGACGAAGCGTGAGGATGTGGTCACGCGTCGCGAGGAGGCGATGACGGATCGGGAAAAGTCCCTTGATCGCCTTCAGCACCGCCTCCAGGACGAGGAAAAGAAACTCGAGGACCGGACGAAGGCGCTGGATCGTCTGATCGAGGAGCAGCGGGAGAAGTTGCATCAGGTCTCGGGTCTGACGCGCGAGCAGGCCAAGGCCGAGCTGTTGCGTCTGGTCGAGGAGGAAGAGCGTCACGAGGTGGGGCGTCTGGTCCGCCAGATCGAGGAGGAGGCCGAGGCCAAGGCCCGCGAGCGATCGACGGAGATCCTGCTGACGGCGATCCAGCGGTACGCCGCCGAGACGACCAGCGAGTCCACGGTCCGGACGGTGGAGATTCCCTCCGACGACATGAAGGGGCGGATCATCGGTCGCGAGGGTCGCAACATCCGTGCGATCGAGAAGGCGACGGGCGCGGACATCATCGTCGACGACACGCCGGGCGTGATCGTCGTCTCCTGCTTCGACAAGGTGCGTCAGGCGATCGCGGTCGAGGCGCTGCGTCGCCTCATCGACGACGGTCGCCTGCATCCGACGCGGATCGAGGAGGTGGTGCAGAAGGTCAGCAGGGAGATCGGCGAGCAGGTCGTCAAGCATGGCAAGGACGCCGTGATGGAGGTGGGCCTGCGGAATGTCCATCCGAAGATCGTCGAGGCGATGGGCAAGCTGGCGTTCCGGACCAGTTACGGGCAGAATGTCCTGCGCCATTCGATCGAGGTGGCGTTCTTCAGCCAGATCATCGCCGAGCAGCTGGGGCTCAACGGGCGTCTGGCCCGTCGCTGCGGGTTCCTGCACGACATCGGCAAGGCGATGGACCACGAGATGGAGGGCGGGCATCCGAAGATCGGGATGGAGTTCGCCCGCCAGTTCGGGGAGAAGGAGCAGGTGCTCAACGCGATCGGCGGGCACCACGGGGACATCCCCGCGACGAGTTTCTACACGCCCATCGTGATGGCGGCCGACGCGGTCAGCTCGGCCCGCCCGGGGGCCCGGCGCGAGAGCATGGAGCGTTACATCCAGCGTCTGACGGAACTGCAGGACATCGCCCTGAGTTTCAAGGGCGTCGTCGAGGCCCACGCGATCCAGGCCGGGCGCGAGGTCCGCGTGATGATCGACGCGGAGAAGGTGGGCGACGACGAGGCCTACCTGATCGCGCACAAGATCGCCAAGCGCGTCAGCGACGAGATGACCTTCCCGGGCGAGATCCGGGTTACCGTGCTGCGCGAGACGCGGGCGATCGAGATCGCGCGTTAGCGCACGGGAGGGCGTCCATCGTTTCGCGCGCTAGGGAAACAGGACCAGCGCCACGCCGGCGACGATCGGCAGGCGCAGGTCCACCGCGTCGCGCACCTGCCCCTCGGGCAGCAGCACCAGACCGATCGTGCTGACGAGCAGCATGGCCGACCAGCCAAGCACAATCGGGCGGGGGCGCAGCACGAGGGCCATCAGCACGAGCAGCACGCCGATGCTCAGAGAACCCAGACGCACCGCAGCGGGCGAGGCACGCCACGCGAGCGTGTGTGTGCCGTGCATCTGATCCGCCCGCCGGTCGTCCAGGTCGCACAGCATCGAGTCGCCCAGCACGAGCAGGAGCACGAACAGCCCGACGAAGACGAGGTCCCGCGGAGCGGACGCGGGGGACAGCGTGATCGCAACGCTGAGGCCCAACGCGGTCATGCTCAGCGAGACCGCGAGGTTTTTGATGATGAGCAGGTCCTTGATCCGGCGCGATCCCGGGGGCAGGCGGCAGGCCCTGGGAAGCCCCGCGTAGACGACGACCCCGACGAACGCCGCGGGCACCACCAGCACCAGCAGGGGATGCAGCATGCCCAGCAGCACCGCCGAGGCCAGAGCCTCGACGACGACCAGCAGTCGCAACATTCTGCGGTGTCTGTAGACGAACGCGAATCGCCGGGGGTGTGCCGTCTCGTCGCCGGCATCGAGCAGCGCGTCGCGGAGTTTGGCCCGGTCCAGCAGGTAGACGCCCTGTCCGAGCAGCACCGCCGCGAGGATGGCCAGCCAGGCTCGTCCATCGATGGGGATCTGGGCGACTTGCAGCGTGCAGACGACGACGGCGCCCGCGTACAGCGCGGTCCAGACGGCGGCGTGCCCCAGGGCGCGAATCACCTCCGACGATAGCGGGCCTCAGCGAGCGCGCCGCTCCCACGACCACGCCAGCGAGCGATCGAGGATCTGCACGCGGGTGCGATCGAGCAGGCGTCGCGCAAGATCGCCCATCGCCTCACGCTCCTTGCGGGCCCGCAGCACGCGCATCAGGCGGGGTCGCTGGGCGTCGAGCGTGGTCTGCTCGGGCTCGATGCGTCGCTCGACGAGGGCGATCGCGTAGCCGCCATCGAGCCCCAGCACGGGCGTCATCGTGGCAGGCTCGGCGGTTGCCAGCGCCAGGCGCAGGACCTCGGGCACCGCCGGATCGACGGGGCTGACGGGCTCGATCTTCCCGCCGACTTCGCCCGAGGGGTGGACGCTGTATCGGCGGGCCTCCTCGCTGAATCGCGTGACGAGGTCCTCGTCGGATTCGCTCAGACGGGCGCGGATCTCCAGCGCCAGGCGCTCGTCGGGCACGACGATGAGGCGGGCGGCGATCCGCTCGCCGAAGACGACGGCAAACGCCCGTCGAATGTCCTCGTCGCTGACGGTGACCTCGTCGCGCACGAGGGCCCGCAGCAGAGCGTTGCGCCGGACGAGGGCCTCGAAGCGGACTGGCCCGAGCCCGCGATCGCGTCGGAGCGTCTCGATCAGGCGGGCGACGCGCTCGTCGTCGAGCGTCTCGCCCTGCAGCGTGCGCACGAGGCGGATACGCTCGGCGTCCAGGTCCTGCGGGGCGATGCGCACGGCGTGGGCCCTGGCCAGACGCTCCAGCGATCGATCGAGGATGACCTCCTCGAGGATCGTCGCCCCCGAGGCCTCCAGGAGCGACGCCAGCACTTCGTTGCTGGCGATCTCTTCGCCGTCGACCACGGCCACGATCCCGCCGGGTGGGCCTGGCGCGGGGGCGGGCGCCAACGCGTCCAGCGGGCCGGGCTCGGCGGCACAGCCGCCCAGCAGGATCATCGCTACCAGCAGTCGTCGCATGGGATCTCTCCATCGGCGTCCGCGTACGCTATCCGTGTCGATGGATGAACAGAGGCCAGCCCGCGTGCGACCCGTGCCCAACCCCCGGGTGGTGCTCTGCCCGTTCTGCGGCGGGCTGAGCGCGAACCTCGAGGCCTGCTCGCACTGCAAGGGACGATTCGATCCGCTGAGCCGGCAGGCCTCGCAGAACGCCATGGGGCCGTGGTTCATCCGCGACGAGAAGCAGCCGTTCGCGCCCGGGTGCAGTTTCGAGACGATCAAGAGCCTGATCGCCCGCGGACGGATCAGCAAGAACACGATTCTTCGCGGGCCGACGACGAACCAGTTCTGGACGCTCGCCAAGCGCACGCCGGGCGTGGCGAACCTGCTGGGTGTGTGCCACAACTGCCAGCACGAGGTCGACCCGCGCGACTTTGCGTGCGGTGCGTGTGGGGCACCGTTCACGCCCGATGTGGATCGCCAGCATCTGGGGCTGGCACCGCTCCAGCCGCTCCCGGGGCAGGCCCCGCCTGCGGTGATCGCGGCCCTGTCGGGCCCGCCCGTGGGCGTCGAACCGATCGAACTGGACCGTCTGGAGCCTGCGAGGGTGCCGGGAGGTCGTGCCCCGCTCGGGCGAGAGCGTCCTGCGCCCCGCGAGGTTTCCCGCCCTGCGGAGCGGGTGGTCTCGTCGCACGGCGACGACACGCGGATGTGGCTCATGCTCGCCGGGGCCATGGTCATGATCATCTTGCTGGGGGCGGTCTTCGGACCGGATCTCGCCCGACGCATGAGCGGGGGTGGCGGCGGACAGGCTCCCGTCGGCTCGCAGATGTCGCAGGCGGGAGCAGCGCAGACGGAGGAGGAAAGCCGCGATCCCGGCGAGGTGAGCGAACGCCCGGACCCGCAGGCGGAGCGACCGGGTGATGACACGGAATCAGGAAGCGGCGCATCACCCGACGGCCTTGCCGACAATAAGGAAAAGGCCGCAGATTCATCCGCCCACACGACAGAGCCTGAAGAGGGATTGCCATCGGCGTCGCCTGTCCGCGAGTTGATGGACCTGATTCGTGAAGATTCACAGCAGTCGCTGGAAACCGCCCGGCGTCTGCTGCGTACAGAGGCGTTGAGGGCGGTTCTTGCTCAGGACGAGCGTGCACGCCTCGAGGCGCTGATCGATCGGCGTCTGCTGCGCGAGGCAACGCGACGCCTGCCCTGAGACGCCATCTATGTTCGGCTTGTATTTGGGTTGAAGAGACGGTTCAGGACGGATACGCTGGAATATGTCCCGCCGCGAGAGGCTCGAATCGGATTGCGGGGCATGTGGGTCGTGAGGAATGCAGAGGCTGTCCCGGCGGTTCGTGTCGGGTCGGCCGAGACACGGCGGGCTCGATAGAGGTCGCGAGTGGGGCGTGCCCCGCTGAAGAAGGAGAACTGGCCATGATCGGAAGGCAACGGACACGGGCGTTCACGCTCATCGAACTGCTCGTGGTGATCGCGATCATCGCGCTGCTGATCGGCATCCTGCTGCCGGCGATCGGCGAAGCACGCAAGGTGGCGCGCGAGAAGATCTGCGGCTCGAACATGAAGCAACTCGGTATCGCGGCCAACAGTTACGCCACGGACTTCCAGGACCGCGTTGCGGCCTTCACTTGGTCGGCGAGGGAGGGGCACAGCAGTTACCCGGATCTTGAGGCACAGCGGCGACAGGGCGGGATCGCCTCCTCGGCGGCGCAGGCGGTCGACATCATCCGGCGCCGGACCGGGCGCGACGCGGGCTCATTCCCGGCGATCAATGGCTGGATTCCCAATGTCCTGTATTCGCACCTTGTGCTTCAGGACTACATGGCGGCCCGTCTGCCGGAGAAACTGGTGGTCTGCCCCGAGGATCGCAATCGTCTGGACTGGCAGATCGATCCCGTGAATCGCTTCGATCAGAACTACTGGGGCGATCAGCAGCCGCAGGGCAACAGCACCCAGCGCTGGCCGTACAGTTCGAGTTATCAGTTCGCGCCTGCGTCGTACGATTTCTACCAGAACCGTCCGGCGGATGATCCCCGGGCCCGCCGAATTCGTCAGGGGGGTACCCACAATATATACAACATTGGCTCGCGGGTGAGGATCGGGGATGTGAAGTACAACTCGGCGGCGTTCCCGGCGAACAAGGTGTTCATGCAGGACTCGCATCAGCGCCACAAGGGGCGTATTCAGCTCTATTACGCCCATCCCGACGCAGTCCAGCCGCTCCTGTTCTTCGATGCATCGGTGCGGACCTCGACGACAGGTGATGCCGATTGCGGTTGGAATCCCTATGCCAACTTCGATCTCGGAAGCTGGAATTGTGACACCGGGCAGGGCGTGACGCGTTTTTCCTACAACCCCGATTCGTGGGAACCGCCGGCACGCGACCCGCGCGGGCGCGATGTCGTGATCGGATACTACCGCTGGACGCGCGGCGGCCTTCGGGGCGGCGACTTCGGCATGCAGCCCGTCATCGCCAAGTGACACGGGCATCCAATAATGTCTAGCAGCAAAGGGTCGAGCCTCGGGCTCGGCCCTTTTTT
>WGEO01000216.1 GCA_015492715.1 Phycisphaerales bacterium | reverse complement strand
TGGCGTTGCGGCTGGGGGTCTACGACCCGGATCTGGTGCGGGGGCTGGTGCTGGTGGGATCGAGCGGGCTGGGGGAAAAACCTATCGGCGGGCCGCGGGTCAAGCGAACGCGTGAGTGGATGGAGGAGACGATCGCGGAGCTCTTCTTCGATCGTTCGAAGATGCCTGCGGGGGATGTGGATCGGGCGTGGGGCGAGTTGAGCGAGCGGACGAAGGCCAAGCGTCTGTTCCGTCTGTCGCGATCGGTGTTTGCGGATTCGATGGGCGACCGTCTGTCGTCGATCCGGGCGCCGACGCTGGTGCTGTGGGGTCGGGAGGATCAGATCACCCCGCCCGAGGCCGCCGAGCAGTTTGCGAGCGAGATCCCGGGAGCGGAACTCGTCTGGATCGACGAGTGCGGGCACGCGCCGATGATCGAGAAGCCCGAGGAGTTCTCGCGGGCGCTGCTGGCCTTCGGCGAGCGGATCGGGTGCGTGCGTTCGTGAGGGGATCGATGCGCCGTGCTGCGATGCCGCAGGATGCCCCGTGGCGATGGACGGCCCTGGTCGGTGCCGGGCTGGAGGCGTGGGTGCGCCCGCGCGCGGCCCGCCTGAGCGATCGGGACTTCTGGCACAGGAGCAGCGCGCCGATCCAGCGCCGACAGTTGCGCCGTCTGCTGCGTCGTGCCTCGGGCACGGCGTTCGGTCGGGCGCATGCCTTTGCCCGCCTGGCCCGCCTCGACGACGCGTCGATCCTCGATGCGTATCGGCACGAGGTGCGTCATGGCGACTGGTATGCCTTCCGGGACGCGATCCGTCAGATGCGCGAGGAAGGGCGGCCCGATGTGCTCTGGCCCGGGCTGGTGCGGGACTTTGCGCAGACCTCGGGAACGACCGCGGGTGACAAGTACATCCCCGTCAGCCGGGAGATGATGCGGAGCAACTTCCGTGCGAGCCTCGACATCTTCGCGCACCTGGTACGCCGGGGTGTGAGCCTGCCGTGGCTGACGAGCGGTCGCAGCCTGTTCATGGGCGGGTCCAGCGACCTGCGGGCCAACGAGCACGGGATCCGCACGGCGGATCTGTCGGGGCTCGTGACGCCCATGATCCGCTGGCCGCTGAGCGAGGTCTATGCGCCGGGACATCGGATCGCGCTCATGGACCACTGGCCCACGAAGATCGACGCGATGGCGCGGGCGTGCATCGACATGGATGTGCGGATGCTCAGCGGAATGCCGAGCTGGGCGCATGTGCTGTTCGAGCGACTGATCGAGCTGGCCCGCGAGCAGGGGCGGGACGCCTCGTGCGTGCGCGACCTGTGGCCCAACTTCGTGCTCTTCGTGCACGGGGGCGTCAAGTACACGCCATTCATCGAGCGGATCAACGAGATCGTCTTCGGCAATGCACAGACGGACTTTCCGCACCGTCTGGAGTTGTACCCGGCGTCCGAGGCGTTCGTCGCGATCCAGGACGAGCAGGACGAGCCGTCGCTGCGTCTGCTGGTGGACAACGGCGTGTTCTTCGAGTTCATCCCGCTGGAGGAGATCGATCGCGACGACGCGCGGGCCTTCGCCTGCGAGGAAGTCGAGAAGGGCCAGCGCTATGTGGTCGTGCTGAGCACCTGCGCCGGGCTGTGGCGGTATGTGCTGGGCGATGTCGTCGAGTTCGATTCGGTCCCCGCGGGGCTCGACGGTCGCGGCGGCGACGGGCCCTGTCGCCTGCGGATCGTGGGACGCCATCGCCACTTCATCAACGCGTTCGGCGAGAATCTGATCGTCGAGCACATCGAGAACGCCGTGGCCCGGGCCGCACGCGAGACGGGTATCGAGATCGGGGAGTTCACGGCGGCGCCGGTCTACCCCGACGAGCATCGACCGGCGGGGCTGGAACTTGCGATCGAGGTCGGCGATCCTGCGCTGCGTGGGGCGGGGGCCAAGGACGACCCGCGACTGATCCGGTTCCGGGACGCGTTCGATGCGGCTCTCAAGGCGCAGAATGTGGACTACACGACAAAGCGGACGGACGGGGTGGGGATGGGTCCGCCGACGATCACGACGCTGGCCCCGGGCGCGTTTCATCGCTGGATGGCGTCGCGCGGGAAACTGGGTGGGCAGCACAAGTGCCCCAGATGTGCCAACGATCGGCACATTCTCGAGGCGGTTGTCGGGGCACAAATCCACAGATCTGTGGCCGACCCACACGCATCTGTGTGATTCCCAAAGTTTCCATGTGATTGTTGCCCATTCTTGGCGTGATCTCTCTTTCCTCTTGACAGCGCGGGGGGGGTATTGTGCGCATATCGGATGATGTGCAACAGACAGTCGTTTCATACGAAAAGGAGCATGGCATGCTGATGAATCGGAGCCACGGGTTTGGTCGAGGGCTGGTTGCTGCGACGACGGTGCTTGGACTGGCGGGGAGCCTGATGGCGCAGCCGGATCCGAATCGCAAGATCTGTACCTTGAGCTGGACGGACTTCTGGGGGAATCCAGTGTCCGTCCAATGGTCGTGTCCATCGAGCCAGCAGTGCTGCTACATCTATCACATGTCCGTGGGTTCTGACGGACAGCAGGGGACGGCGGACGATTGCATCCTCTGGGTCCAGACCGGATGCAGTTTCAATCCTTGCGTGAGCGAAGTGTATGACGATGTGCCCGGCTGACAGCTGATATCAGATCCATCCCGACACATGCACATCTATCTCGGGTATCTCAGGGAGTGAACGATGTCATTCAGATCGAACCACACGCGTCGACCCGTGTTCATTGCGGCGACTGTGTTCGTGATCGTCGGCGGCGCATTGCTGCTCGTCGTCCTGGTTTCGGGACGCGGCGGTTCGACGGCTTCGCCTCGAAATCCCTCGAATAGCACACTGGCCGACGCTCAGGTTCAGGACGCCACGGAAACTCGGCGTGGCGCTCCTCTGGGCGAGCACCAGATCGAGGCGATCGCCCTGCATGCGTCGTCGCACGCACCGTATCCGGGCGGGAAGCGGGCGTCTCTTCAGAATGCCATTGCAGACACACTGCGCGTGTATGCCTCGGGTACGCTCGAGGATTGGCTCGCGTATCTCGATACTCATGGAATCCCGCGGCCCGCAGTCGTGGAATCGAATCCCGAGTTTGCCTCACGGCTCTGGAGATCATCGCAGGATTTTTTTCGATCAATGCGTGTGGATTCGGACGGAACCCGGGTTGTTCGCAACTCCGAGCCCGGCGAGCCATCGCGGAGAGACGAGTTGATCGACAACCCGGCTACGGACGAGCCCGGACGATTCGTTGTCCGGCGATCCGGCGGCCGTGACATTCTCGGCGCCATACCGGAATCTCAGCGAGAGACCGTGAGGGTCGTGATTCCAGGAACATTCAAGGGCATGACCGACGCGCTGTTCGATGGAGAATTGTTCATGGAATTTACATACGATCCTGACAATCGAGCCTGGATTGCCAGCGAGCTCGCGGTCGCCACCTCTACGAGTGAGAGGGCCCCTTCCATACCCCCGATCCCGTTCTAGACGGGCGCGGCATGCTCGCATCATGGTCGAGCTGGAAGAGATGGCCGAGGGATGAAGCCAGGAGCGATGGGGTGCTGCGATGAAGAAGATGGTGCGGCGGTTCTTATTTCCCATCATCGCTTGTTTCGTTGTGCTCGGAACCATTGTGTTCTTCGTGTTCTCTCGCACAACGAAGCCGTCCGCGCCGATCGTTCGTGATCGTGCCGGCTCCGTCCCTCATTCAAGCAATGTTGCCCAGGGCGCGTCGCTCGACGAATCGAGCATCGAGCGGCTCGCATCAGCCGCATCGGAACGAGTGGTGGAACATCGAGCACGATTGCAAGACGCCATTGCAGACACCATGCTCGTGCATACGGGCGGGACTGTCGATGATTGGGTCGCTTATCTCCGTGGCTATGGCATCGAACCGCCTCCCGTGGCGATGTCCAATCCCGCCATGGTTGCCGGTCGATGGGAGCAAGTTCGGGCTTTCTTTGACGAGGCGGAGTTCCGGCCGGATGAGGCTGAGATCGCACTGAATCCCCCCAAGCGGGAACTCACGGAGCGTCCGAAGATGGGGATCGGTGAGCCCGAGGATGTGGGCAAACTCTATGCGACGGCACGGCGCGACGAGGCTCGACAGTTCCTTCGGCACGCGCGCTACGGCAGCCTCGATCGTGTCCGAGTCACGATACCCGGACGATTCCGCATGCTGAGTCCCCTGGGTGCGCCGACCGCCAAGAGGGTCGACGGCGTTCTTACGCTGGAGTGGACCTTTGATCCCGAGTCCGAACTATGGGTATTGACCGAGATGGAATTCGAGGGCCGCAAAGCAGACCCGAGCGAACCGGCGAGCGTTCCCCTCCTGCTCTGACGCCCGCCATGCGGACGGAAGGCGCCGGCGGGGTTCGTCGGGGCTTCACACTGATCGAGGTGCTCATCGTCATCGCGGTCATCGCGGTCCTGGTCGGCATCACACTTCCCGGGCTTCGGGGCGGCCGGCAGGCATCCCAGCGCCTGATGAGCCTCAACAACCTGAAGCAGCTGGGCGATGCCATCACGATGTATCAGGGGGACCACGGGGGGTACTACCCGGCGCTGCACTTCGGCGTGATGTATCACCGGACGGAGGACTTTCTCTTCGGTGAGTTCTGGTGGACGGTGGCGTGGAATTGGCCCGGGCCGGTGTACGACTATCTGCCGATCAATCATCATGTGGAGACCTATATCTCGCCCACGAGTCATCGGCGGGGCGATCCATCGACGGGCACCTGGCCGACCTCGTACTGGTACAGCACCTCGTTCGTGGGCAAGCCGCGGATCTGGTCCGGCGAGCCGACGCACGACTACTCGCTGATGAAGGCCCAGCGTGGCGCGGATGTGCTCTTTGCGTCGAGCAAGATCCTGCTGTGGGACAGCGAGTTCGGGACGCGTACGCACGAGTTGAAGCGGGAGGGGCCGGACATCGCCGAGCCCATGCCGATGCTGGCGGCCGACGGCTCGGGGCGGGTCGAGATTCCCGCGAAGGCGACGGAGGCGGTGCCCAATCCGTTCCAGCACCCGGGGTATGACCTTCGGCTGCAGAACACGCGGGACGGGGTGCGCGGGATGGACTATCCGTAGCCCTGACGGCGTGGGACTGGTCCTGCCGCGGATGGGGCGGCGTCCTACACTGAGGGCCCCAAGGAGGCGCCCTGATGCTGACGCTGCCCGCTCAGACGCTGGTGAGCATCGTGACCTTCGCGGTCGTGGTCCATGTGGTGCTGCTGACCGTGGCGTACCTGATCTATGTCGAGCGCAAGGTCAGTGCGTACATCCAGGACCGGATCGGCCCCAATCGCGTGGGCTTTGATTTCGGCCTGCCGTTCCTCAAGCCGCTCCGGGGCATGTGGGGGTTGGGGCAGCCGCTGGCCGACGGGCTGAAGTTCCTGCTGAAGGAGGACTATGCCCCGGACCATGTGGACAAGGGTCTGTTCACGCTGGCGCCGATCGCGATCATCGTGCCGGCACTGATCGGGTTTGCGATCATCCCGTGGGGTGGGACCTGGGTCATCGAGCATGACATCAGTCTGCTGGGACTGGTGACCTTCGAGGCCGGGCCGGTCGTGGTCGCGGGCCTGCATGTGGATGCCGGGATCATCTATCTGCTGGGCGTGGCGAGCCTCGGGGTCTACGGCGTGACGCTGGGGGGCTGGGCGAGCAACAACAAGTACTCGTTTCTGGGGGGGCTGCGCTGCACGGCCCAGATGATCAGTTACGAGATTCCCCTGGGGCTGAGCCTGCTGGCGGTGCTGCTGATGGTGGGCTCGCTGCTGCCGACGGAGATCATCGCGTATCAGCGTGAGCACGGGTGGCTGATCTTCAGCCAGCCGCTGGCGGCGATCATCTTCTTCCTGGCGATTCTGGCGGAGGCCAACCGCACGCCGTTCGACAACGCGGAGGCCGAGCAGGAGCTGGTGGGCGGGTACCACACCGAGTACAGCTCGATGCGGTTTGCGCTGTTCTTCCTTGCGGAGTATTCGCACATGATCACGAGCAGCGCGTTCTTTGCGCTGCTGTTCCTGGGCGGCTGGTCGGTGATCCCGTTCATGAACCTCCTGCCGGATGTGGCGGCGGGCCCGCTGCTGCCGCTGGTCAAGTTCGCGATCTACTTCGGCAAGGTGCTGACGCTGGTGGTGTTCATGATCGTGATCCGCTGGACGATCCCGCGTCTGCGGTTCGATCAGGTAATGATGATGGCCTGGCAGGCGGTGATCCCGCTGAGCCTGATCATCGTCGTGCTGACGAGCGTGATGGTCTATCTGCGTCTGGACTCGCTGGGCCCGATGCTCATAGCCAATGGGGTGCTCGTGGCGCTGCTGATGGCGGTCTATCCCCTGCTGCCCAAGATCCAGACGAACCGCAAGGTCCCGCTGTACGGCTCGCGGTTCAGCCCGATGGCGGGCGAGGTGGTGCAGACGGCGCCGACGGAGCCCGCGGCCCGCGAGGATCATCCGATGCGCACGGCAGCACCCGCCTGATCCGCGGGTTCGGTTCCTACTGGATCGGCACGAGGTCTGCGGGCGGAGCGATCGTGAACGAGACCGGAAGCAGATAGCGGGTGCCGGCGTGCGCATACCGCCTGCCGCTGATGAGGATCTCGAGGTCTTCGGCGCTGCGCCCGACGGCCGCCTCGATGCGGGTGAGTGTCGCCGAGGGCAGCAGGACCATGGGGGGCTCTGGATCCTGATCGGGGTCCTGATCGCGTGCGACAGCCAGGCGTCCGCCACTGACACGCACGACGCGGACCCGCTGTCGGATCATGAGCCGTCCGTCGTGGAGCAACGCCTCGCCCAGCGCCTCGCTCGAGGCACGCGGCTGAGGCTCGATCTGCCCCGTTCTGCGGGCCTCGGCTTCGAGCTGTTCGAGCAGGCGCTGCACGCGCGGGTCTTCGTCGGGCGAGGGTGGGGCTTCGTCCGACGGCGCGTCCTGTCGGTCGACCTGCGGGAAGGCGAAGCGCGTCGGGAGCAGGTAGTTGCGTCCTCGATAGACGAGCACCTGCCCGTGGAGTGTGATCGGCACGCCAGCTTCGGGTGTTGGCTCGGGCAGGGTCTGTTCGAGTTCCGCGAGCACGACACAGGGCAGCAGGACGAGCGGGGGGATGTCGGTGCCCTGTGGACTGCGTGTGGATATGAAGAGCCACTCGCCTGTCTTCGCACGGATCAGGACGCCGGTCTGATCGGCGAGGAAGGTGCCCTCGGGCAGGAGTTTGGGAGGTGGCACGGCGATGTCCTCGCCGCGAAGGCCGGGCATGGCGTCGGCCGGGGTGGGCTGCCCGGGCACGACGGGGGTTACGACGGGGACCGCCAATGGGCGGACGATGGTGGGCTCGACGCGGACCTCGCCCTCCGGGCGGACCGGTGGCGCCGTCTGGGCCGACGCCCCACCAGCGCAGACTGCCAGCAGGAGCAGGTGGCGGGCGAGGATGCGAGGAGCGGATCGATGCGGGGATGGCATGCCCGAGGATATCGGCATGGCGGGCTATGCACATCGCAACACGGCGTCCTCGGACCGTCCCGCCCGGGCGTTGACCCGGCCCTGCGCGGGCCGTAGCGTTGGAGTGCTGGCCGTGTACCCAAGTGGACTAAGGGGACGGATTGCAAATCCGTTATTCGTGGGTTCGAATCCCACCGCGGCCTTTGTGGGGCTCATCCCCCGATCCATTGGACAGATAGCGACAGATCCTGCCGACACCCGCCCCCGTGAGCGTCATGGCGGCTGCTGTGTCTGCACGCATGCGCGTTTTCTGGTATAGATGTCTTGAACGAGGAACGCCATGAGCACGGAACGCTCGACTCCCAGCACGCCGCTCGTCCCCGTCAGTGCCCGCCAGGCGGAAGGTCGCGGGCAGGCCCGTCCGCGGACCGGCCTTTTCGGCGATGGCGAAAGCCCCGCGGTGCGTCTTGCCTCGCCCGTCTCGCAGGCCGTAGAACTGGGCGTAGTCCAGATCGAGGCTGCCAATCGCCTGTTCAACCGTCTGGAGCAATGGCGGGCGGCGATGCGTGCGGCGGAGGTGCTCTCGACGAAGGTGCCGGGCTTCTCCGAGGAAGCGGTCATCCTGAAGATCGTCGCGACGCGATCGCTCTTCGGCGGAGGGATGCACGCGCTCATGACGATGGCACGCCATGTCGAACGCGTGCTGGGCAGCGCCGATCCTGCGATCAGCCCGCCCGAGCTCGTCGAGCGCCTGGCCGAGCTGCCCGCGCCCAAGGGCCAGCCGCGCCGACGCCACCACAGTTTCGCGAGCAAGTTCGCGCACTACTTCATCGATCCGGACCGCTTCCCGATCTACGACCCGTTCACCTCGCGGATGGTCGCCTATCACCTCGGGCCGCGCAATCGCGTGGTGGACGAGGCCCATCGTTACCGCGAGTTCGTCGCGAACTTCCGTCGCCTGCGCGGGCTGAGCGGGTTCAAGGGACGCCGACGGGAACTCGACAGGTATCTCTGGGTCGCGGGGCAGTATCACCAGTGGAAAGCCAAGCCCCGGTCGCGGATCAACCCGGAGCTGCGGGTCCTGTTCGAGAGCCCCGACGGGGAGGTTGCCCGCGAGATCGAGGTCATGACGACCTCGCCGGATACCGGCACCGCCTGGCTGTAACGCTCTGCTCCTGTCCGGAACGGACGGGGCACAGTATGCGTCCATTCAGGTGCAGGGCGCCGATGGGCATCAGCGTCTACTCCCAGTCGCGCCAGTCGGGAACATACCACGGATCGTTCTGCGTGCCGATCGAACCGATCGCGTTGAGCGGATCGACGATCCACGAGGTCCGGGCGGGCGTCAGTTCGGCGGATCCGTCGGCACGCACGCTGGAGAGTGAGCCGATGCCCGCCTTGTTGCGCGCGTGGCGGAAGCAGCTCGTCGGAGCGCGGTTGACCCTCCATCGTCCGTTCCGGCGATACAGCATGGGCGGGTCGAGCAGGGCGTTGTTGCTGGGCGGATCACCCGAGAGGAGGGTGTCGGCAAAGACTAGCAGGCGCGAGGGTTCGAGGATATCACTGATGCGGCGCCACGGGCGATGTCCGATCGTCCGGTTCCAGCCGGGCGTCTTCTCGGGTGTCAGGTAGTAGCCGTTGTAGCCGTAGGTGCTCGTGATGCCCCGCGTGACCCCCTGTGGGCGGTAGGTCCCCCAGGGCTGGCTGGGGCACTGGTAGACCGAGCCGTCGGTGAGCGAGGCGTCGAGATAGGGGCTGATGAATCCCCGTGTATGGTCGACCACGCCCGAGACATCGCCCAAGCTGCCCCACCAGTACACGCTGTCGTCGCTGCCGATGTCCTCGCGGTCGGTGTACGCCAGGGGCAGCGCTCTTCCGTCGTAGTCGGCGGCGTACATCTGCCAGGCGATGCCCAGGGCCCGCACATTCGAGAGGCAGATGGCGCTGTGGGCCGACTGTCGAGCCGAGGCGAGCGCGGGCAGCAGGAACGCCATCAGCACGGCGAGGATCGCGATCGAGGCCACGAGCTCGATGAGCGTGAACGCCCGGGACCTCATCGACGCCCCTCCAGCAGTTCGCGCCGCTCCGTTCGGCGCAGGAAGGCGATCAGGCGTGTCCGATCCATGGCACCGACGATGCCGTCGCCATCGACATCGAGATTCCCCTTGCCCTGCTCGAATGCGTACAGATCGTCGATGTCGATCCGCCCGTCCTCGTTGATGTCGTAGTGCAGGTCCGGCACCTCGAACGCAAAGAGGCCGTCGTCGCCCACGACCAGCAGGCGTCCACCGGCGATCACGGGGTTCGTGCCCGCGCCGGAGAAGTGCTCGACGACGACCGAGGCGGCTTCGTGCTGCGTCTGTGTCAGGTCGATCGCGTACAGGTCCGTATACGCGCTGTCGAAACTTCCCGAGGTCGGGATTGCTCCCACATAGAGCAGGGGACCGAAGGGCGTGCGCGTCACGATCGGCTGGTGGTTCCAGCCCCCGACCACGAGGAACTCTCCGGGGTCGATCTCCCCGTTCCCGTTGAGGTCCTGCCAGGTCTCGATCGACGAGTCCCACTCCAGGACGGCCGCCCCTCCGAAGTCGCGGAAGATCTGGACCGTGGGCAGCGTGCCGAAGCCATCGAGCCCCCCGCTCAGGACGATCGTGCCGTCTGCGAGGGCGATCGGAATCGAATCGCTCCGGTTGCAATCTGCGGACCAGAGCAGATCGCCCGTGTCCGCATCGAGTTTGACGAGGTTCGCGGAGGTCGTCGTTCCGGCGAAGGCGTAACTTGCGGCGTAGAGGAATGTGCCGGTGTCGGTCGCCCGCACACTCACGCCGCCGAAGAACCCCGCGGGCTTGGTGTTCGTGAATTCCCAGATGGGCTGCGGCGGGGCAATGCTCCTGGCATCGAAGGCACGAATGACGCCCGGCTGGTCCATGGCCGATGCGCTGGTGGCAACGAAGACCCGCCCGTCGTGGTACGCGGGGGTCGTGCCCCCGAAGCCGCCCAGTTCGACCTGCCAGACGATCTCGCCCGGCGAGAACGGGTTGTCGTCGGGATCGAAGGGATCCACATTGATGCACGAGAGCGTCGCCGAGCGCAGCAGCGGGTCGGCGTCGACGATGAAGGCCCGATCCCCCTTGTCCAGATCGTCGGTCACGACGGGCGTGCTGTTGACGGCGTCGCCGGGCAGTTCGACACGCCAGACCTCCTCGCCCGAGTCCAGGTCGATCGCCAGCACGCAGAAGTCGGCACCCAGGATCACGGTGCGATGCTCGCGATCGATCGTCGGACCTGCCCAGGACATGCCAACGGCGGGGGGCACGAGTGCCGACCAGACCACCCGCCCGTCGACGAGATCGATCTTCACGAGCACACAGTCCAGCCCCCGCTCGGCGAGCGCATAGCCGTATCCGTCATGGACGACGAAACTGCTCTGGGGCAGTATCTCGACCGGCTCGTCGTTCTCATCGCGATCGACGACCCAGAGCGGCAGATCCAGCGAGACAACTCCGCTGGACGCGACGGCGTCGCGTGCGGGTGAACCGGCCAGGGTGGGCCAGTCCGTCAGTACCAGTCCTTCTTCGTGCGCAGGCGGCGCCCAGAGCGACACCCCGGCGCCAACGAGCACGCAATACACGACACACGGCTGCATCAAACCGCCCGTCGCGCTCTTCAGCCCGACGAGCGTACTCCCTCTCGTCGATCGTCAGCGACGCCGGCGCGTCGCGAAGAGTCCTCCCATCAGCACCAGCAGCGATGCCGGCGCCGGCACCACCGCGATCCCGTCGATCTCCGCACTCAGGAATGTGTTCGGATCCTGATCATCGTCCACACTGATCCGCACGAACTGGAAGCCCGTATCGGCGCCGGCATCGCTGCTGGTGCT
>WGEO01000215.1 GCA_015492715.1 Phycisphaerales bacterium | reverse complement strand
GCTGGGCCGCGACCGCCGACGCCAGCATGACCTCGATCGTGCCCGCCGCCGCTGCAATCGGCACCGGCGGCGGGCACGATCGAGGTCATGCTGGCGTCGGCGGTCGCGGCCCAGCCGCTGCCGATCCTGGCTGCGGATCGGGGCGTCGCGCGGTCGGTGTCGGGTGAGGTGATCGTGACGCGTCAGGGGATCGTCGAGGTGTGCCGCATCGAGGATCGTCCGGATGGCGGCGCGTCGGTGGACGGCGGGGTTGCGGTGCGGGCGCTTGCGATCCATGCGACGGACCCGTCTCAGGACGCCGCGGATCAGGGGATGGGCGAGCCCGGGGAGGAGGATCCGGAGGGGGATGGGACGATCGTGCTGACCTGGTCCGGGGCGATGGTGCTCCAGCCCGTGAAGGAGATCCCCGACGAGTTGCGCGAGCAGAACCATGTGGCGGTGCGGTTCAGTGCGCTGGAGTCCGGGCGGGTGTCGTTCCGTGATGAATCCAGCCAGAGCGAGGGGTCGTGCGGGACGCTGGAGTATCGCGCGACGCTCCAGCGGCTCGTGCTCAGCGGCGTCGGGCCGCACGCCGTGCGGGTGATGCGTGCGGGCGGCGGCCTGCTGGAGACGCGCCGGATCGAGCTGGATCTGTCCACGGGCGTGGCCCGCGTGCCGGGTGCGGGGGTGGCGCATGCGCTGCGAGAGGATCAGCGGGAGATCGATCCGGGGAGTCCGAGGCGGATCTCGTGGACGCAGCGTGCGGACTTTCAGCTGGCGAGGCGGGGCGATCGCCTGCGGGGCGATCTGGAGTGGGCGAAGTTGATCGGGCGGGTCGAGGCGGTGGACGGGCAGGCGAGCCTGTCGGGCGAGATGATGGACGCAACTTTTTACCCGCAGGGGGACGAGCGTCACGGGGCGCTCCGCCATCTGGAGGTCGTCGGGCCGGTGGCGGGTACGGACGGGCGCGGGGCCTCGCTGACGGGCGAGCGTCTGAGCGTGGACTTTGCGGGGCGCGGCGAGGGTCGGCGGACGGACCCGCGGACGGTGTCGATCGAGGGCAGCGCCCGCGCGAGCCGGGACGGGGCGACGCTGCGGGCGCGGATCATCGACGCCCGTCTGGAGCGCAGCGAGGAGGACCATCTGGTCGTGGCGTTCGTCAGCGCCCGCGAGGAGGTGCGATTCGAGGATCCGGTCAATGCGGTGAGCGCCTCGTGCGATCGCCTGCGGGGGGACGCAACGCTGCGGGTGGCGGACCTCGAGGGCGAGCGGGTGGTGCTGCGCCAGGGGAGCGACGAGATCGGCGGCACGCAGGTGCACCTGAACGCGGGCGACCGGATCGTCGAGGTCTTCGGGGCGGGGTGGTTCGCCCGTCGGGGTGATGACGACGAGGCGATCGCCGAGGCGTCGTGGACGAAGCAGATGGTCTTCGACGATCGCAAGGGGACGCTGGACTGCTTCGGCGATGCGCGTGCGACCTGGCGTCCGGAGGCGCTGGCGGTCGACGATGTGCGGGCCGAGCGGATTCATGTGGAGTTGACGCCGTATCGCGAGGCGAGCGCGGGCGACGAGGCGCTGGGGGTGCGTGTGGACAGGGAGGACCGCCAGGTGCTGCGGGTGCGGGCGACGGGCTCGGCGTTGCTCGAAGATGGCGGCAAGCCCGCGGTGGTGCAGTCGCTGCGCGAGTCGCCCGAGGATCCGCCCGAGGGTCAAGAGCGTGCCATCCTGACGCTGGTGCGTCTGGAGGCGCCGGAGGTGTTCGCGGACAACGAGGGCGGGCAGATCCGCGTCGAGCATCCCGGGCGTCTGATCGTCGCGGACTATCGCGACGCGGGCGAGGGCGACGCGCCGGACGATCCCTCGCAGATGCGCGGCAGCGCGGTCTTTCAGTGGTCGCGCCTGATGGTGGTCGATCGCAACGAGGACACGATCACGATGGAGGGCGATGTGCGGATGACGCACATCCGGACAGGCGACAATCAGACGACGCGTCTGCTGTGCGAGCGGCTCGTGGCGATGTTCGAGGATGCGGGCGAGGATTCGCTCGGGGCCGCCCGCCTGCGCGGGGTGCGCTGCGAGGGGAGTGTGTTTGCCCGCTCGGGTCGTCAGGAACTCATGGGCGACGAGCTGGTGTACGACGCCCGGCGGTCGACGCTGGAGGCGCAGGCGACGAGCCCGACGGGACGGGTGACCTTTACCGATGCCCGCACGGGGTCGCCCACGAGTGCGCGGCGGATCTTCTGGGACCTGAAGAGCGATCGGGTGGAGGTTCGCCAGCCGGGCGTGCTGGTGCTGCCCCGATAGGTGCGTCCGGGCATCCGGCAACGGCACGCGGGCGACGGCGTGCGATGCGGTGATCCGTGTGTGGGTGCGTCCTCAGGCGCTGGTGCGATCGATGACGCGGTAGGACTCGCGTTCGCCGCGTCCGCGGAGGGGGTAGTCCTTGCGGAGCGGGTGTGCGGGGAAGGACTCCCAGGTGAGGATCCTGCGGAGGTCGGGGTGGTTGCGGAAGCGGATGCCAAACATGTCGTAGACCTCGCGTTCGGGCCATTCGGCGCCGGGCCAGACGCCCGTGAGGCTGTCGAGTTCGAGGGCGGGGTCCTTGTCGATGCCCTCGGTGGGGATGGAGGGGTCGAGGTGGGTCTTGAGGACGAAGAGGTCGTTGCGCGTGGTAGATTCGAGGATGTAGCAGACGGCGAAGCGTCCGGGGGTGCGTGCGGGGTAGTTCAGGTAGTCGATCCCGACGACATCACTGAGCATGTCGTAGCAGGTTCGCGGATCATCGCGCAGGAATCGTGCGACGGTGAGCAGGTCCGCGGGCTCGACGATGAGCGTGGACCTTCCGCGGAACTCGGTGCCCGCCAGGCGCAGGTTCGGGAACCGTTCCTTGACGACGGCGAAGGTGGGATGGTCGAGGTTTGGCATGGGAATCCTCGGGGCATGGGATCGGTGATGGTCGAAACCTTAGCGCGTCGCGGGCGTTCGTGCCGGGCGAAGGAGGCTGAGTTGGCGTGCGAGTTGCATCTCGCGAAGGACGACGGGCTTGTTGCCTGCGTCGGCCCGTCGGGCGATCTCGACGAGGAGTTCGGGATCGAGCAGCCCCTCGTGGATGGGGCACGGGGCGAGGTCCTCGGATGACCGTCCGGGGAGGGTTTGGAGGTTGTGCAGCAGGACCACGCAGACGCGGGGATGGTCGATCATGGCGTCGCAGATGCGGAGCAGATGGTCCTCGGCCAGGGCGAGCATGTCGCTGGTGAGCATGGCGACGGGGTCGAGGGCGATGTCGATGGGTGCGTCGGGATGGGCATCGAGGAACGCACTGCACGCGTGGGGATCTGCGAGGACCTGGCGGGCGTGGGTCGTCAGGGCCAGGCGGGAGTCGCGGCGGGCGCACTGGTCGGCGAGCCAGGGGGCGACCTCGTCGAGGCGATGGCGTCCCTCGCCCATCCATGTGCGGGGGCTCAGGGGGTAGATCTCCGCCTGCGGGTCGGTGTCCTCGGGGAGCCAGCCGCTGGGGGTCACGACGCGGGGCGGGAAGGGCGGTGCGGGCATCGCGGGGACGGCTCCGGCGATGATGTTGATGGGGCACCATGTGGCGATGGGCGTCTGGTGCTGGCCCTCGATGCTGACGATGGCTTGCGAGCCCCAGGGGGCGGGCGGCAGAATGCCGTCGAGTCCGGCGGCGAGAGGCTGTCGGAATGCGTAGAGGCTCATGGAGGCAGGGTATCGCTCCCTGCGGCGCATGTCATGCGCCAGGGATGAGCAGCAGGGTGCGAGATTCCGGGGCGGTGTCGCTTCGGGTCGATAGGGAGCGTCCCGCGGGCGGGGCTCGGAGGCCCCGCGTGTGTGCGGGAAGGCACGGAAGGTTGGAGTATCTGGATCGATGTCGTCACCCACGCGCGCCGTGGGGACGCCGGAGCGCGTCTTCGAGCATGGTCGCCGATTGACCCGGGAGCAGGTCGTCGATCGGATTCTGGCGCTGAACCCGTCGATCAGCGCATCGTATTTGCGGGATTTTCCGGAGAGCAGTTTGTGGAGTTATCTTCGTCGTCTGGAGGCGCTGCATGAGCCGCGTGGTCGGCGTGCGTGCTGGCGTCGCGATGGGGAGACGCCGGCGATCGTGACGCGTCGTCGTCGGCTGTGAGGGGCGGCATCGAGCGGGTCGGCGGGCATATCCGGACCTGCGCTTATGTCGGACCCTTGCGCGTCCGATGGAGGTCTTCGGCGAGGGCGAGCGGCGCCCTCAAGGGGCACGCGTGCATGACCCGATAACTTCGCGGGTCGGGCGGCGTGTGCGGCAGGACCTCTGAGCAGGGGCGGACATGGACCGGAAAACACGGATCGTTGCGGGGTTGGTCGGTGCGTCGGGTCTCGCGCTGGGCGGGTGCGGCGTGGCGAAGAAGGTCGCGTTTCTCCTCGTCTCGGAGGACGAGAGCGGCCCGACGATCCCGGAGCCCGAGGGAACGAGCGGGGCGGGCGAGGTCGAGGAGGCGCGCGTGCTTGCGGCCCCGACGGGTCCGGATGTCCTGACGGAGTTCGACCCGGTGTTCCCCTCGCGGGCTGACGCGCTGGAGGAGGATCTGCGCGAGGCCAGCGCGCCGAGCGTGTTCTCGCAGATGTCGCCCGTGCGTTCGGCGAATGTGACGCAGGTGACCTTTGCGCACGATGGTTCGGTGTTCGATCCGACGGTCACGCCGGATGGGGAGACGGTGGTCTTTGCGAGCACGCAGCACAGCGTGACGAGCGACCTGTATGTGAAGTCGATGGACTCGCGGGTGCAGACGCGTCTGACGAGTGATCCTGCGAACGATGCGATGCCGGCGATCAGCCCGGACGGTCGTCGGATCGCGTTCTGCTCGGATCGTGGCGGGAACTGGGACATCTATGTGATGCCGATCGATGGCGGCAGGCCGCTGGTGGTCTCATCGAGCCCGGCGCACGAGATCCATCCCTCGTGGTCGCCGGACGGCTCGAAGATCGTGTTCAACCGTCGCGGGCAGGTGAGCGGTCGCTGGGAGATGTGGGTCGTCGATGCGGACGACTCGACGACGGCGCAGTTCATCGGGTACGGGCTTTTCCCGGAGTTCTGTCCTCGTGGTGGGACGGGCGTGAACGGGAGCGACCGGATCGTGTTCCAGCAGGGTCGGGAGGTTGGCAGCCGGGCGTTCAGCATCTGGACGCTGGACTATGACGGGAAGAACGCGTCGCGTCTGACGGAGATCGTTTCCGCGGGGGATGCGGCGCTCATCAATCCTTCGTGGAGCCCGGATGGTCGTCGGATTCTGTTTGCGAGCGTGGCGCGGGACGGATCCTGGTCGCTGCTTGCGAAGCGTCCGCCGAGCGAGGCGAGCCTGTGGATGGTGGATGTGGACGGGACGGATCTTGTTCGCCTGACGAGCGGGGACGCGGTGGATCTGATGCCGGCCTGGGCGGGTGCGGACCGGGTGATCTTCGCGTCGGACCGGGATGGTCGCGACAATCTGTGGTCGCTGGATCTTCGCGGGGCGATGCAGCTGGCGGATTATGGCGAGGGCGACGGCTCGAGTTATGCCGGGGCGGAGGAGTCGGGCGAGGACGGCGAGAACTGACGGGTGCGCAGGCGCGGGGCGAGGGTCCGGCGTCTGCGATTGCGTGGGGCGGGTGATGCCGCCCCGGACAGGGATCATCGGCCCGGCGTGGAGCGTTCGGGCGACTGCGGCAGGACGCCATGACAAGTGCAGGAACCATGCTTGTCCGCCCGTTGCTGGGGCTGTTCTGGGCGATCGCGCTGCTGGGATGTGCCGGCGGGGGCGAGGTGCTGGAGGCTCCCGGGGTGCTGCGTTCGCCGTATCCGCCGCGAGGTGGGGACCGGTTGTTCGCGGTCGTTCCGCCCCGGAACGAGTCTGGCACGAGCAGTGCGGATGTGCTTCGGATCGCGGACGCGCTGGCGGCGTCGATCACGGAGGTCGAGGGCCTGCGGGCGCTTCCGACGAACCGGGTGCTCGATGCGATGCGGGCGTTGGAGATCGGCGTGATCGACGATCCGTCGCAGGCGCGGGCGCTGGCGGAGGCGCTGGGGGTCGATGCGCTGGTGCTGGGGTCGCTGACGGCGTACGACCCGTACGACCCGCCGGTGCTCGGGCTGAGCCTTGCGATCTATGAGCGCACGGGCGTTTCGGGCGGGAGTGGCTTCGACCCTCGTATTCTGAGCCGTCAGGCGACGGAGTACGCGTACTTCCCGCGTTCGAGCCGGGCCGATGCGCCGTCGTCGAGCGTCGCGTTGCACCTGGACGGTCGGAATCACGCGGTGCTGCAGCGTGTGCGGGCGTATGCCCGGGGTCGGCACGACGAGGACAGCGCGCTGGGGTGGCGGCGGTATCTGGCAAGCATGGACCTGTACGAGCGGTTCGCGGCGCACGCGGCGATCGAGGCGCTCCTGGACAAGGAGCGCGGGAGACTGCGGCGGGCGGCGCGCGAGACGGACGGTTAGGGCCGCACGGGGTGTGCGGCGGGACACGCGGAGGCGTCGGCGTCATGGAGGATGCTTCGACGAGCCCGATCGCGCGGATGCGGCGCACGGAGGCGCCGGGCGATGGCGGGCGTCCGAGGCGACGAGCGTATGCGATGTCGCCCGGGTGGCGACGGGAGTGTGCATGATGTCGAGCCTGGCGATCACGGAAGCGTTCGGGGAGTATCTTGCCGACGAGCGCCATTTCAGCCCGTATACGGCGCGCTGCTATGGCGCGGACCTTCGGCAGTTCGTCTCATACCTGAGCGAGAGCCAGGGGATCGAGATCGACGAGCAGCGCGAGCGGGACGCGTATCTTCGCCTGAGCGGCGCGGGCGGCGCCAGTGCGGGCGATGTCGCGGGGTCGATCGCGCCGAGGACCATCACGGAGATCATCGCCGAGGCCGATCCGGAGGTGATTCGCGGATTCCTTGCGAGCCTTGCGGAGCAGAGTTACTCGCCGGCGACGATGGCGCGGAAGATCGCGACGCTGCGGTCCTTCTACAAGTGGGCGCATCGTCGGAATCTGGTGTCGTCGAATCCGATGGGCGTGATCCGCACGCCCCGTCAGGCCAAGCGGCTTCCGAAGGCGATCAGCGTGGAGCAGGTGGAGCAGCTCCTGAGCGCTCCGAGCGACCGCGACGCCCTGGGGCTGCGGGATCGGGCGATGCTGGAGACGCTGTACTCGACGGGGATCCGGGTGAGCGAGCTGGTGGGGCTGGACCTGGGCGATCTGGACCTGGATCAGGGTGCGCTGCTGGTCCGGGGCAAGGGGAAGAAGGAGCGTCTGGTGCCGCTGGGATCGCACGCGCGGGCGGCGATCGAGGCGTACATCAACGCGGCCAAGAGCGATCCCCGCTACTCGCAGGCGTGGAAGGATGCCGACGGGCGTGTGCCGCTGTTCCTGAACAAGCATGGGGGGCGTCTGAGCAGCCGGAGCGTTCGTCGGAAGTTGGACAAGTATCTGCGTGAGGTCGGGCTGGACCCGTCGATCAGCCCGCACACGCTGCGTCACAGCTTTGCGACGCACCTGCTGGAGAACGGGGCCGATCTGCGGAGCGTGCAGGAACTGCTCGGACACCAGTCGCTGAGCACGACGCAGGTCTACACGCACATCGCCCAGGACGCGGCCCGCAAGGGGTACGATCAGGCCCACCCGCGTGCCGAGGCCGGCTGAGACACCCGGACGCGCAGAGACGGCGGACATCGGTATTGTCTCAGGGCGTCGGGACGAGGTTGACCTCGCGTTCGATCGCCTCGCGGATCCGGTCCGGGTCGGGCTTGTCCGTGGGCACGACGACGCTCACGAGGCGTCGCTGCTGGTCGAGAATCGCGATGGCGACATCGGTGCGCGGTGCGAGGCGGTCGATCGTGTCCGGTGGTGAGAGGGTCCAGAGGAGGGCGCTTTCGCCGGTTTCGAGTCTCCAGCGGGCGGCGAGGTCGTCGATCGTGCTTCGGCGGGCCTGAGACACATCGAGGCAGGCGACGGGGCGCACAATGGTGCGGACGAGGGCGCGACGCGGGCCCAGGCCCTCGGGCGAGCGTGAGCGGCGTGCGAGGTCGTCGGCGGCCTGCTGGGCCGCGTCGATCGCGGCATCGACCCGCTTCAGGACACGCGTCTGTTCGGGAACCGCATGGGGCAGGCGGAAGAAGATCAGGACGAAGTAGCGTTCTTCAACCCGGCGGAGGGTCTCGTCCGGCGCGAGGGCCCGATCGAGGGGCCAGATCGCCAGGCGTGCGTCCTGCAGTTCGCTGATCGGGAACTCCTCGTGGAGCGCAAAGGGCTGCGGGGGTGGGCGCAGGGCGCGCAGGTCGCGGACGATGCGACGACCGCTGGTGTCGATCCCCCACTGCTGTGGGGCACCCGGATCGACGGGCTGGATGCGAAGGCGCAGACATGCGGCGTCGGTCTCGACCCACATCCCGGCGAGTCGTCCCGTCGGCGCGAGCACGAGCGTGGTCCGCTCGTCTCCGGCCCGAGTGATGATGCAATCGGGCGCCGCCTGATCGAAATCCCGGGCGTGTGAGGGTGCGGGGGGCGCGTCCTCGTCGAATGCCAGGGACAGTTGTGGCGCGGGGATGGGCGGGAAGATGCGTGCAAGCAGGCTCGAGGTGAGCGGCTCGTCGAAATCTCGTACGAACGCGACGGTGTCGTTGTCGGGGCGGACGGCCACGATGCGGGTGTGCGAGGCGTCGCCCGAGGCGCTGATCGTGAGCGTGGGCAGTTCGATACGGGCCTGGCGCCGGTCGGGGGTGTGGAGCACCCGGACGGTCAGTTCGTCGAACGCCGTGCGCCGGGCGACGGTGTGGGCGATGGTGACGCGTTCTGCGATCGGTGCGTCGCGGTAGGCCCTGCGCAGGGCGTCGAGGGCGTCGTCGGCGTGCAGACGCGGGATCGCCAGCAAACACAGGAGCCAGATCAGCGTCGGCGTCATGGTGCGGGGCTCGCGGGAAGGGACGAATCGACAGACGAGGGGGATCGAGCGGGCTGGGGAGCGACCAGACAGGCCAGCAGTTCGTGCACCGTGGGCATGTCCGGCGCGAGGCGGAGGTCGGGGGCGATCTGGGCAAGCGGCGCCAGGACGAAGTGGCGCTGGGTCGCCCGCGGGTGAGGAAGGCTCAGGCCCGCCTCTTCGATGCGCATCTGGGCGCAGCAGATCAGGTCGAGGTCGATGAGGCGCGGCCCCCAGCGGCGCTCGCGGGAGCGGTCGCGGCCCATGGCTCGCTCGATCTCGTGCAGGCGGGCCAGCAGGTCGCGCGGGTGGAGCGTCGTGCGCACGATGCAGCAGGCGTTGAGGAAGGGAGGCTGATCGAGCACGCCGACGGGCTCGGTCTCGATGAAGCTGCTGACGCGGATCAGATCGCAGGCGCGTGCGATCTCGCCCAGGGCGCGGCTGAGGGCGGCCCGTCGGTCGGCGAGGTTGGATCCCAGGGCGATGGCGGCGATGGACGGCTGCACGGGGCCATGATAGGAAGAGCCCCCGCGATCGCTCGCGAGGGCTCGTTCGGGGGGTGGGTGTGGACGGTCGTGCGTTATTCGGCCGCCTCTTCGAGGTCGCGCATGCGATGCTGCATCTGCGCCTTGAGGCGGAGCAGGATGGAGCTGTGCATCTGGCTGACGCGCGACTCGGAGAGGTCGAGGGTTGCGCCGATCTCCTTCATCGTCATGCCCTCGTAGTAATAGAGAATGACGATGAGGCGTTCTGCGCGGCTGAGGCCCTTGGTCATCATTTCCTTGAGGTCGCGTCGCTGGGCCTCGGACAGCGGGTTGCGCTGCGAGTCGTCCTTGATGACATCGATCTCGCGGACATCGCGGCTGCCGTCGCTGGGGAAGGCCCTGCGTGTGATGCTGACGGTGCCCACGGGGCGTCCGTCGCGTTTGAACTTGTCGAACTCCTCGCCCTCGACGCCGAGCTCGGCGGCGATCTCCTCCTCGGTGGGCGGGCGTCCCTTCTCCATCTCGATGCGCTGGCGGATCGCCTCGATCTTGGCGGTCCTGCTGCGGACGAGGCGGGGGACCCAGTCCATGGAACGCAGCTCGTCGAGGATGGCGCCGCGGATGCGTGGGGCGCAGTAGGTCTCGAACTTGACCTTGCGCTCCAGGTCGAAGGCGTCGATGGCATCCATCAGGCCGAACAGTCCGGCGCTCATCAGGTCCTCGATGTCGACCTCGTCGGGGAGTCGTGCGTGGATGCGCTCAGCGTTGTAGCGGACGAGGTGGAGGTAGCGCTCCATGAAGTGGTTGCGGAGCTCCTGCGAACGCGTCTTTGCGTACTCGGCCCAGAGTTCTTCGACGGGGATGTCGTCGAAGCGTGACGGGGTGGGTGTGATCTCCATTCGGCGGGGTGCCGAGCGGATGTGCACGCTCGTCGAGGCTCGGGGCATCGCTTTGGTCGTGGTCATGGTCGGCTCCTTGACCCTGGCGCGCGGTGCGCCTCACGGATGACGGTCGTCCCTGACCGGCGGGCGGATTGTAACGGCTCGTCGGCGGGTTGTGCAAGCGACGGTGCCGCGTGCGTGGATTGGTTGCGGGTGCGTGATCATGCGGCGGCCTGCTCCGGGGGTATCGCCTCATTCGACTCGCTTGCGATCTCGTCGAAGTCGGGCACGGGGTGTTGCCTGGTGTATGTCTCGACATGCTCGCGTGCGACATGCTCCAGGATCATGGCGATGATCTGCCCGACGATGTATGCGATGACGAGGGCGAGGATGGCGCGTGAGAGGACCGTGGTCGCGTCGTTGCGTGCCGCGATGCCGGCGACGATCGCGATCGCGTGGGCCGCGAGCGCGAAGCAGCAGGCGATGGCGGGTGCTGGTCGTTCCACGGGTGCGGTCTTCTCGGACTCCCTCGCGGCGACACGACGGATCGCCGCGTAGACGATCGGATATGGGCAACGACGGATTCAGTCGACCCACGGAAAAAAACGGGTTCGCAAGATGCGTGCGCGGCGCAGATGGACCGATCAGAACCCGGACGGTCCGGCAGGCTTTGCGCGTTCAAGGGAATCGAGGATATCGGACATGCGCGAGGCGGCGTCGAGGAGGGCGCAGGCGGAGGCTGTGGATGGATCGTGGACAACCACGGGCGTGCGGGCGCCGACCGATCGCGGGATGGCCGGGCAGCGCGGAATAGCGGCAAAGAGGGGCACGCGCCGTCCGAGAAAGCGCTGGGCGACCTGGGCGAGTCTCGCGTGCACGCCCCGGGCGTGATCTTCGTCGCGCACCTGATTGACGACGAGTTCGAGGCGCTGCCTCGGCGTGCAATCACCCTCGGCCCGTCGGTGTGTGACCGCCTTGACGATGGCGTAGGCGTCCGCGAGCGCGGGTGGCTCGGAGGTCGTCACGATCAGGGCGATGTCGGCCTGCGCGAGCGTCTCGATCGTGAGCGGATCGAGGCCGGCGGGAAGGTCGATGAGGATGACATCGCAGGCACCATCGAGCGTGTGCAGGCGATGGAAGAGCGCATCGGGGGCGAGGTCGGGTCGGCGGACGCCCACATGGCCGGGGATCAGCAGTGGGCCGAGGCGTGATTCGAGCGTGAGGTCCGCCAGCCTCGCCTGAGGCTCGGCGCCCAGGCGTCGCAGGGGGCGTTCGCCCAGCAGGATGTCGCAGTTTGCTGCGCCCAGGTCGGCGTCGACAAGGGCCGGCAGATGGTTCCTGCGGTGCAGGGCGACGGCGAGATTCGTGGCGAGGACGCTCTTGCCGACGCCGCCCTTGCCCGAGGCGATCGCGATGACGGGGTGCTGCGGACGCGGCGGCGGGGACGCGGCGCAGGTCGGTGCCTCCGGCGTCGCGGGCGATGCGGGAGAAGGTGGGACGGGTTCTGTTGGTGGAATCGGCGGCGCGGGGTCGGCCCGGTGCTGCTGCTCGCCGCGGGCGCGAAGCGCCTGGACGAGCGATCGCAGGCGGGACGCCTGATCGGGAGCGGGCGTCAGCGAGTTCATGGCGTGGATGCGACAGGAGCGTGCGCGTCGGAGCCGTCGAGGATGAGGCGGGCCAGTCGGGGAGCGCTTGCCGGCTCGATGTGATCGGGGACCTCCTGGCCCGTCGTGACGAAACTGACGGGGATGGTCAGGCGATCGAGGATGTTGCAGAGGGTTCCAAAGTGCACGCCCTCATCGAGTTTGCTGAGGATGACGCGTGAGGGCTCGAGGTGGCTGAATCGCTCGACGGTCCGCTGGACGACGGGCAGATCGGCGATCGCCGAGATGACGAGGTCCTTGTGGTGCGGGCGGGCGGCATCGACGAGAGCGTGGAGTTCTTCGAGGCGTTCGCTGTCGTGCTGGCTGCGTCCGGGGGTGTCGACGAGGACGACATCGAAGTCCAGCAGGGCCTCGCAGGCGCTGCTCATCTCGGCGGGCGACATGGCCACGCGGATGGGCAGGCCGATGATGTTGGCGTAGGTGCGCAGCTGCTCGACGGCGGCGATGCGGTAGGTGTCGCAGGTGATCAGGCCGACACGCTTGTTGTGGCGGAGTTTGCAGATCGCCGCCAGTTTGGCGAGCGTGGTGGTCTTGCCTACACCGGTTGGTCCGATCAGCGCGATCGTCAGCGGGCGTCCGTCGGGCGTGCGATCGAAACGGGCGGCGGCGTCATCGACGCTGATGATCTGGGCGATGTGTCGCAGCAGGCACTCGCGGACGACGGCACCCTCGGCGAGTTCGGCGGGGCTGAGTTCGGCCCGGACCTTGGCGCAGAGTCTGTCGGCCAGATCGGGGGCGACCTGCTGCTCGATGAGGCGGAGATAGAACCCGCCGAGCGCATCGCTGAACGATCCGGCGGATTCGGCGGACTTGGCCGAGGTCTGGAGCACCTGGCCCATGAGGCGTTTGATCGCGGCGAGCTCGTCGTGGAGCGTCTGGGCCGCGTCGGCGTCCGTCGGTGCGAACGGGGCGCTCACCGTCAGGCGGTCCAGGCTCTCGCGCCGGGTGCGCGACGACGGCGCGAGTTTGACGGTCTCGTCCTTGATCAGATCGTCGGCTGCCCGCACGACGGTTCCCTTGGGCTCGGGCATCGGTGCCGTGTTGACCGAGCGCAGGACGGCGCTCGTGCGGACGCGGCGATCCATGCCCCTGGGATACTCTCGCACGGGAGGACGGAGCGTGTCGTCGGCGACGGGCGCCGCGGGGGGCGTGTCCGTTTCGGAGGTGTGCACCTGCGGGCGGAGTTCCTGCTCGCGATAGGGGCGCGGGGTTGCCTGATGGGTGGCGGACGGCATGCTCGCTGTCTCGCGTGCCGACTGGCGACGCGATGCCCCGGGCGGATGCTGCGAGCCGGCCCTGCGGGCTGTCGCCTGCTGCCCGCCGACAGCGGCGGCGGATGCTGCGCTCCGGGCGGGGGAACGGGGTGTCTGACGGGTCCTGGTTGTGCCGGTTGCAGCGCGTGCGTCGGTCGAGGCGGTGATCTCGACGACGGTGCGGGCGCCGATGCCGGCGAACCCGCCGACGCGGTACGAGCGGGTATGCAGAATGACGGCGTCGGGCCCGAGGTCCTTCTTGACCTCTGCCAGAGCCTCCGCCATGCTCGCTGCGCGATAGGTCTTGAGTGTCATGCGTGCCGTCCGTGGCGTGTGTGACTTCCTGAGTGGTCAGGATAGCAGATTGTGTTCGGGCGTGCGCTCATGCTGCTGCCTGTTGGGTGGGAGGAGAAACGAGGGCGACGGTCTCGACCTCGATCTCGGGGACGATCTCGTTGTATCCGAGCACCCAGACGCCGTCGATGCGTCCTTCGAGGATCTGACGGACCACGGCCCGGACCTGGGGCGAGGCGACGACGACGGGGGGATGCCCCCGCCCCGTAACGCCCTCCAAGGCACGGGCGACCTCTGCGGCGATCTGCTCGGCGAGGCGGGGGGGAACCGCGACGGAGGTGGTCCCGCCCGAACGGTCGATGTGGGCGTTGATGCGGTCCTCGAGGGAAGGGTCGAGGGCGACGCAGAGGATCTTGAGGGTGCCGTCATCCTGGGGCACGGCGACCTGTGCGCAGATCGTGCGCCGAAGGGCGTTGCGGACATACTCGATGAGGACATCCGGATCGGGCGTCTTGGGAGCCCAGTCGGCGAGAGCCTCGACGATCGTCTCCATGTCGCGGATGGGGATGCGTTCGCGCAGGAGGGCCTGGCAGACCCGCTGGATGTCGGCGGCCTTGACGATGGCGGGGATCGCCTCCTCGACGAGGCGCGGGGCACGCTCCTTGAGTTGCTCGATGAGGTTGTTGACCTCTTCCCGCGTCAGCAACTCGTCGGCGTGGCTCCGGACGACCTCGCTCAGATGGGTCGTCAGGACGCTGGTCGCTTCCACCACGGTGTAGTTCTGGGCTTCTGCCCGCTGGCGGAGGGCGGGATCGATCCACCAGGCATCGAGCCCGAACGCCGGCTCGCGCGTGCGTTCGCCGTCGAGTGGCCCCGAGGCGAGCCCGGCGTCCATGGCCAGCAGGCGCCCCGGGCGGACGATCCCCTGGGCGATGGGCACCCCGCGGATCTTGATGCGGTAGGCGTCGGGCTCGAGCTTGACATTGTCGCGGATGCGGACGGGGGGCATGACGAGGCCCAGTTCGGCGGCGAGCTGTCGGCGGGCGGCGTTGATGCGTGCCAGGAGATCCCCGCCCTGGGCCTTGTCGACCAGCGCGACCAGCCCGTAGCCGATCTCGAGTTCGAGCGTGTCGACTTTCAGGACGGACTCGATGGGCGTCTCGGGGAGTTCGTCCATGGGAGCCGCGTCGTGCGCCGGGGCGTCGCCATCGTCGGGCGTCGGGCGTCTGCGGATCATGAACCATGCCAGGGCGCCGAGGCCCGCGCTGGTCGCCAGGAGGGGAACCGTGGGCAGGGGCGTGAGGCTCAGCAGAGCGAGGAAGGCGCTGCAGATGAGCAGGCCCTTGGGCTGGCTGACGAGTTGGTCGGCCAGCTCGCGTCCCAGCTCGTCCTTCGACCCGCTGCGTGTCACGATCAGGGCGCTGGCGATCGAGATGATCAGCGAGGGGATCTGGGCGGTCAGGCCGTCGCCGATGGTGAGTTTGGTAAAGGTCTCGGCGGTCTGGGCGGCGGGCCAGCCGCGGTCGATCATGCCGATCGCGAATCCGCCGAGGATGTTGATGGCGGTGATGATGATGCCGGCGATGGCGTCGCCGCGCACGAACTTGCTGGCACCGTCCATGGCGCCGAAGAAGTCGGCCTCGCGAGCGATCTCCTCGCGTCGGGCGCGGGCCTCTGCCTCGTCGATGAGGCCCGCGTTGAGGTCCGAGTCGATGGCCATCTGCTTGCCCGGCATGGCATCGAGGGTGAAGCGTGCGGCGACCTCGCTGATGCGCCCGGCGCCCTTGGTGACGACCATGAACTGGACGATGACGAGGATGAGGAAGATGACGACGCCGACGAACAGGCTGTCGCCCGCGACGAACTGCCCGAACGCCTGGATGACCTTGCCCGCGACGCCGACGGCCTCCTCGGGCGTCTCGGCGTCGGCAGTCAGGATCAGGCGGGTCGAGGCGACATTGAGCACGAGACGCAGGAGCGTCGTCGCCAGCAGCAGCGACGGAAACACGCTGAACTCCAGCGGGCGATCCATGTAGAGCGTCGTCAGGAGGATGACCACCGCGACGGAGATGTTCAGCGCGATGAGCAGATCGAGCACCGGCGGCGGCATGGGCACCAGCAGCACGATCATCAGGAACACGAACCCGACCGGGACGATCAGCCCGCGGTTGGCGTGGATCAGGGTGATCCAGCGCGGCGTGTTCGAGTCTGTGCTGCCGGCGACGGTCACGCGTGATCAACTCCTATGCGGCCTGCGTCTGGTTCATCCGGTAGACATAGGCAAGGACCTCGGCGACGGCCTCGTACAGGTGGGGCGGGATCTCCCGTCCCTCCTCGACGCCCCAGTAGATGGCGCGGGCCAGGGGTGGACGCTCGACGATGGGCACGCCGTGAAGCGATGCGACCTGCCGGATGCGCAGGGCCATGAGGTCGGCGCCCTTGGCCACGAGGACGGGGGCCCGCATCGACTCGCCGTCGTACTTCAGCGCGACGGCGAAGTGGGTCGGGTTCGAGATGACGACATCGGCCCCGGGGACCTGCTTGCGGATGCGCTGGGTGGCGATCTCGACGGCCATCTCGAAGCGGCGCTTCTTGACCTGCGGGTCGCCCTCCATGCTCCGCCGCTCGTCCTTGACCTCGTGCTTGGTCATCTTGAGGTCCTTGATGTGCTGCCACTTCTGATAGATGAAGTCGATGATCGCCAGCACGAGGAGGATGAGCACGAGAAGGAGGGCCAGTTCCAGCGCCAGGCGTCCGATCGTGAGCATCGCCTGTATGGCGCCCAGACGCGGGAGGGAGACGATCTGCGGCAGAGAGCGTGCGATGCTGATCCACGACACGAGCGCAACGACGATCAGCTTGAGGAAGTTCACGCCCGACTTCACGAGGTTGCGCAGGCTGAAGAGGCGCTGGATGCCCGAGACCGGGTTGAACTTGCTGAACTTGGGCTTGACCGGCTCGAAGGTGAAGAGCCACCCGATCTGGAGAAAGTTGGCGAGGTAGGCGACGAGGAAGGTGAGCAGGAGGAACGGGAGCAGCGCGAGCATGGCGCTCGTGCCCGCAAAGCGTGCGGCTCCAAGCGCGCCGGTGACCTCCAGGAAACCGCCCGGGGTCTGCCCGCTGAGGACACGCGTCATGATCGTGGCCAGGGTCCGCATGAGCGAGCCGCCCAGCGTGAGCATCAGGACGACGGCGCTCGCCAGCGCGATGGCGGCGGCGAGGTCCTGGCTCTTGGCCACCTGCCCGCGATTGCGTGCCTTGCTCAGACGCCTCGGCGTCGGCTTCTCCGTGCGTTCGCCCATGTCGTCACCGGCCATGGTGCGCGCCTCCGGCCAGCTGGGCCCATTCGAGCAGGATCTGGAGTGAACGCTGGAGCTCGTCGGCGAAGGCCTCCTCGATCACGAAGAGGCTCCATGTGAGGACGAGGATGCCGCTGACGATCTTGATCGCAAACCCGACGCTGAGGATGTTGATCTGCGGCATGGTCTTCATGAGGAATCCCATGGCGATGAGGATCAGGATGAGGCTGCCCAGCACCGGCGCCGCGACGCGCAGGGCGAGGTCCGTGCCCGCACGGGCCAGGTTCATGTAGGTCTCCAGGGCAAAGGCACCCGAGACGATCTCACCCGCCGGGAGCGTGCGGAATGTGCGCGCGAGCGCGAGGTAGAGGATCTCCAGCCCGCCCAGAGCCAGATACACCCCGGCGGCGACGGTGAACAGGAGCTGGCCTGCGACATCCATCTCCGACTCGAAGGCCGGGTTGAACGCCCGTGCAAGGCCGAGCCCCATCTGATGCCCGAGCATCTGCCCGGCCATCTCCATGGCCAGCAGCGGCACGCTCGCGAGCATGCCCAGGACGACCCCCACGAGCACCTCGGCGCCCATGATCGGCAGGAGCGCGAAGATGTCGGTGATCGATCCCTCGCTCCAGAGCGGGGGCACGATGGGATAGAGGCTGACGGCCAGCACGAACGCCAGCAACGCACGGGCACGCACCGGCACGCCCGCCATCGAGACGATCGGCGCAAAGAGCATGATCCCCACGACCCGGCTGAGCACCAGCGTGAAGGGGATGACATGGACCAGCATGGGAGTCAGATCAGGCATGCGAAGATCCGGGCGTACTCCTTCCGGAAGTGGATTCAGGGCATGGGCGACAGGCTGAGCATCTGGGCGGCGTAGTCCGTCAAGCGGGCGGCGATCCAGGGAATCAGCACCGCCGCCACCACGATCATCACGAGGATCTTGGGCACGAAGGTCAGCGTCTGATCCTGGATGCTGGTGACGGACTGGAGGAAGCTGATGGTCAGGCCCACGACCACGCCCGCGGCGAGGATGGGCGCCGCGATCTTGAGCACCACGAGCAGCGTGTCGCGCACGAGGAAGACCAGGGATTCGTCGTAGGCCATGACAGACTCCTACACGGGAAGGACCCCGCCCGGCGCCTGGGCGGGCAGGGTGAGGACCTCGGGCGGAATATGCATGGGAATGAGGGCGGAGATCTCGGCCGCCTGCTCACTCATGCGCGGGCTCATGCCCTCCTGCACGAAGCTCGTCATGAGCGAGCCGACGATGAGCTGCCAGCCGTCGACCAGCACGAAGAGCAGCAGCTTGAACGGCAGGCTGATGAGCACGGGCGGGAGCATCATCATGCTCATGGAGATGAGCAGGCTGGCGATGACCATGTCGATGATGAGGAAGGGAAGATAGACGCGGAAGCCCATGGTAAAGGCGGTCTTGAGCTCGCTGAGCATGTACGCGGGCACGAGCTCGACGAGATCGACATCGGCGCGGGTCAGCGCCGACGGATCGCTCGTGTCCAGCCTGCCGCGATAGTTGAGCACCATGTAGAGGCTGGACCAGTTGCCCGTGGCCTCGATCTGGTCGAACATGTAGTCGCGCAGGGGCTGCACGGATCGCTGCCAGAGGTCGTCGTAGGAATGGACCTCGCCCGCGCGATACGGGACGACCGCCTCGTTCCAGATGCGGTCGATGGTCGGGCTCATGACCATCAGCGTCATGAACAGCGCGATGGCGGTCACCATCTGCGCAGGCGGAAGCGTCTGCATACCGATCGCCTGCCGGAGCAGCCCCAGCACGATGAGGATGCGCACGAAGCAGGTCGTCATCAGCATGATGGACGGGGCAAGGCTGATGACGGTCAGCAGGAGCATGATGTTGATGGCGGCGCTGAGCCCGCCGGGCGCCTCCTCGCCCCGGGCTGCGCTGCGCGAGGGCAGCGCGTCGCCGACGACGCCGAGCACCTGAAGCGGATTGATGTCGGCGGGCGCATCGAGCCCGAACAATTCTCGCGTGCGCCGGATGCCCTCGGGCGGGGCATCGAATGCCTGCGGGTCGCTGGGCGGGCCGATGACCTGGGCCGGCGCCGGGGCGACCAGCAGCAGGAACATGAAGGCAACCAGAAACCGCATCATGTCGCCAGTCCGCGGGCCTGGCCCTGTTCGAGGAGACGCAGTCGCTCCAGTCGGGCACGCAGGGGGCTGTCGATCTCGTCGTCGGGCACATCGAGGCTCAGCGCGTCGTGACGCTCGCCGAACCGCCGGAGCATCTCGTTGAATCGCATCGTCAACGACTCGCCCCGCTC
>WGEO01000214.1 GCA_015492715.1 Phycisphaerales bacterium | reverse complement strand
GCGATTCGGCGACCGTCAGCTCGTCGCGATCGACGCCCACATGCACCCGCAGCGGGCCGCGTTCGATCCACGACGCCACATCGCCCCCCACCTCCTTCACCTCGCCGGAATCCGACTCCCCGCACGCGCCGAGGGACATCAGGGCGATCCCAAGCATCCACAATGCGAAGGGCCGGGTTCGTGCGCTCATGCGACGACCCTCCCTCGCCGGCGGGCGAAGTGCGCCAGCATCGGCGCGAGGATCGGACGGTCCGTCGACAGCTCGATCATGTCCGCCCCGCTGGACAGCACCATCCGACGCGTCTGCTCCATGCGCACATGCTGGGCCCGCTCGAAGCGTCTGCGCACGCGCACGCTGGAGGCATCGACGGTGAGCGTCCGTCCGGATTCGGCGTCGCGCAGGCGCACCAGCCCGGCGCGCGGCAACTGGTGCTCGCGCGGATCGCTGACCCGCACGACCGTCAGCTCGTGCAACGCCGCGAGCTTGCGGAAGTGGGGGGCGAGCGTGTCGGGGTCCTGTCCGGGCGTGATCATGTCGGAGATCAGGAACACGATGGCCCGTCGCTTCTGGATGCGCCCGATGTGGTCCAGCGTGCGCACAAGGTCGGTCCTCGTGCCATGCGGACGCTGGGCGCACAGTTCCCGGAGCACCCGCAGGAAGTGCGTCCGGCCCTTGCGCGGGGGCAGGAATACCTCCGGACGCTCGGCAAACAGGAGCAGGCCCACCCGGTCCTGGGTGCGGGCGGCGGCGGCAGCGAGCATGGCGGCGGCCTCGACCTCGACCTCGCTCTTGAGCCTGCCCCGCGATGCGAAGGCTCCCGATGCGCTGACATCGACGGCCAGGATCAGCGTGAGTTGGCGTTCCTCGACGAAGAGTTTCAGATAGGGCGAGCCCGCGCGGGCGCTGACATTCCAGTCGATCGCCCGCACATCGTCGCCGGGCTCGTAGGGACGGACCTCGGCGAACTCGATGCCCTGGCCCTTGTACGCCGAGTGGTAGTTTCCCGCAAAGAGCGAATCGACACGCCGGCGGGTCCGATATTCCAGGCGCCGGACCCTGCGCATGAGTTCCTGGGCGTTGGAGGTCTGGTCGCTCATTGGATGGGAACGGTCTCGAGCAGTCGCTCGATCACATCGTCGCTGGTGATGCCCTCGGCGTGTGCCTCGTAACTGAGAATGATGCGATGGCGCAGGATCTCGGGGGCGACCTCCTTGACATCGCCCGGGGTGACATAGGCCCTGCCCGCGAGGAACGCCTGGGCGCGCGAGGCGATCGCCATGTTGATGCTGGCACGCGGGCTTGCGCCGAAGTCGATCAGGTGGGCGATCTTGAGTCCGTGGCGCTCGGGGTCGCGTGATGCGCGCGCAAGGGCGACGATGTAGTCTCGGACCTTGGGGTCCAGATAGATCCGGTCGATGACCTCGCGGGCCCGCGCGATCTCGTCGAGTTCGATGACGGGCTCGACACTGGTCACGGGACGCGTCGACGCCATGCGATCGACGATGAGGCGTTCCTCGTCCTGGTCCGGATAATCGATGCGCAGTTTGAGCATGAAGCGATCGACCTGCGCCTCGGGGAGCTGGTAGGTTCCCTCCTGCTCGATGGGGTTCTGGGTTGCCAGCACGAGGAACGGCTCGTCGAGCGGGAGGCTCTGGTCGCCGATCGTGACCTGGCGCTCCTGCATGGCTTCCAGGAGGGCGGACTGGACCTTCGCGGGGGCGCGGTTGATCTCGTCGGCGAGGACGATATTGGCGAAGATGGGCCCCTTTCGGACGCTGAAGGAGTGGTCGCGGGGGTCGTAGATCTGGGTCCCCAGCAGGTCCGCGGGCAGCAGGTCCGGGGTGAACTGGATCCGGCTGAACTGCGCGTGGAGCGACTGGGCCAGCACGCTGACGGTGAGCGTCTTGGCCAGGCCCGGGACGCCCTCGAGCAGGACATGCCCGTTGCACAGCAGGCCCAGCAGGAGTTTCTCGACCATGGGGCGTTGTCCCACGACGACCTGTTCGACGGACTCGACGAGTCGGCGGATGAGTTCGCTGTGGCGATCGACCTCGCGCGCGAGCTCGGGCGAGGGCGTGGCGGCGGTGGTGGTCATGCGTTGTCCTGTGTCCGGAGGGTTGGCGCTCGTGATATATGGATGGTATTCGTTCGTGGTTGCCGTCGCGTTCGCGCGGGATTACCGGGTCCGCGTGTGCATGGCCATCTCGAGCCACGAGTCGGCCTGGGCGGCCTCGTCGCGGAAGACCCGGGCGCGAGCCCCGGCGCTGCGCTGGGCGACGGCGAACAGGGGGCGTGCCAGCAGCGCATGCAGGGGGGGCGGGAGCGTGCGCGCCAGGCGGACGAGCCAGCGGGGGGCGTAGCGGAGGATCAGGTCGTCCTCGAGGGAGACGAAGGTCTCGGCGAGGCCCGGATCGCCCTGACGCCCCGCACGCCCGTAGAGCTGGCGATCGACGCGTCGCTCGTCGTTGCGGGCGGTTGCGATGACGACCAGCCCGCCCAGTTCGCGGGCGCGATCGTCGAGGATGATGTCGGTGCCCCTGCCCGCCATGTTCGTCGCGACGGTGACGGCTCCGCTGCGTCCTGCCTGCGCGACGATCTCGGCCTCCTCTGCCTCGCGCTGGGCGTTGAGGACGCGGCAGGGCACATCGCGGGCCGACAGGGCCTGCGCGAGGCGTTCGGATTCGGCGACGCTGCGAGTGCCGATGAGAACGGGGCGTCCGATGGCATGGAGTTCGGCGGCACGATCGGCGACGGCCTCGTCGCGGGCGCCAGCCGTGCGGAAGATCCGGTCGGGTGGCTGGCGGCGGATGACGGGTCGGTGGGTCGGGATGCGGACGACGCGCAGGTTGTAGTGCTGGTGGAGTTCGCCCGCGATCTCCCACGCGGTGCCGGTCATGCCCGCGAGGCGCCGGTACTGCTGGAAGAAACGCTGATAACTGATGCGGGCGGCGGTGCGTCGGTCCGGGCTGGTGGCGAGGCCCTCCTTGGCTTCGACGGCCTGATGTACGCCCAGCTGCCACTGGCGTCCTTCGAGCACGCGTCCGGTGGAGCGGTCGACGATGCAGACCTTGCCGTCGCGGATGATGTAGTCCTCATCGCGGATGTAGAGTTCGCGTGCCGAGAGGGCCTGGATGAGGAGTTCCTCTCTGCGGCTGGGGCCTCGCCAGAATGCGGGGAGCTCCTCGGCGCTGGCCGCGAGCCTCTCGCGTCCGCGAGCGGTCAGGGAGACCTGGCGCATGGGGCGATCGACCTTGTAGTCGCGTCCGGGCTGCATGTCGCCGGCGATGCGGGCGGCGATGGCGAATCGGCGAGGGTCGGCGGCTTCCTCGGGCAGGTCGAGCCCGATGATCGCGGGGGTGACGGCCTCGTCGATGAGCACGCTGTCGGCTTCGTCCACGATGGCGCTGGCGAGCCCGCGCTGGACCGTATCGAGCGACGAGGCCCCGGGGATGATGGCGGCGAGGTCCTGGTCGATCTCGCGGGGGGCGACGGGCATGTGGAGGCGATCGCGCAGGTAGTCGAAGATGAACTGCTTGTCGGCGCCGTAGGTGATGTCCATGCGGTACATGCGTCTGCGCTCCTCGCGCGGGGTGTCGTCCTGGAGCACGCCGACGGTCAGGCCCAGGCGGGTGTAGGCGGGGCGCGTGATGTGGGCGTCGCGTCGCGCGAGGTAGTCGTTGACGGTGTGGACATGCACGCCGCGACCGAGCCAGGCATCCAGGGCGGCGGGGATGATCGCGGTGACGGTCTTGCCCTCGCCCGTGGCCATCTCGGCACAGGCCCCGGCGGCGATGACCAGCCCACCCATGATCTGCTCGCGATAGAGTGACAGGCCGATCTGGCGCCGGATGACCTCGACGATGACGGCGGCGGCCTCATCGATGGTGCGTTCGTCCTCGCGACGCAGGCGGACGGCGTCGGCGACCTCGGCGATCCGTGCATCCAGGGCGTGCTCGCTCAGATCCCGCAGGGCGAGCGCGGCCCGCTCGATGGCGGCGGCCCGCCGGCGTTCGCGTGCGGAGACGCGCCGTCGACGAGCCGAGCCCCGAAGACGCTGGGCCAGCGCGTCGAGCCCCGTCAGGGCGGGCTCGCGCGGTCGCGGGTTGACCATGACGCGCGGGGGTGTCGTCGCCAGCGGGTCGAGCAGGTCGAGCATGGCAGGCGAGCGTGTCATGGGCTGAATCGCTGGGTGAGGAACTGGCGGGCCCGTCGCCAGAGCTGTGTCGCCAGGGGCGCCGGCTCGAGGGGGAATCGGACCTTGGCGCGCAGGCCCGGCTGCCACCAGTCGGGCTGATGCTCGGGGGCGAGTTCGATCGTAAAGAGAGGAACGAGTGTGCGTTGTCCGCTGGGGTCCGTGGGGTCCAGTGCGATCGGACCAGCGGCCCGTATCGAGAGGGCTTCGTCCTCCAGGCGTCGGAAGCCCGCCCCGGCGAGGGCGGTGACATGTGCCGGGGTGACCTCGCCTGCGCGTCCTCGGACGCGGACGAGTGCGGGGCGGGTCTCGTTCGGGTCGTGGAAGACATAGGCATACTGGCGGTCGGACATCTGGGCACGCACGCGGAGCTGGTCGAGGGCGGCCACGCGGGCCAGTGCGACGCCCTTGCGGACGAAGCGACCTTCGAGGTTCTCCAGGTCGATCCCGGCGCCGGTCGGTGCGACGAGGCGTCCCTCGATGGGACTGGTGATGCGCAGGCGAGCGACGCGATCCTGCGCGCGTTGCAGGGCGGCCCGGGCCATGCGCAGGCGTTCGTCGGCGATGGCGAGTGTCGCCGGGGCGCCCTGGGCCGCGAGGTCGCGCTCGATCCGTGCCTGCTCCAGCGTCAGCTGCGCCAGTCTCAGGTCGCGCTGGAGTTCGGGATTCTCCATCTCGATGACGAGCGTGCCCTGTGTGATCGCGTCTCCCGGGCGCGCGTGGACGGCCTTGATGAACCCTTCTTCTGCCGCACGCAGCGTGACGCTCTGCACGGGCTCGACCTTGCCGTGTGCGTAGCCGGCGGCCGGGAAGGGCACCAGCGCAAGGAGCACGACGAGCATCCCGACGCCTGTGCCGGTGACGGCGAAGGCTCGGGTGCGTCGCCCGATGAGGCGCGGGCTCGTGGCGAGGTAGGTCATGCCCTTGAGCACGGGCCAGACGAACCAGATCAGGCCCATCACGGTGGCGATGACGATGCCCAGCGTGAGGTAGTGCGTGGCGACGATGATGAGGATGGTCACGGCGATGAAGATGCGATAGGGCGGCGCGAGCAGGCCGTAGATGAGCATGGCCCAGAACTCGCTCCGGTCGCGCACCGGCGGGGGCGTGTTGCGTCGCACGCCCAGCAGATAGCGTTCGAGGATGAACTGCCAGAGCGCCTTGCTGCGCTGGGCGAGGTTCGGGATGCCCAGGACATCACTGAGGATGTAGTAGCCGTCGTAGCGCAGGAGCGGATTGAGATTGAAGACCAGCGTCGTGATGCTCGAGAGGATCATGGCGTTGAAGGCGACGGCGTGGAGCACCTGGGCGTCGTGGGGGTCGGTCGCCACCCAGACGATCGCGGCGATCGCTGCGAGGAAGAACTCGACGAGCATGCCTGCGCCCGAGACGAGGACGCGTCGCCAGAGCTCGGGGAATCGCCAGGCGCTGGAGGCGTCGCAGTAGGGCAGGGGCAGGACCATCGCGATGAGGATGACGCCGATCTCGGTGCATCTGCCGCCCATGGCCTTGCAGGCGGCCGCGTGCCCGAACTCGTGGACGGCGCGGATGAGCAGGAAGAGGATGCTCAGCAAGATGAGGTTCCGGACATCGAGGATGCCGTTGAGTTCGCTGGCAAAGTCTCGCGAGCGCGGGATGACGAGTGCGATGGCGAGCAGGACCGTGACGAGCCAGACGGCAAACCCCCATCGGCTGAAGACGAGGCGCCAGAGGGCGCCGGTGCGTTCGAGGAACGGTTCGGGATTGATCAGAGGAATGCTGGGAAAGACGAATCGCCCGGTGCGTTTCTGGAATCGCTGGGATCGGACCTGCTCGATGCGGTGCTCGATCATGTCCGAGGCGATGGGCTGGTCGCCGACGAGCAGGCCGAAGAGCTGGAGCTGGGCGAGGAGATGGAGGCACTCGCGCTGGGACGGTGCGCCGTCGCCGAGCTGCGCGCAGCAGGCCTCCCACGCCTCATCGACGGTGGTTCTGCCGTCGAGCAGCCCGAGGAAGAAGTAGGCGGACTCGCTGAGGCGGTAGTAGTGCCCGCCCGCGGGGTCCTCGATGATGTAGGTGATGGCTGGCCCGTATCGCTGGCGGACGATGCGTGCGTGCGGGCTGATGCGCGGGCGCGCATCGACGACGCGGTACCACAGGTCGCTGAAGGATGCCTGGACATCGTCACGGAACATGCGGCGGGTTCTCCGGGCGCGGCTCGAAACGAGGCATCCATCACCACCAGAGGTTGAAGCGAAGTTCGTCGACGAGCGGCGCAAGGAAGGCACGCATGGGCGTCGTGGTGCCCGCGTCGAGGCGGACCGTGCCCGTCATGCCCGGGCGCAGCCACGCGGGGCGCGAGCCGTCGTCGCTGCGGACGCGTGCCTCGACGAGATACACATTGGCGCCCTCGACGGGACGGGCCACGGGGTTGATGCGGACGACCTCGACGGCGACGCGTTCATCGGGCAGGGCCTTGGAGACGAGCCATCCCCGCTGACCCGCCTCGACGCGCCCGATATCGCGTTCGTCGACTTCGATCAGGACGATGAGGTCGTCGGTGACGATCTCGAAGAGGGCCTGGGTGGAGTCGACGGTGGCGCCGACGAAGTCCTCGAGATCGCCCCGGCTGACGGTGCCCGCGATCGGGCTGCGGACCTGGGCGCGTGCGATCTGGGCTTCGAGCAGGGCGATCTGGGCGTCGCGTTGCTCGATCTGGCGAGCCAGGCGCGCGGCGTCGCTGGGCGTGCCCCGCATCTCGGCGTCGGCACGCTGGGTCATGAGTTCCTGTCGCTCGGCCTCGAGGCGCAGGCGTTCGAGTTCCAGATCCTGCGTATCCAGACGAGCGAGGAGTTGCCCCTTCTCCACGCGATCCCCCGGACGGACGAGGACCTCGCTGAGCACGGCCCGGAAGGGGGGGATCACGCGCCGATTGACGGCGGCCCGCAGTTCCGCGTCGGCGCTGACGCGGGCGGGGATCGGCACGATCGCGGACGCGATGACGGCGCCCATCGCCAGCAGGGCGATCACCTTGGCCAGCGTGTGGCGCGGGCCCACCGCCCATGTTCCCAGATCACGCAGGCGGTCGCGGGCGACGGCGAGGATGCCACGGTCGGCAAGGCGGCGCGTGTAGAGCGCCGGGCCGATGAACTGGGCGACGAGACGCAGGAGCGGGACGGCGGCGGGGGGGAATGGATCCGACGCCTCGCGCTCGAGGACCACCACGCCGACGAGGTCGCCCTCGACCCGCAGGGGCAGGCTGAGGATGGCGCTGGGGCCGAACGCCTGGCTGAGGCGTTCGTGGGCGCGCAGGACGCGTTTGGCGCCCGGCGGGGTGTCCTCGCTTGCCAGCGGCGGATAGACCAGTTCGATGTCCTGGAGGGCGCACTCCTCCATGGCGTCGATGAGGGCCTCGGCGGCGGGGCCCTTGCGATCGAGGTCTTCGGCGCCGCTGACGGCGACCAGCCCGATGCGATCGCCCGAGCCCTCGATGAGTCCGATCGAGACGCGGGTGCATCCGAATCGGCGTCCCAGTTCGGTGGCCATGATCGAGGCCATGCCACGGGCGCTTTCGCCCTCGAGCGCGACATCGATCAGTTCGAGCGTCTGGCGAAGCAGGGCCTTCTGTCGAGCCTCGGTCATGGCCTGCTGACGCCAGAGGAAGGCCTCGAACGGTGCGCTGCACAGGGCGAGTTGGGTCAGAGCACGCTCCGCATCGACCTCGTGCTGGGCGGGCATGACGAGCATGGCCACGCCCTCGACCCGATCGCCCGCCCGCAGCGGCGCGATGAGGACCAAGTGCGTGCGTCCGGCGTCGTAGAGGGGGCTCTTGTCCGCGATCGTGATGGACTCGATGCGAGCGTTGGGGCTGGAGAGGGTCTGCTCGCCCAGACGCTCGAGGCGTGCGAGGGCGGCGTCATCGAGGAGATTGGTCCGGGCAGGCCAGCGCGCAAAGACGCCGGCTCTGCGCGTGGGCGAGCCGGCGAGATAGATCACGCCCGCCGACGCCTCGAGGAGTCGGCACTGGGTCTCGAGGAGTTCGGTCAGGAGCGAGCGGAGTTCTTCGGCACCGCGCGCGTGGGCCGGGGTCGGACCCGGCGTCGTGCGTGTGGCGGCGACCTCGCCTCGGGCTTCGCTCATGGGCTCCTACGGGGGGCGGGGTGGTTAGTCGCCCGCGAGTTTGGGACCGCTCTGGGCCTGCCCGAGCTGGATCTCGCCGTGCCGGTCCTCGTAGTTGCGGATGACCTGTCCGAGGTTGATGGCCAGTCGCTTGGCGGCAGCCCAGTTCATGATGACCCGGCTGCCCACGCTGAACATGAGCACGGGCTGGTTGTCCGGCCCCTGCATGGGCAGGTTCATGCCAAAGTCCAGGACGACCTCGTCCTGTGTGGTCGAGGTGCGGATGGTGTTGGCGTAGGTCGTGTGCATCTTGGACTCGTCGATGCGGAGCTGGATCTGACGCTGCTCGCTGCCTGCCTCAGGAGTGTCGGCCATGGTTGTGATTCCTTTTTCTTATACAAGGGTTTGCTGTGTTCTCTCAGGATGAATACCTATCATCCTGGACGCTGAGGACTCGGATTGTTCCTGATGCCTGTCGGCGTCGGGTGGCACGGACCCGCCGGGGGGCTCGTGCGGAGCACGACGATAGGCGGGGTTTGGCGGTTCGTCGCTGCTCTGGTGCGGGCGATGATGCCGTCGCCCGTCTGAGTATTCGGTACGCTCCAGCGATGAGGGCAGTTGCCCGAAAACCCGCGCGACAGACGATCGACATGCGAATCTGCATGAGGCGTGTGAGGATGACGGCGCCGTGTGGTATGGTGGCGTCAAAGGAGGCATCCCCATGAGGCGTGCATTGAGACTTGTGATGGCGGTCGGTCTGTCGGCGTCGGTGGCGCTGGCGGGGCCGTCCGATAACTCCCGGCTTCGTCATGGCCTGGCTGACGCGGTCCGTCAGGCGCAGGCGGGCGAGACGATCCCGGTCGTGATCGTGCTGCGCGAGCAGGCGGACGAGCGGGCCATCGAGGAGGCCAGTCTGATCCGCGACCGTGACGCTCGCAGGCGGGCCGTCGTGGATCTGCTGCGGGACACGGCTGCGCGCACGCAGGGTGATCTGCTTGCGCGGCTGCGCGACGGGCAGGCACAGGGGCAGGTGGGCGAGCGGGTGCGTCCGCTGTGGATCGCGAACATGGTGGCGGCGGACCTGACGCCCGCGATGATCGCGGAGATCGCCCGGCGTCCCGATGTCGCCTACCTGCACCTGGACAAGG
>WGEO01000213.1 GCA_015492715.1 Phycisphaerales bacterium | reverse complement strand
CCGGAGCACCCACGCACAGAAGAAGAAGTGGTACGCCAGCGTCACGACACTGAACAGCGTCAGCGCCGTCCCATGCGTGCGCTCGATCTCCTCCGAAGCCCGACGCGAGAGCACGAACCCCATGGCCGCCGCCCCGAGCACATTGGGCACGCCGAACAGCACGAACCCCCACGCCCCGGAGTCGCGCAGCAGCAGCACGGGCAGGAACATCCCGATGCACCAGGTCCACGAGACCGCGAGGTACGCCGCCCATCCGATCGGCTGGAGTCTCGCCGAAAAGCCGCTCACGAGCCCATGGTAGCCCCGCGCCCTTCCCGCACCCTCGGCGTCTCCGCCACGGGAGCCTCGCGCCCGTCCCGCTCTTCCGCCTCGAGGTCCGGGTCCTCCGGACGCGTCCCGTACGAGCTCCTGCGCCCGCAGAACGGTGTTGCCAGCATCCCCCGGACCGTCCGCGTGTCCGACGCCTCGAACCCCTCCAGCCCGAACCGGATCCGCTCCGGATGACGCCGCCGCCGATAGGTCCCGAAAAGCCGGTCCCACCAGCTGAACACGCTCGAAAAGTTGCTGTCCGTCTCGGGCGTCCACGACGAGTGATGCACCCAGTGCATCCGCGGCGTCACGATCACCAGCCGCAACACCCGATCCACACGCTCGGGAATCCGGATGTCCGCATGATGGAACAGCGCCACCGGCAGCAGCACCGCCTCATACAGCAGCAACTGCCACAGATCCAGCCCCAGCAACAGGATCACCGGCACCGTGCATAGACACTGGATCATCACCTCGAACACATGGAACCGCATCGCGCTCGTCGCCTGCACATGCTCGTCGTGATGATGCACCTGATGCAGCCGCCAGAGCACGGGCACCTTGTGCGCCAGCACATGGAACACATAGTGCCACAGATCCAGCACCACCAGCGCCACGACCGCCCGCGTCAGCATCGACGCCTCGACCACATGCAGCAGCCCGATCCCGTGCCGCCGGGCGATCTCCGTCGCCGAGACCGTCACCGCTGCCAGCAGTGTCACCGACGCCAGGGCATTGATCGCCCCCATCACCATGTTCCGCAGCCGCCCGCCCGCGCTGCACCCGCCGAACATCGGCACCAGCGCCTCGCCCAGCCACAGCAGCCCGAGCACCATCCCCGCCACCATCGGCGTCGTCAGCACATCCAGCATCGCCCCCACCCCAGCAGAACCATCGGCACGAGCCTGGCCGCCCCGCCCCGCACACGCCATGCGCGTGGGAAACAGGGGAAAGCCCCTCACGCACCCGCCGCGTCGTCCCGCGTCTCGCCCGCCTTGTCGCCGCCGGCTTCTCCGGACATCTCGATCCGCACGCGCTCCCCCGAACGCACCACATCCCGCGAGGCCCGCAGCCCGCGCCCCTTGGCCTTCTGGTGCTCCTTGGGCGTCACATGGAAGGTCACCGTTACATGCCCGACGCGCTTCTCCCGAACCCGCGGCAGGCTGTCCGCCCGCGGCAGGTGCTGCACCACATCCATCTCCAGCGTGATGTTGAACTCACCCCCACGCGCGATCAGATCGTCCAACTCGTCGCTCGGATGCACCCGATACAGCGCAGGACCGAAGCACGGCCGCAGAAAACGATACCGCAACTCCTTGCACACCACCGTGTACGCCCCGCCGCACACACCGAAGATGTACATCCCCCCGGCGATCTCCGAGTTCCCCACCAGCGCCGCACCCGCCATCGCGTTGTACCAGTTGCGATTGAACTTCTTGTACGGCAGCACCGCCTGAAAGGTCTTCTGGTCGATCCGCTTCATCCGGATCCCCGACCGGAACGCATACGGCAGCCAGATCAGCGAGCACACCCGGTGCCAGAAGTTGTTCCGCGTGCTCAGCCGGCTGACGAAGGCCTCGAGCCGATCGAACAGCCCGCGACGCCCCCCCCGACGACCGCGTGCACGCCGGACACGCTCGTCCCGCCCGGACGATGCGCCCGCCTCCTCAGTCACCACAGGTGGTTCCGTCACACCCGTCGCCACAACCCGCGTCTCCCGACCGGCGCACAAACGCGCCTCACATCCCTTCTTCGAGCCGGAACCAGCCCCGCCCGTCGTCTGCCACCCGAAACACCGCCTCGCCCGCCTCGTGATCCAGCACGAGATGCCACCCGCCCACCATCGCATCCCGCAGCAGCCAGTGCCGGCTCAGCATGCTCGTGTACGCCTCCACATCGTACGCAAGGCTGTAGGCCCGCCCCACATGGTGCCGCGTCGGCATCACATCCGGCACGAAGCACACCCGCCGCCCATCCACATCATCGAACACCACGCACTGCTGCCCCCAGGTATGCCCCGGAACCCCGAACACCCGGATCCCGGGCACCACCTCGTCGCTCCGCTCCATCGCACCCAGCGTCGGCAACTGATCGTGGTGGATGTGCTCGCCCGCCGGAAACGCCGGCGCACTGGCCACCGTCCGAACCCGCGCCGACCCGTCCGCGAGCGGAATCCGCAGCGGCTCCAGATGGTCCCGATAATAAGTCCGGGTCATCACCGAATCGTTCGCCAACGCGTCGTCCCACTCGCGCTGCTGCACATGCACCCGCGCCCGCGGAAAGGTCAGGCACACCTCCGCACAGTCCCCGCTCGCGGCCCCCTCGGGTGCCACCCAGTCGGGCCGCTCACCCTCGCGCACCCGGCGCGTCAGGCCCCCCGCATGGTCGAAGTGCAGGTGGCTCACGATCACATCGTCGATATCCTCGCACGCGACCCCCGCCTCCTGCACCGCCGACTCGACCGTCCGCCCGTCGAGACCGAAGATCCGCGACATCTTCGCGTCCAACTTGTCGCCCGTGCCCGCCTCGATCAGCACCCGACGCACCCGCCCCAGCGCAGGGTCCGCCCCCTCGGACTCCAGCAGCAGACAGTTGTGCTGCAACTCGATCCGGTTCTGCTCGTCGCACGCGACGCGCCGGCTCCAGACCACCTTCGGGATCACCCCGAACATCCCGCCCCCGTCCAGCAGGATCCGACCCGCACGCAACAGACGCCAGCGATATCGCATACCCCGACAGTATGCCCGCTCGCTCGCCCATCGCGATCCGTCGGGGCCTCACCCCTGCGCCCGCCGGGCCGGCATCTCAGCCCATCGCCCGCTCACGCGCGAGCTCCTGCTCCAGCGCGTCGGCCAGACGCTCGTACTGATCCAGCGTGTTGTAGACCTGCGCGCTGATCCGGCAGAACCGCTGGCCCGTCATCGCGTTCGTCCAGATCGGCACCTGAATGCCGTGCTCCGCCACCAGGCGGTCCTGGATCGGATCGCCGAACACCGTCCGCTGCCCGCTCAATGCCTCGGGCATCGTCGGCAACTGGATCGTCGCCATCATCGGCACCATCGACGCGGGCACCGGCGCCTCCAGACCCAGCCGTGCGCACAACAGATCGCGCGCCTCGACCACCAGATCGTGGTTGCGGGCCATCAACGCGTCCCACCCGCCATCCAGCAGCGAGCCCATGAACGCGACCGCGTCGCGCACCGCCATGTGCGCCGTGTAGTCGTCCGTCCCGTGATAGTCGAAGTCACGCAGGAACAACGCCCGCCACGGACGATCCTCGTGCGCCCGGCTCGACAGTGCAATGGGACGCAGCGACGCCTGACGCTCCGGATGCACCCAGAGCATCCCCGCCCCCTTGGGCGCACACACCCACTTGTGCAGCGTCGCCACATAAAAAGTCGGCTCCAGCTCGCGCAGCGACACCGGAACCTGCCCCGGCCCGTGCGCCCCGTCGATCAGCACATCGATCCCGCGCGAACGCAGCTCCCGCGTCAGACGCGCCACCGGCATCACGATCGCGCTGGGACTCGTGATATGGCTGATGATCGCAAGACGCGTCGCCCCCGTTGCCCGCGAGAGAATCCGCTCGACGATCTCCTCCTCGTCGCGCACGGGGATGCGGATCGGCGCCACGCTCAGACGCACGCCGAAACGATCGCACAGACGCTCGATCTCGTTGATCGAACTCATGTACTCCTGATCGCAGCAGAGAATCTCGTCCCCCGCACGCCAGTGATACGCATGGAGCACCGTCGCGATCGCCACCGTCGCGTTCGCCGTCCAGCCGATGTCCGCGCCGTCGCAGTCGAGCAGTCCCGCAAGCGCCCGCCGCGCCTCGTCCAGCAGCCCCTCCTGATCGCGCATGAACCAGCGCACCGGATCACGCTCCATCTGCGTCCGATATCGCTGCTGGGCGTGCAGCACCGGACGCGGGCACACCCCGTACGACCCGTGGTTGAGAAAGGTGATATCGGGATCCAGGGGCCACACGGATCCCGCGTGCCGTGGATCTATGCTCACCCGCCCCTCCGTGCGCGCGCCGATCGCCCCGATGGTCTCCATACCAACCCTCGCATGTCTCGTCAGGCGCTGGTGTCGAGCATCCGGCCCACGCCCACGCCCGTCGCCGCGGCGTTCCGATCCGCCGGATGATGATACATCGCCAGCCCTACGCGTGCCTCACCCCCGCCGCCGCCCTGTGGATCACCTGCGGAAAAGTCGATCGAGCCGGGGACCACCGCCGCGACCAGCCGCGACACCTGCGGATTGGCCTTCGAGCCGCCCTGCGGGTGATACAGCCGCAGCGACCCCGAATCCGCCGGACCGGGCACCGTCGGCGCAGCAGGCGCCATCGTCCGAGAAGCCGGCGCCCGTACCGCCCCCGCCCCACGGACCCCATAAGCCTGGGCAACATGGAACGGGATCGAGCCGACCGGGTTCATGCGATCCAGCATACCTCACAACACGCCGCCGTGCACGCCGCACGCGCGCACAACCCACGCCCTCGCACTATCGGCACGACGCCGACCGCGCTTTGAAATCCCAAGGTCCCACGGATAATGCCGGGGACCTTCCGCGCAAGGACTGCGCCATCGCCCCGACATCGACCGACCCGGAGCCCCGGCCGGCGCCTCAGTCCTCCTCGTGCGGCTTGTACGCCGCCACGACCTCCGCCTGGATGTTCGGCGGGGTGATCTCGTCATGCGAGTAGTCCATCGCATACGAGCCCGCACCCGCCGTCAGGCTCTTCAACTCGTTCGAATAGTTCTGCAACTCGCTCAGCGGCGCCACCGCACGCACCACACACATGTCGCCCTCGACATTCGAGTCCTGCACCCGACCCCGCTTCGTCGAGAGATCCCCGGCGATGTCGCCCATCTTGTCCGAAGGCGCCGTGATCTCCAGCTCCACGAACGGCTCCAGCAGCACAGGCTTGGCCTTCTTCACCGCGTCGATGAACGCCCCGCGACCCGCCTTGATGAACGCGACCTCCTTCGAGTCCACCGGATGGTGCTTCCCGTCGTACACCTCCACCTTCACCCCACGCATCGGATACCCGGCGATCGCCCCCTCGCTCATCACCTGCAGGATCCCCTTCTCGATCGCAGGCATGAACTGCTTCGGGATCGACCCGCCCACCGTCGCGTTGACGAACTCGAACCCCGTCTCGTGGTCGGCAGGCAGAGGCTCGACACGCAGGTACACCTCCCCGAACTCCCCCGAGCCGCCCGACTGCTTCTTGTGACGGTGATGACCCTCGGCCTTCGCCGTGATCGTCTCCTTGTACGCAACCTTCGGCGGGGCCGTCTCCACCTCGATCCCGTAGTTCTGCTTCAGCTTCTCCAGACACACACGAAGATGCAACTCCCCGAGCCCGCGAAGCACCGTCTGCTTCGTCGCCGCGATCCGCTCCATCACGAAGCACGGATCCTCGTCCGTGATCTTCGAGATCGCCGTCCCGAACTTCGCCTCGTCCGCACGGTTCGTCAGCGTCACCGCTAGCCCGTACAGCGGCGTCGGAAGCTGCAGCGGCTTCAGACGGATCGAACCACCCTCCGGATCGTTGTGCAGCACCACATCGTGATGGATCTCGTCCACCTTCGCCAGCGCCACGATGTCCCCAGGGCCCGCCTCCGACACATCCTCGTGGTCCTTGCCCTGAAGACGCATCAGATTCCCGATCCGCACCGGCTTGCGGATATCCCCGATCCGGACCTCCGATTTCGCCTTGATCGTCCCCTGGTGGATCCGGAACACACCCAGCTTGCCAACGAACGGATCCGTCGCCACCTTGAACACATGCGCGATCAGCGGCTTGCCCGGATCCGCCTCGGGCTGGAACTCCCGCTCCTCCCCGTCCGCGTTGACATGGACGAAGGTCCGCGGATTCCCCTCCTTCGGATTCGGGAGTTGATGCGCAATGACCCGCATCAACGCCTCGATCCCCGCGCCCGTCTTCGCGCTCACGAAGCAGATCGGAATCAGGTGCGCCTCACGCAGCGCCTTCTCGAACGCGTTGTGGACCTGCTCCTTGTCGAGACCCTCCGCCCCGACCTCGAAGTACGCGTTCATCAGGTCCTCGTCGACCTCCACCACCTGCTCGATGATCTGCGTGTGCGCCTCCTCCACCGAAGAGAACAGAGGATCCCCAGACTCCTCCCCGAACACATCGATCACACCCGAACGATCCGTCGTCGGAAGATTCATCGGAAGGCAGGTGCTCCCGAAGACCTCCCGCACCTTCCCCACCAGCTCCTCGAGATCCGCCTGATGCTCGTCCATCTTGTTGATGATCAGCATCCGCGGCAGACCACGATCCCCGGCGATCGTCATCAGACGACGCGTCACATTCGTCACACCCCGACCCGCGTCGATCACCACCGCCGCCGTCTCCACCGCAGGAAGGCACGCGATCGCATGACCCAGAAAGTCCGCCATCCCCGGCGTGTCGATCAGATTCACGAACGCGCCGTCGTGCTCGAAGTGCACCACGCTCGCCTGCAGCGAGTGCTGATGCTCCTTCTCAAGGTCCGTCCAGTCGCTGACCGTGTTCCCCTCCTCCACCGAGCCCATGCGGTTGATCACCCCGCTGGCATACAGCAGCCGCTCCGTCAGCGTCGTCTTCCCGCTCGAACCCGACCCGACCAGCGCCACATTCCGGATGGACTCGATGGATGGCACCGCCATGGTTTCTGCCCTCGCATGCCCGGGGATCCACAAGGCCAGCGCTCCAGCGTGCTCCCCGGGCCGGAGTCGTCGCACGCCCTGTGCGCAGCAGCCCGCCGATGCAGGCCGCAGGCGAAGTCTAGAGAGGCACGCCCGCCGAGCAAGCCCTGTGCGACCCAGTGTTTTTCAGGATGGATCCCGAACGCCCGCTCCCCGCGACACGACCCCGCCGCCGTCCATCACCCGAACACGCAGCTGCGGTTCCTGGGCCCGCAGACGCGCCAGATGCCCCCGCCGGATCCGGCATCGGTACCGCGCCGTCTCCCCCTCGTACGACCGCTCGATCACCTCCCCGAGCGTCTCGACCTCGTGCATCATCCGCGCCGCAGACAGCGGAAGCGTCAGCTCGGCCTCCAGCAACGGCCCCGCCGCGTGCTCGTGCACCGCCCGCGCCAGATCCGCCAGTCCACGCCCCGTGCCGCCCCGCCCCACGGGCAGCGCACACAGCGGGATCGCGCCCGGAAGCCGCGAACGCCACACCAGAATCTCCCGCGCATCCGCCAGACGGTCCACCTTGTTCAGACACACGATCCGCGCAGGCTGCTCGATCGCCCGACCCGCAGCCTCCGACGCGTCCGCGAACACCTCCCGCAGCGTCCGATCGATCGTCCGCTCGTGCAACTCGCACGACGGGTCCGAGATGTCCAGCACCACCAGCAGCAGGTCCGCGTGCGTCACCTCCTCCAGCGTCGCCCGGAACGACGCGATCAGGTGGTGAGGAAGGTCACGCACGAACCCCACCGTGTCCGACAGCATCACGCGCGTCCCCGGCGCCACCTCCCACGCCCGCGTCCGCGTGTGCAGCGTCGCAAACACCCGATCGTCCGCGTACGCGTCCCCCTCGCCCCCGGGGTCCGTCAGCGTGTTGAACAGCGTACTCTTGCCAGCATTCGTATACCCCACCAGCGCCACCGTGAAGTGCTCGCCCGTCCGCCTGGCCACCTCCCGACGCTTGCGCGCCTGAATCTCCCGCAGCTCCCGCAGCAGACGCTGCCTGCGACGCTGCACCAGGCGACGGTCGATCTCCAGCTGCTGCTCGCCGGGACCGCGCGTTCCCACACCCCCGATCCCACCCGATCCCACGATCCGCTCCAAGTG
>WGEO01000212.1 GCA_015492715.1 Phycisphaerales bacterium | reverse complement strand
CGGTCTTGCGTGCCGTGCTGCTCTTGCGTGTGGTGGTGCGCTTGGCGGCGGGCTTGCGAGCCGTGCTGCTCTTGCGTGTGGTGGTGCGCTTGGCGGCGGGCTTGCGTGCCGTGCTCTTGCGAGCGGTGGTGCGCTTGGCGGCGGGCTTGCGGGCACTACTCTTGCGGGTCGGGCTTCGTTTGGCCGTCGTTCGACCGCTGTGCGTCGACCTGCTCCTGCTTGTCCTGCTCGTCCGTGCGGGCATACTTCATACTCCTGCAAATGTGGCCACGGGCTTTCGCTGTCCGTGGTCCGGGTTCCCAATCCGCCCGTGGTGGGCGGTGTCCGCCCCCATCCGTGGTGGGGAATCGCGCGGACGATGGGCGGGATCGGTTGGGGTGGGGAAATGGATCAGTATTTTCTGAGAAAAAAATCGCCTTCGCGCGGAGTTTGCCCGTCCAGAGGCACGATTTTCCCGCAGACGGGCCAATCCGGCCCCTTCCTGCTGGTGCGCAGGAACACAAGAGAGTAAAGATTGCCCCTGATGACCGCACGCCGAGACCCCGCATCCTGGACGCCCGAGAGCTGGCAGTCGCGCCCGCGGGCCCACCAGTTCACCTATGACGATGACGATGCGCTCACCCGCGCGATCGAGACGCTCCGCAGGCTCCCCCCGCTGGTGACCTCCTGGGAGATCGAGTCGCTCAAGGGCATGCTCGCCGAGGCCCAGGAGGGAAAGCGTTTCGTCCTGCAGGGTGGGGACTGTGCCGAGTCGCTCGACGCCTGCACGCCCGACGACATCACCGCCCGCCTCAAGATCCTCCTGCAGATGAGCCTCATCCTCGTCCAGGGCACCAAGCGACCCGTCGTGCGCATCGGGCGCTTCGCCGGTCAGTACGCCAAGCCCCGATCCAGTCCGACCGAGACCCGCACCATCGACGGGCGCAAGGTCGAACTGCCCAGTTACTTCGGCGACCTCGTCAACGCCCCGGAGTTCGACGCCCGCGCCCGCACCCCGGACCCCGCCCGCATGGTCCGGGCCTACCACCACGCCGGCCTGACACTCAACTTCGTCCGGAGCCTCTGCGACGCGGGCTTTGCCGACCTGCACCACCCCGAGTACTGGGACCTCAAGTTCCTGCGCAGCGCCTCGCTCAGCGAGGAGATGCGCGCCCGCTACGAATCCATGAGCGCCGAACTCGCCAGCGCCCTCCGGTTCATGGAGGCCCTGGGCGAAAAGAGCGTCGACGACCTCTCACGCGTCCGCTTCTTCGCCAGCCACGAGGGCCTCAACCTCTACTACGAGTCGGCCCTCACGCGAAGGGTCCCGCGACGCACGGGGTGGTACAACCTCTCGACCCACCTGCCCTGGATCGGCGAACGCACGCGCGCCCTCGACGGCGCCCATGTCGAGTACTTCCGGGGCATCGAGAATCCCGTCGCCATCAAGATCGGTCCCGCCGCCGACCCCGTCGAACTGCTCGACCTCATCGACGCGCTCAACCCCGACGACGAGCCGGGCAAGATCGTCCTCATCACACGCATGGGCGCAGATCAGGTCGCCTCGGTGCTGCCCCGCCTCGTCCACATGGTCCAGCGGGCCGGACGCCGGGTCCTCTGGCTCTGCGATCCCATGCACGCCAACGGCATCGTGACCCCCGCGGGCGTCAAGACCCGCCGATTCGACGACATCCTCTCCGAACTCGAGCAGACCTGCGACATCCACGCCGACGAGGGACGCCCGCTGGGCGGCGTCCACTTCGAACTGACGGGCCAGGATGTCACCGAGTGTGTCGGCGGGGCGACCGGACTCTGCGACGAGGACCTGCACATCAACTACCAGAGCACCTGCGACCCCCGCCTGAACTACGAGCAGAGCATCGAGATGGCCTTCCTGCTCGCGAACAAACTGGGCAGATAGCCCCCATCCGTTTTTTTGCCCTCTCGGATCGCTTGCCGGTCAAGTGCCCCCCGCAGAGGGCCGATAGCCAGCGCCCGGACACAGGCGCACGAGCGCCGAAAGACCCCAATCCGGGAGGCACCCATGTCGGTCGCCGAACTCAAGCCGCCCAGCCGCTCCGGCGGCAGCCAGCAGCATCGTCCCCCCGCCCAGCGTTTCTTCGAACGCCGACGCTCCGAACGCGTCCCCGTCTGTGAACGGGCCCTGGTCGCGCTGCGCAGCGAGGACGCCTTCGCACGCCTCGTCGGGGTCGAACTCCTCGATGTCAGCATCGAGGGAATGGGCATGTTCTCGTCCGAGGCCCTGCCCGTGGGCGAGTCCTGCACGATCCTGCGCGAGGAGGGCAACGCCCAGAGCCGCGAGGCCGTCGTCGCCCGATGCACGCCCTGCGAGGACGGGTACATCATCGGCGTGACGACGAGCGACCTGCTCGCCGCCTGAGACCGCCACGATCAGTAGACATTGAGTTTGCGCCCAAGGCCGTCCGTGTGCGCATCGAGGCGTGCCAGGATCGAGGCGATCCGTTCACCCGCCCGCCCGTCGCCGTAGATCGCCCGGACCCCGGTCATGTCCAGCGCCCGCGCCCGCTCGATCGCACGCCGGATCGCCTGCGGGTCGTCGCCGTCGACATGGACGACATTGCCCGCCGTCTGCCTGCCGCGCTGTCTGGGTCCGATATCCACGCAGGCAAGACGCAGGTACGCCGCTTCGATGAGCGCGCACGAACTGTTGCCCACCAGCACCCCGCCGTCGTCTGCCAGCCGCCGGAGCAGCGCGACGAAACGCTCGCGCGGGAGATGCTCGAGCACGCGCCCACCCCAGGACGCCAGCGCGCGCACGATCCCGACCCTTCCGGGATCCAGATTCGGCGCAAGGGCCAGCGCCCGCTCGCCCTCGCAGGCCTCGAGGACACGCGCCATCGTCGCCTCTTCCGCCTCGTTCGTGCGCCCGATGGGGTGCATCAGGACCAGCACGCCCGGCGAGCCCAGCTGCTGGTATTCCTCGTCGTCCATGGGTTCGATCGCATCCAGCCCGTCCAGTGCGGGCGAGCCGACGACATGGACCGCCTCGGGGCGTTCGCCCATGCGACGGACCCGCTCGCCGGACTCGTCGCTGGCGACGAGGTGCAGATGGGCGAGTTTGGTGATCGCGTGTCGCATCGCCTCGTCGGCGACACCCTCGGCCCGGTCTCCGCCGTGGATATGCGCCAGCCCCCACCCGCCCACACTGGCCGCGACCGCCGCCGCCATTGCCTCGATGCGATCGCCCAGCACGACGACCCATCCCGGGTCCATGCGTGCAAAGGCCCTGCCCAGACGGAGCACGCCCTGCCCCAACGCCTCGACATCCGCCTCGCGTCCGGTGCGTCCGGCGACCTGCATCGGGACACGGTCGGCGACCTCGAAGCGCTGGGCGACCTCGCGATAGGTCAGGGTGGGCCCCACAAGATGCGACCCGCACGCGACGACCAGAGTCTCGAGATCCGCACGCGCCCGGCAGGCCTCGATGACGGGGACCAGCAGCCCGAAGTCGGCACGCGAGCCGGTCACGATGGCGACGCGTCTGGGCGGGGCGTCGCCTGCCGGCGTGCTGTCGGGGCGGATCGCGGGCTCGCCGCCCCAGCCGTCGCCGATCATTCCCCGCCCTCCGCCTGCTCGAGGTCGTCCCAGGCCACGGGCGAATCGCCCCGTAGTGGGCGTGCCAGACGGCGTCCGGGCAGCTCCCCGAGTCTCCACGGCTCGACGCCCGAGGCCGGGCGCTTGATGGTCAGGTCGCTCTCCCGGAGCACATGGCCCGCGGGCAGATCGCGGGTGGCCACGACGGACTGGCGCGAGAGGCGGCGGACCTCCCGTTCGCTGTCGAGCACTTCCTTGTCCGCAAAGTCCGTGAGCGAGGGGTCCGGCTCGCAGGCACGGATCTGCTCGATGTAGCGGGTCAGCTGGGCCGGATCGTCCGAGGCGGCGTGGTCCGGCCCGCGTGCGTGGCGGTTCCATGTCAGGTGGCGCTCGAAGACACAGGCCCCATACCGGCGGGCGAGCACGCCCGCGCCGGACTCGCCCGCCGGCGCGTGATCGCTGTAGCCGATGGGAATGTCCGGGAATGCGTCTCGGAGCGTGCCGATCGCGCTGACCTGCGCGCGCAGGGCCGGATATGCGCTGACGCAGTGCAGCAGGCACAGGCGCGAGCGGGCGGGCTGGAGCCACGAGACGGCGCGGGCCACCTCGTCCAGCGTGCTCGCTCCCGTGCTGACGATCATGGGCAAGCCCGATCGCATCATCTCGATCAGGAGCGGGCGGTGCACGATGTCCGGGCTTGCGCTCTTGATCGCGTCCAGGCCCAGGGCGCAGGCGGGGGCGACCAGCGGGGTGCTGAAGACCGTGCAGATGGCGTGCAGGCCCCGATCGTGCGCACGATCGATAACCCGGGCGACCTCCTCGGGCGTCAGTTCCAGTCGGCGGAGCATCGCGCGGGGGTCCTCTTCACCCGCGCGGCGCTGGTAGTCGGCGGGGCGAGCCGCGTCGCTGAGGAGCAGGTCGGCCCGGAAATACTGGAGTTTGATCGCATCGGCGCCGGCCTCCTGGGCTGCGTCGACGAGTTCCAGGGCACGCGCAACATCGCCGTCGTGGTTCACGCCGAGCTCGGCGATGACATACGCAGGCTCGGATGGTCCGATGGCTCTGGTTCCGATCCGCATGGGCCGGTTCACAGGGTATCGCCCGCGGGGACGCCCGTTCGCTCGCGCAGGATGGCATCGGCGACGAGCAGGTCGATCCGCGTATCGATGTCGACGACCTCGCCCTCGGCGGTCGGGATCCCGCGATGGTCGGCGCCCAGGAACGCGTGCGGACCCTCGGGTGCGCCCGGGACGCGAAGTTCCAGCGCGTCGCGGGTGAGGCAGAGCACGCCGCCGTCGGGGATGCACGCCGGCGGAAGGTCCTGGCGCCGATGCACGCCGTGATGGAGACGATCGCCCTCGAACGGGCGCACACGGGCGTCCGTGTCGAGCCGGCAGGTCCACCACGGGTGGTGTTTGCCCACGGGGGCATAACTCTGCACGCTGTCGCAGGCGGTCGATTCGAGCAGGTCCAGCGCGCGATCGATCAGGGTGGGCGGTCGCAGGGGGACATTGGCATACAGCAGCACGATGGGGCCCGTGTGCGTCTCGGCACAGGTGTGGAGGGCGTGTCGGGCGGCGTCGTCGACGGTCGCCGAGTCGTTTGCCAGGTGGTCCGGGCGTGCGCACACGGCGACGCCCATCGAGCGGGCGATCTGCGCGACCTCCGGCGCATCGGTCGAGACGAGCACGCGTTCGATCCCACGGGCCGAGAGCGCGTCGTCGATGGTCCAGCAGACGCAGGGTCTCCCGGCGACGGGCGCCCAGTTCTTGCCCGGCAGGCCCCTGCTGGCGCGTCGCGCGAGGATGATGGCCAGGGCGTTGCTCATGCGACCAGCCGCCCGCGCGGGTCCTTGACTTCTAGGAGCGTGCGCTCGCCCAGATTGCCGCGAACCTTGCCGGCGCTGACGAGGGTGCCGTCGCTGAGGAGCGTGATCTGCTCGCAGGCCAGGCGCTCGCGGGCGGAGGCGGGCACGGGCAGGGGTGCGATCCGGCGGCCCGCGACGGGGCGCGGCAGGGGGTCGATGACGCAGGCGCCCAAGCGGGAGATCCAGTGGTCGTAGAAGGCTTCGAGTTCCTCGTAGACCTCGTCGCAGCGCGTGATGCGGGGGACGATCCACGGCGTGGGCATGGGGGCGGCCTCGCGCGACGCGATCAGGCGTTCGAGGCTCTCGCGCACGCGATCGAACGCGTCGATGCCGGCGAGCGTCCGGTAGGTCTCCCGATGGTGCGCGAGCAGGTCGACGCTGATGACATCGACGGGCGAGGCGATGAGGCGATCGATGGTTCCGGGATCGGCGAGCAGGTCCGTGCGCACATGGACGGATCTGATCTGCGCGTCCCTGGTGAGGCGGATGAAGGCGTCGAAGTCGGGATGCTGGAGCGGGTCGCCCAGCCCCTCGAGCGAGACGCAGGCGTCCGGCGCGGCCTCTGCCAGTTGCGTCAGGGCACGGGCGGCGAGGTCCAGGGACATGGGCGTGCGTTCTGCCGGTTCGCGCAGGGCGTGCAGCCAGCGGGCACGCTCGCCGCTGCTCAGGCGTCCCGTGCACAGTTCGAGCGTCAGGTGGCTGGGCAGTCGGCGAGCCTGTGACGCGAGCGGATCGAGGGCCTGGGCAAGGGCATCGGCGACGGGTGCCCCCGCTTCGCCCTGGTGAAGAGCCGCAAGCAGGCGGGCTCGCTGCGGGCTGTCGGCGATGACGCGGACCTGGGCGTTGCGCAGGCGGGGGTCGATGCGGATGCAGCAGTCCTTGGCGATGGGGTCGGCGCGTCCTGCATTGGGCACATAGCCCAGCACGCCGCCGATGCTCGCCAGCGGGCCGGCCTGCTCGATCTGGGCGGCGAGGTCATCGGCGAGGCGACGCGAGACGAGCAGGGGCGCAAGGCCCGGGACCGCCTGGGTAAAGACGAACGAGAGGGACTCGGGGTCTTCCAGATGGCGCTCGCAGACGGCGTCGATCAGGGTCGGATCGATGAGCGACCAGTCGGCGCCGAGCAGGCAGGTGGCCTCGAGGCCCAGTTCCTGCATGGCCAGCGCGGTGTGCTCGGGGTCGTAGACCTCGTCGTAGCAGGTCAGGCCTGCGATGCCGCCACGCCAGCACGAGGGCGCGAAGGCACGGGCCGACGCGATCGCGCGGGCTCGATCGCGGGGCATTCTGGCGTCGACGATCTCGGCGTCCAGATCATGCTCGTGCAGGAAGGCGCGGGCCCGCTCGGGCTGGGGTGTGAGCAGGGCGATGGTTCCGATACGCCGGGCCATGCGGACGCGCCGGATGGTGCGGACCAGCGTCGGCGGCGCGCCCGCGACGGGTTCGTCGATCGGGCGCGGGTTGCCCAGGGCGCCGGTCTCGAAGTCGGCCCAGACGAGGGCGCCGATGCGTTTCCTGGCGATGCGCTTCGATGACTGCGCGCCGGGCGCCGTGCGGGTCAGGCGAGGAGCGCCGTCGATGACCGCGAGCCCGCGATCGAGCATGTCCTCGAGCATGCGGGCGGCCTCGGCCAGGCGTCGCACATTCCGCTCGTCGCGGTCGATCTGTGCCCGCTGGCGTTCGACGGGCGACCGCTGGGCGTCCAGCGCGATGTCACGGTCTGCGCGGGCTCGTTCGAGGGCGCCGGGCTGATCGAGGAACTGGGTCAGCTCCCACGCGGCGCCGAGGCCTGTGACCTCGTCGCGGATCTGGTTCACGCGTTCGATGAGCCGTGCGACGCGCTGCTGGTTCTGCTGGGCGCGGCGCATCTGGCGGAGCAGGTCCGCGGCCTTGAGGCTGAGCGTGCGCACACGGCGGGCGTCGCGCTGCACGGCGCGCAGGCGCTCGCGCAGGGCCTGGCGGGCCCCGTCCTCGTCGATCGCCTCGCTGGTCCAGACCTCGGGGCTGAAGAAGGATGTGCCCGTGTCGTGCGGTGCCGGTCGTGCGAAGGAAGCGAGGGCGTCGGCGAGGTCCATGGGCGTGGTGTGGGGCTTGGCGATCGAGCCCGCCGAGCAGTCGATGGTGCGCATCCCGCGGCTCGCGTCGCGTTCGAACAGTTCGCTGAACTGCACGAGATAGGAGTGCATCTGCTCGTCGGTGTAGACCCTTCGCCCCTGGGCGTCGCGCCCCTCGATCAGGAGGTGGCGCTGGCGCACGATCCGCTCGTGCTCGAACATCTCCAGCGAGCGGAAGGGGTTCAGTTCGGGTGCCCAGACATCATGGATGGCGGCTCCGGCGGCGTAGTACTGCCCGTCGGTGAAACTCAGATCCTGTCCGACGAGGAGCACGGGGTCGCATCCGAGGTAACGGGCCAGTTCGTAGGCCAGATGGGCGACGGTGGCGCCGGGTCGCAGGCGTGCGTGCGTGCGTGCGAGGGACGGTCCCAGCAGCGTGTCGAGGTGCTCGTCGCCGACGAGACGGATCTCGCCCGGGAAGGCCTCGAGCACCGCCGGGTTGACCTTGGCCTCTGCCACGAGGGTGACGCCCTCGAGGCTGCGTGCGTCGAGGCCCTCGTAGAAGCGGGCGGAGATCTCGTGGTGGTCCAGGGCCGTGACGAAGTGGGGACGGATGCCCGCGGCAAGGAGGGGGCGGAGCACGGTCTGGACCGCGATCAGCACGAACCGCTCGCGCACGGTCGGGTCGCGGAGGAGTTCCATCGCGCGCCCCAGGCTGGGACCCGCGGCGATGACGATCGCCGGTCGCCCGCGCTCGGAGCCTTCCAGATCGTTGATGCCCGGTCGGGTCGCGTAATCGTCGGCGTTCATGACGAGGTTGCGCAGCGTCGTGGGCGACTGGACCAGCGTGGTCATGATGGTCGTGCGCAGGGCCTTGAGCGTGCGCGCGACGGTGTCGGCGAACTGCGACGCCTGCGCACCGAGGCGGGCGCTGCTGGGCGGGTGATCCAGCAGCTGCAGGCCCATGGCGACGAGGGCCTCGAGCCCGCTCAGCGAGCGCGTGATCGCGCCGGGGTCGTCGGCGCGATCGACGATCACCAGGTGCGTCGATTCGATCCACTCGTGCATGGGCACACGCTCGCAGACCGCGCGCAGCAGCGCCAGATCGGGCTCGAAGACCAGCAGCACGCCTTGGCGACGGACGCGTTCGGCGATCGGTGCCAGATGATGGCCCAGCGCAAAGCCCGCGACCGCGATGGCGCCGTGCTCGCGGATCTCGGCCCGCTGAGCCAGCCTGCGGCCCTCTTCTGCCGGGCGTCTTCGGCTGGCGAGCCAGCGTCCGTCGGGAAGTTGCGCCGAGATGCTCCCGTCGTCGGCTCGGATGAAGAGAACATCGTCTCTGGGGGGCTGGCCTGCGAGCCTGCGGGCGATATCCGGGCTGGTGCGAGCGATCGCCTCGAGGTTCCGGCGAAGAATCTCCGGCGAGGCCTCGACGGGCTGCGGATTCGTGACGGGCATGGTCGTCCCTCCGTGTACGCTTGCTGCGCGAACCGATGGCACGCATGCGGCGCACACAGAGGGGTTATCGGTCGCTCCGGGGGTGTATCTCAAGCGAACGCGGAGGATCGTGCGTGCTTTTTCTCATGACGGCCCAACTGGATCTCCCGTCGCCAATGCTGCGCGACCTGCCGTATCCGCCGCTGTTGCAGCGCCTCGTGTTCGAGAGCCCGTGGGCGGTCGCCGGGTTGCTCGTCGTGCTCGGGGTGGGTGTGTTCGTTTACCTGAACGCTCGCCGGCGGGCGAGGCAGGGGCTGCTGGTCGCGGGGGTGTGCATGGTCCTTGGTGCGGGGGTGTTGCTCGTGGCGAGCGTCGTCACGACGAAGCGCGAGGAACTGCTGCGCGAGTCGCGTGTGCTCTTCGACGCCCTGGCGCGGGCCGATGCTCCGACGGTCGAGCGTCTGCTGGGACCGGCGGCGAGCGCAGGGGCCGCGGGGGCGCTGCGGGACGATCTGACGCGCCAGGAACTGCTGGATCTGGTGCGCGATGCACAGGAGGCGGGCGGGGAGTATCGCGTCGCGGGCGAGCGGATCGGGGTGCTGGACTATCGCATCCGTGAGGTGCGGGGGGCAGTCGTCAGCGACACCATCGGTCGCTCGCAGATCAATGTCGTCATCACGCCGACGAACGGCACGATCGCCCCGACATGGTGGGAACTGGACTGGGACTGGATCGACGGGGCCTGGCGGCTGCGCCGGCTCGATCTGGTCTGGGTCGCGGGCGTGCGCGGCATCGGCCCGCGATGAGGCATTGCGCAGCGGGCCTGACGGAGCCGGCGTGCAAAGAAAAAGCCCGGCCCCCGAGGGGACCGGGCTTTGCGAGGCGCGTGATGCGGCGTGCGGATCAGCAGCCGCGTGCGAAGAGGTCGAGGTAGGCGAAGAAGTCGTCGGCGTCGCAGTCGCTGTCGCCGTCGAGGTTGCAGACATCGAGGTTGCCGTTTGCGAAGGCATCGAGGTAGAAGAAGAAGTCATCGGCGTCGAGGTTTCCGTCGCCGTCGAGGTCCGCCGGGCATCCGCCGACCGCGTTGCCGAAGACGATGTTGTCGAACTGGTGGAAGGGCGAGTCCTGCGACCACCGGAGCGAGTCGATGTTGAGGAAGGCGTCGTCGAAGCAGAAGGTCTTGAAGGCGAAGTCGCCGGCGGTGATGTTAAAGACCTGAGACACGACGACATTGCCGTTGAGGTAGCCGTGGAAGATCACGGACACGGGGCTGTCGCCGTTGAGCGTCGCGAGGTCGATCGAGCGGACGCTGAAGCGGTCGCCGCCCGCGTGCACGAGCTCGGTGATCCCGCCCACCGTGTTGTTGAACATGCCGGTCGAGCCCGCATAGCGGCTTTCCTTGGTGCCGAAGGTGCCGAGCTCGAAGGGGTTGTTCGGGTCCGTCCGGACGATCATGCCGTCCTCGGCGTAACTGTACCCGTGGTCCATGATGGACGCGTCGTTGTGCGCCAGTTGCTGGAAGTCGATGAGGTTCTGCGGGCCGACGGTGATGTTGTCGAACTGGTTGTACGGGCTGTCCTGCGTCCAGCGCACGGCGTCGAGATTCCGGAAGGCGTCGCCGAAGACAATCGTCTCCAGTTCGTTGTTGGCGTTGGTGGTCGTGTAGACCCGGACCGCGACGACGCTCCCGCCGCGGAGGCCCTCGAAGATGATCGTGTCCGGTCCGGCGTTGTTCAGGTTGGCGACATCCATCGCGATGAGGTCGAACCGCCCGCCGTCATCGCGCCGGAGCACGGACTCGCCGTCGATGGTGTTGTTGAACAGGGCGGTCGAGCCGGGATAGCGGGGCTCCAGCTCGCCGAAGGTGTAGAACGCGTCGGCGACGGGGCCGGTCATGTCGAACTGGATGGTGAAGCCCTGCTCGCTGTAGGCGTAGCCCCAGCGATGGCCCCCCGTATCTTCCATGCGGAGACGCTCGAAGTCGATGACGACAGGTCCCCTCGGTGCGACACGGATGTTGTCGAACTGATGGAAGGGCGACACCTGCGTCCAGGTGACCAGATCGACCTTGCGGAAGTCCTCGCTGAAGACCACGCCTTCGAGCACATTGGTACTCCCGTTGGTCGTGTAGGTCTGGGTGGCGACGACCTGTCCGCGCAGCCAGCCGACGAAGGTCACGCTCATCGGGCCGTTGTTGTTCAGGTTCGCGACATCCATGGCCAGCAGCGAGAAGGGACGATTCCGCGTGTCGCGCAGTTCGATCTCGCCGTCGACCGTGTTGTTGAAGAGTGCCGTCGAGCCGGGGTAGCGAGCCTCCTGCGTGCCGAAGGTGAAAAACCCGAACGGATTGCCCGAGTCCTGGCGGATGTTGAAACCGTCCTCGTCGTAGGAGAATCCGTGGTCGACGAGCGTATCGTCGTTGTGTGCCAGGCCCTGGAAGTCGATGACCTGCACGCCCAGCGGCACGACATTGATGTTGTCGAACTGGTGGAACGGGCTGTCCTGCGTCCATGTCACGCGGTCGACGGCGAGGAAGCCCGTGACGAAGGCGAAGGTCTCCAGCGTGTTGGCGTCGATGGTCGTCGTGATCGTCTGCGTGGCGACGACGACGCCGTCCAGCTCACCGATGAAGGTCACGCTGACGGGGCTCGTGCTATTCAAGCGCGAGATGTCGATGGAGATCAGCGAGAAGATCCCGCCGTCGTCCTTGACGAGTTCGACCGTCCCGTTGACCGTGTCGTTAAAGAGTGCCGTTGAGCCGGGATAACGCGATTCCAGCGTGCCGAAGGTCGCCAAGTTCGCGTCGTCGAGGTCGTTGATGGTGTAGCCGTCTTCGCTGTAGGACGAGCCGTGATAGACAATCGTCGCGTCGTTGTGTTCGAGCGACTGGAAGTCGATGATCTGGGCCGACGCGCCGAAGGCGACAGCGCCCGCCGCACACGCGGCAAAGAACCTCTGCATCTCGGATTCCTCTCTGCGGTGCCGATGCGTCCGCGAGGCTGGCGCCCGGCTCGTCCTCTCTCGGCGCGGTGAGTGCCCCGCCCCCACCCGACGGCAGAGCCGCCGATTCGACCGGGTCCACGAAACCCGGCCTACGCTCGGGATCATACGGGGTTTGTTCCGAGAATCACGAACAACTTGCCGGATAGCCTGCATTATTTTTTACAGGAATCGGCTTTTACAGGAATCGGCATGTGGGCAATACCACCCATCCGCAGTCCGGGAAGTGGCACATCGGGCCGCGATGAGGCACTGCGGGGGGCTGACGGGGCTGGAGCGTCATGAAAAAGCCCGGTCCCCGAGGGGACCGGGCGTTGCGATGCGCGTGATGCGGCGTGTAGCTCAGCAGCCGCGTGCGAAGAGGTCGAGGTAGGCGAAGAAGTCGTCGGCGTCGCACCCGCCGTCGCCGTCGATGTCGCAGACCGGGAGATTCCTGGCTGCGAACGCATCGAGATACAGAAAGAAGTCGTCGGCATCGACACCGCCGTCGCCGTCGAGGTCCGCCGGGCACCCGCCGACCGCCTCGCCGAAGACGATGTTGTCGAACTGGTGGAACGGCGCGTCCTGCGACCACTGGAGCGAGTCGATGTTGAGGAAGTCGTCGCTGAAGCAGAAGGTCTCGAAGACATTGTCGCTGAAGGTTGTCGTGAAGG
>WGEO01000211.1 GCA_015492715.1 Phycisphaerales bacterium | reverse complement strand
GGCTGAGCCCCGCGTTGCGGGATCTTGCGATGCTCCTCGGGGCGTTGCGTCAGCGTGCGACGCGCGAGGAGGACGCCTTCGAACTATCGTCATATCAGCGGCGGGCGGCGGAGCTGGCGGATACGGCTCATGCGTTGTGCGAGCAGGCGTTGGAGGGGTGCGTCTACTGGCTGGAGGTATCCGGTGGGCGTCGTGGTCGGGCGCGGGTGACGCTGCGGTGTGCGCCGGTGGAGGTGGGCGAGGTCCTGCGTGAGCACCTGTTCGGGGGTTCGTTCTCCGTGGTGCTGACCAGCGCGACGCTGGCGACGCGTCGGGTGGAGGAGGACGAGCCCGGCGAGCGGGCGGAGACGGCGTTCGCGTTCACGATGGAGCGTCTGGGGTGTGAGGGTGCGCGGACGCTTCAGGTGGGAAGTCCGTTCGATTATGCGCGGCAGGTGGCGTTGTATGTGGATCGGACGATGCCGCCGCCGGGGGATCCGGAGGTGTATGCGCGGGCGCTGGTGCCGCGGATTCTGGATCATGTGGTTGCGACGGACGGGGGTGCGTTCTGTCTGTTCACGAGCCATGCGATGCTGTCCCGTGTGGCGGATCTGCTGGGTGAGCCGCTGGCGGCGCTGGGGCACGCGATGCTGGTGCAGGGTCGGGACGGGTCGCGTTCTGCGTTGGTGGAGCGGTTCCGGGCGGATGATCGGAGCGTGCTGCTGGGGACGGCGAGTTTCTGGCAGGGGATCGACATTCGGGGTCGTGGACTTCGGAATGTGATCATCACGCGGCTGCCGTTCGAGCCGCCGGGACATCCGCTGACGGAGGCGCGGACGGAGTTGATCCGTGCGCGTGGGGGGAACCCGTTTCGTGACGACGCGATTCCGCGGGCGGTGATCCGCTTCAAGCAGGGGTTCGGGCGTCTGATTCGCTCGAGGCAGGACACGGGGCGGGTGGTGGTGCTGGACCCGCGTCTGGCGACGGCGCGGTATGGGCGGTTCTTTCTGAACGCGCTGCCGGAGGGCGTGGAGCCGATCGTGATCGACGATTGCGGCGATTCGGACGCCTGATTTCCCTATCAGAACATGAACAAACCGGGTGTGGTGTGTGCGGGGCGCTATGCTGGGAGTGCTTCGAGGGTTTCTTCCGGATTCTGGAGGTACTGATGCTCGGCAGGGCGTTCAAGGCGTACGACATTCGTGGGGTGTATCCGGATCTGCTGGACGAGAAGATGGCGTGGCAGATCGGTTTCGGGGTCGGGCGGTATCTGCTGGAGGATGCCGCCAGTGCGGGGGAGACGACCCCGATGATGCACAATGTGGTGGTGGGCGAGGACATGCGGACGAGCAGTCCTGCGCTGAAGGCGAAGTTGATCGAGGGGTTGAACACGAGCGGTGCGCATGTGATCGACATCGGTCTGGTGGACACGCCGATGGTCTACTTTGCGGTGAACTATCTTGACTGTGCGGGCGGTGTGATGGTGACGGCGAGCCACAACCCGCCGCAGTACAACGGGTTCAAGGTGTGCAAGCGTCGGGCGCTTCCTGTGGGGGAGGAGACGGGGCTTGCGGAGGTTCGCAAGTATGCGGCGATGGCGGAGAAGAGCCCGCCCGCCGAGACCCGCGGGCGTGTGGAGAAGCGGGACCTGTGGGACGCGTATGTGGCGCATGTGCGTGGGTTTCTGGACCTTGGCGGCAAGGGCGTGAGGGTCGTCGTGGACGCGTCGAACGGGATGGCGGGGACGATGGTGCCCCGGGTCTTTGGTCGGAAGGGATCGGCGGTCGAGGGGCTGGAGATCATCGAGTTGAACTTCACGAACTCGAAGGGGGAGTTCGTGCACGAGCCGAACCCGCTGGTGGCGCAGAATCTTGCGCAGTTGCGGGAGCGTGTGGTGGCGGAGAAGGCGGACCTTGGGATCTGCTTCGACGGGGACGCGGACCGGTGCGTGGTGGTGGACGAGAAGGGCGGGATCGTGGGGTGTGATCACCTGACGGCGCTGCTGTGTCGTCGTTTTCTGGCGGAGCGTCCGGGCAGCGCGGTGGTGTACGACCTTCGATCGAGCAAGGCGGTGGCCGAGGAGATCGAGAAGGGCGGGGGTCGTCCCGTGCGCAGCCGGGTCGGGCATGTGTTCATGAAGCAGGCGATGCGTGAGGAGGGTGCGTGCTTCGGTGGCGAGCTGAGCGGGCACTTCTACTTTGCGGAGAACTTCAACGCGGACTCGGGTGCGATCGCGATGGCGACGGTGCTGAGCGTGGCGGCGGGCTCGAGCCGGAAGATGAGCACGCTGATCCGCCCGATTGCGCGGTATGTGCAGAGCGGGGAGATCAACTTCGAGAACGAGGAGGCGGACGAGGCGTTGTACCTCCTGCAGGAGGAGTATCGGGACCGTGGGGAGATCGACCTGCTGGACGGGGTGACGATCGACTGCTTTTCGCGCGAGGGCTGGTGGTGCAATGTGCGCAAGAGCAACACGGAGCCTCTTCTGCGTCTGAACGCGGAGGCTCGGGATCGCAGGACGCTGGATCGGGCGCTTGCGGAGATTGCGCCGAAGTTGGGTGATCGCGTGGAGCACTGAGCGGCGGGTGCCGGCTGGGGCATCGGAGCGTGTCAGTCGTCGAGGCGGGCGAGTCGTGCGTGCTCGATGACGAGGGTCTTCTCGCCGGCCTCCTTGAAATGGACCTTGACGCGTGCCATGGTGCCGCCCAGGACGCTGACGACGGTGCCGACGCCGAAGTGCGGGTGTCGGACGCGGCAGCCCGGGGGGTATTGTCGTGTGAGGGCGGAGCGTGCGCCGCGTGCGCTGACGGCGGCGATGGGGACGCCTCCCTCGTCGCGTGCGGTGGGCGTTGGGGATGGCGTGGTGGCGATGGGCTCGATGTCGAAGGGGGTGCGGTCCACGCGTGTGATGTGGTCGGGGTCGAGCTCGTCGAGGAAGCGGCTGGGGAGGGTGCGTTCTGCGAAGCCGCGGACGGCGCGGGTGTGGGCGCGGCTGAGGCGGAGGTGGGTCTTGGCGCGAGTGATGCCGACGAAGCAGAGGCGTCGTTCTTCTTCGAGGTCTTTTTCGCTGTCGAGAGCCCGGCTGTGCGGGAGGAGTCCCTCTTCGAGGCCATGGATGCTGACGGCCTCGAACTCGAGGCCCTTGGAGGCGTGGAGGGTCATGAGCGTGACGGCGCCCTGAGCGGGGTCGATCGTGTCGGCGTCTGCGACGAGGGCGATGGACTCGAGGTAGGCCCGGAGCATGGCAAGCAGGGGCGGCACGGGCGGGGGGCTGTCTGTTTCGAGGGATT
>WGEO01000210.1 GCA_015492715.1 Phycisphaerales bacterium | reverse complement strand
AGATGTGTCTAAGAGACAGGAGCATCCCCTTGAGCTCGTCGTGCTCGCTGAAACGCGACTCGAGCTCCGCCTCGCGCTGCGCGAGGTCCGCACGCATCTTCTCCAGCTGCTCGCTCAAGGCCTCCTGCTCGCGGGCCTGCTCCTCCAGACGCCGCTTGTCCGCCTCCAACTGCGCCTGCGCCGCCTCCAGACGCTCCCGTTCCCCCCGGATCTGCGCAAAGCGGGCCTCGACCTCCTCCTCGCGCTCCCGCAGACGCGCACGCTCCTGCTCGATCTCCTGACGACGCGACTCGATCGTCGCACGCTCCCGGCTCAGGTCCTCGTCCGCCAGCGCCTGATCCCGCTGACGCTCCAGCAACTGCATCTCCAGCCGCTCGAGCTCGCCAAGCCGCTCGTCCAGCCGCTCACGCTCGGCGCTGAACGCGCTGCGCTGCTCCGCGATCTGACGCTCCTCGTCCGCAAGCTGCGTCGCGTCCTCGCTCAGCGAACGCTCCCGCCGGGCGATGTCGTCCCGATAGATGATCAACTCGCCCTCACGCGAGATCACATCCACCTCGAGCATCTCCTGCTCCAGATGCGTCTCGCGGATCAGCTCCAGACGCGCCTCCAGATCGCTGATCACTGCCGCCAGCGGATCGTCGCGATCCAGCGCCAGACCGTCCCCCGAAAGGTCGCGCAGCAGCCTGTGCGTCTGTGTGTCCGTGCCCATGGCGTCCCTCCGCTCCCGCGCGCACCCCTCCGGCGCTTCCGCATCATCTCCCATCGTCAAGGGAACAAACACAAACCACGGACGCACACACGCCACCTGCTTCCACCCGTCAAAGTGGCGACGCCCTGCCGGTTGCACCGATCGTGCCGACGGCACACCCCCGACCCAAGGAAACTATCGGTCCTGCGCACCCTCGGAATACCCGCCCGCGGTTCGCCATTCAATCTCCCGCAGGAGTGATCCCATGCGCACGATCAGACGAGCCGCCGTCCTGGGCCTCACCGCCGTCACCGTCTCCGTCGTCGCCACCGCGGCCATCCTCCGATTCGACCAGCCCGCATCCCGCGAGCAGCGCCTCGAATCCTTCAAGCAGCAACTCCTCGCCCAGTACGACCTCGCCGACGCCCGATTCGACACCACCGACCTCGTCGCGCCCGGCGTCGCCCGCGACGGCATCCCCGCGCTCACCAACCCCTCACACACCCTCATCCCCGCAGACAACGACCGCCTCGTCGTCGTCCAGATCGACGGCGAGACCGTCGCCTATCCCCTCAATATCCTCAATTGGCACGAGATCATCAACGACGAGGTCGCCGCCACACCCATCGCCGTCACCTACTGCCCACTCTGCGATTCCGTCGCCGTCTTCGACCGCAGGCTCCGCCAAGACGACGGCTCCACGCGCATCCTCGAGTTCGGCGTCTCCGGCCTGCTCCACAACTCCAATGTCCTCATGTACGAGCGATCCACCATGGGCCTCTGGTCCCAGGTCGCCATGCAGTGCCTCTCGGGTCCCGACGCGGGCCGAACACTCGACCAACTGCCCTTCCGCATGATGACCTTCGCCCGTCTGCGCACAGAGCACCCCGACGCCGAGATCATCAGCACCGACACCGGACACGACCGCCCCTACCGCGCCAACCCCTACGCCTCCTACCTCAAGGACCCCAACGCCATCTTCCACGACTTCGACTACGACGACCGCCTGCCGCCCAAGACCCTGGGCCTGGGCATCGCCGTCGCCGATGAGGCCTGGTTCGTCCCCGCCGAGCGCGCCGCCGACGCACCCATCACCATCGACACGCCCGCCGGCCCCGTCCGCGTCCACGCCGGCCCCGCAGGCATCGAGGTCCTCCAGGCCCCGCAGGGCGCCCGCATCGTCCAGTCCTTCTGGCACAGTTTCAGCGCCTTCCACCCGAAGACCCGCATCGTGCCCGATACACCCTGACACCCACTGTTTCCACGGAGAGACCACCAGTGACCAGCAATCCCCTCCTCAAGACCGGCAATCAGAAGTGGATCATCGCCCTGCGCATCCTCGCGGGAGGGCCGCTCACCCTCTTCGGCCTGATGCACCTCGTCGGCGCCATGCCCATGCAGCCCCTGCTCGAAGAGGCTGGCCTGCCCAGCCCCTCACTCATGGCGATCCTCACACCCCTCGTCCAACTCCTCGCAGGCCTCAGTCTCCTTCTGGGGGCCTTCACCCGCGTCGGCGCCGCCCTCGCCATCGCCACCATGGCGGGCGCCCTCGTCACCCACATCAAGATCCCCAACGACAAGTGGCCCGATGTCGCCGCCTGGGCCGAGAACCCCGACGCCTGGAACGCCAATCCCGTCTACATGGCAGAGCCTACGCCCATGATGCTCATGGCCATCGTCATCCTGCTCCTCAGCGCCGCGCTGATCTACCTCGGCGCAGGAGCCTTCAGCCTCGACCACAAACTCGCAAGCGCCGAGCCCGCCGCCTGACCGTCTCCCCGACCGTCCGTCTGCCTCAACTCCGGGCACCACCGCCCGGACGCGAGCCCTCGCCGCTCCGACGCCCCGGCAGATACTCCACGGACCCCTGGCGACGCATCGGCTGCGGATACAGTGCCATCAGACGCATCACATCCTTGGGCACCTCGCCCCTCACCAGCAGCCCCAACTCCTGCGCCTTCTCGTAGGTGATCGGGTGATCGTGCGTCCAGATCCCCTCGCTCAGCGTCTTCGCCAGCCGCTGCGCGTCCTCGTCGCTCAGATGCTCACTCAGCAACTCCCGAACACACTCACGCACCTGCTCGATCGCCTTCTCCGCCTGATCGCCCAGCATCACCGTTTCGTCGTCGATCCTCTCGATCGGCTTGCGCTCGAGCACCTTCAGCACCGACGCCGCCGCGTACTGCCCCAACTGCGGGTCCACCGGCCCCAGCACCGCGTTCTTCGACATCAGGATCTCGTCCGCCGCAAGCGCGATCAGCGTTCCGCCGCTCATCGCATAGTGCGGCACATGCACCGTCACCTTCCCGGTCCGACGCTTCAACGCCCGCGCTATCTGCACCGACGCCAGCACCAGCCCGCCCGGCGTGTGCAGGATCAGATCGATCGGCACATCCGGATCCGTCATCTCGATCGCCCGCAGAATCTCCTCGCTGTCCTGGATGTCGATGAACCGGAACAGCGGAAACCCAAGCAGTCCCATCGTTTCCTGGCGATGCACCAGCAGGATCACCCGGCTCTTGCGTTCGCTCTCGATCTTGGCGATCTGCCGCTGCCGTGCCGCCTCCAGCATCCGCTGACGCAACACCGGTTGCAGCATGCTGATCATGAAGAACAGCCAGAACAGATCCATGATCGTCATCGCCGATACCCCCGATCCTCCCACACATCCTCGAACGCACGCATGTCGTCGTACGCCGTCGCCACACCCCGACGGGCAAAGACGCCCACCAGCACCGCCCCGGCGATGAACCCGCCGATATGCGCCCACCACGCCACGCCGCCCATCTGCTCCGGACCCAGCAGGCTCAGCGTCCCGCTGAACATCTGCACCAGGAACCACACCAGCGCGAAGAACATCGCGTGCACATCGAAGAAGTACGGAATGAAGAAGAACAGCGGCACCATCAGCAGGATCCGCGCACGCGGAAACAGCAGCGCATACGCCGCGATCACACCCGCGATCGCCCCCGACGCACCCACCGCCGGCATCGTGGAATCCGCATTGGCGACCAGATGCACAAGCCCCGCCGCCAGCCCGCACAGCAGATAAAACAGGAGGAACCGCACCGGGCCCATCCGCTCTTCCACATTGTCCCCGAACAGCCACAGAACCCACATGTTGCTGATGATGTGCGCCCAGCCCCCGTGCAGGAACATGCTCGTCAGGAACGGCAGGTAGTTCGTCGAACTCAGCCCATGGGCCGCCGCCCACTGCGGGTCCGTGTACCGCGCCGGCACCATTCCGAAGACCATGAACAACCGCTCGATCTGCGCATGATCCAGCCCGGCGTACAGAAAGAAGATCAGCGTGTTGGCCCCGATCAGCAGCCAGGTCACGATCGGTGCACCACGCCGCGGCACACTGTCGGCAATCGGAAACATGGACCCTCCAAGATGTCCATCCTACTCCGGAACTGTCCGCCGGGGGAATCCCGTCCCCACACACGCGGGCATTCGCCGTCCCGGGGACATGCTTCGGGCGTCGTTCCACACCGGGTGCCGCTGTGGCGGCCTCTCGATGTCCTAGGCCCCCTTGTGCGCCGGGGCGGGATGTGCGATACTGCGTCCATCGCGGGTCGGCGTGGGGACAGGGGCCGCCGCGAGCGAGCCCCGCAGCACAGGGGGGCGCCATGATCAAGGGCAGCATCACCATCCAGCGCCTGCTGGGGGCCATGGGGCGTCTGGATGCCTCGGACCTGCACATCAAGGTCGGGATCCCGCCGGTCTTCCGGATCAACGGCGTGCTCAAGGCCGTCGACGCCGAGCCCCTGAGCGAGGACGAGGCCGACCACCTGCTGGACCCGATCATCTCGCCCGCCCTCCAGGCCCGCTACGAGAAGACGGGGGCGATCGACTTCGCCCACCACACGCCCGACGGCGAGCGATTCCGCGTGAATGTCTTCCGCTCGGGCAACCACACGCACGCCGCGATCCGGAGGGTCAAGGCCGAGATCCCGGACTTCGAGCAACTCCACCTGCCGCCCGTCTACCGCGAGATCGCCGAGAAGACCAACGAGGGGCTGGTCATCGTCTGCGGGGTCACGGGCAGCGGCAAGAGCACGACGCTCGCGGCGATGATCGACCATGTCAACGCCCTGCGCGGTGTCAACATCATCACGATCGAGGACCCCGTCGAATACCGCTTCGTGCCCAAGCAGGCGATCATCTCGCAGCGCGAGATCGGGATCGATGTGCCCGACTTTCCGACGGCCATGCGATCCGTCGTGCGTCAGGACCCGGATGTGATCTTCATCGGGGAGATGCGCGACCACGAGACGATCCTGGCGGCGATCCAGGCCGCCGAGACCGGGCACCTCGTCTTTGCCACACTCCACACCGCCGACACGATGCAGAGTTTCGGTCGCCTGCTGGAGTTCTTCCCGCAGGAGGAGCGAGGGTTCGTGCGTTCGAGCCTTGCCAACAGCCTGCGGGCGATCTGTGCCCAGCGTCTGCTGCCGGCGCTGGAGACCTACGAGACGGGGGTGGTGCCCGCGACGGAGGTGCTGCTGGCCAACGCGGTGGTGCGCGACAAGATCCGCGACGGGGAGGACGAGGACCTGCCGGCGGTGATCGCCGGGAGCACGGGCGAGGGCATGCACAGTTTCACGGGGTCGCTGGCGCATCTGGTGGAGATCGAGGCGGTGGACCTGCAGACGGCGATGGGCTATGCGCCCAACCGCGAGGCGCTGGCCAGCCGCCTCAAGGGCGTGGAGGTCAAGGCCCAGACGCTGGTCTCGCGGATCAAGAGCCCGCGCTAGCGGCGCCGTGGGCCTTCCGGCGTGCGATCGGGCGGCCGCTAGGATGGGCCCATGGGAACGGTGAGCATCTGGCAG
>WGEO01000209.1 GCA_015492715.1 Phycisphaerales bacterium | reverse complement strand
TGTCGTCGCCGCCGACAAGCGTGTCATTGCCGGACCCGCCTTCAAGGTTGTCGTTGCCGGCACCCCCGTCGAGGCGGTCGTCGCCCTCACCGCCTTCGATTTTGTCCTTGCCCTGACCACCCGTCAGGGTGTCGTTGCCGGTTCCCCCGTCGAGCACATCGTTGTCGCGCCCTCCGTCGAGCAAATCGTCGCCGTCGCCGCCTTCGAGTCTGTCATTGCCGGCGCCACCTGTAAGCTGGTCGTTGCCGCTTCCGCCCTTCAGCCTGTCCTTGCCCGCGCCGCCATCCAGGAGATCGTCGCCGTCACCACCTTCGAGACGATCGTTGTCGTCACCGCCGACAAGCGTGTCATTGCCGGACCCACCCTCAAGCCTGTCGTTGCCGGATCCACCCTCGAGGCGGTCGTCACCCTCATTGCCGTAGAGTTTGTCGTTTCCGCCGTGCCCGAAGAGCGCATCGTCACCACCCAGGCCATGCGCCGTGTCGTGGTGATCCGATCCGTGAAAGATGTCGGCCCCATCCGTCGCGTCGTCGATCTCCTGATCGGTGTCCGCGTCCACCCATGTCGCCGACAGCAGGATGCGCTCCTCCAGCGACTCCCCCTTCAGTCGCCGGCTGTTCCTGCTCGGTGGCGGAGTGTTCTCGGACTTCTTCCGCTTGCGCCACTTGCCGAACATGGACCGACTCCTCTCTCATGGTGTGCCAGATTCGAGGTCGTTCGTCGGCGCTACGGGCATGGGCCTTGTTCAAGGCAAGCAGATTCACCAAGTGGATCGCCTCAAAGATCTATCCAACCGGCACATCTTGAGAAGAAACCGGAAAGACCCTGAGGAGGGTGGGAACACCGCGATGCCGATAACACGCAGGCAGGCGAATCATCGCCCCGTCACAGACCCGCCATGGATCTGCGGAACCCACCGCCGTGGTCGACACGGAGCCGATCGACACCCACACCCGAGCGCCCACCCGAGCGCCGAGAAGTCGCTTCTGCCACCTCGCGGAATCGACCGTGGCACCACAAGCGCGTCAACCCTCGTACATCCCGACAGACGCAACCGTCGCGTCATCTGCGCCGACGCCACATGCCTCGACGGCGTCCATCAGGCGGCAGACATCGTCCTGCGGCTCGCACGAGCCTCCCAGCAAACGCCCCATCCCCTCGCCAACCAAACCATGCTCCACGAGGGTCTCTCCGACGCCGTCGGTGTAGAGCACCACTCGGTCACCCGGCGAGAGGCTCGTTCCCGCGGGCGTGTAGGAAGCCCCGGGGTCGATCCCGAGCGGGAGTCCACCCGCACGCTGCGGTGCTTCCAATGCTCCTCCATCGCGGGCGATGAGCCAGTGTCCGTGCCCCGCGTCCACCAACTCGATCCTGCCCCCCGCCATGAACCTGCCGCCCCAGAGCGAGATGAAACTCCCGCCCGTCTGGCGCGACGCGAGAAAGCGATTGGTCGACGCAAGCGCCTCGCCGATGCCCGCTCCCTGTGCAAGCAGCGCATGGATATGCGCCTGTGTCAGCGCCGTGATCATCGCGGCCCCGACACCGTGCCCCGTGGCGTCGCCCATCAACACGGCGATCGCACCGTCCGGACACGGGACGATGGTGAACAGATCGCCCGAGACGATCAGCCCCGCGCGCATGCGATGGGCGATCTCATAGATCCCGTGCCTCTCGACGCCCCGGGGGTTGAGCATGTCGCGCAGCGCCCGCACGCGCTCGAGTTCACCCCGCAGCTCACCCTGCCTGCGTTCGAGTTGCACCCTCGCCTGGTACGAGAGCGCGAGCCCGAAGACCTGCGCGATATCCCCACAGAATCCCGCCGCATCATCGACGCGAACCTCGCCGGCACGAGAGTCCAGGTACATCAGATGTGAGACGCGACCGTCGAGTATCACAGGGCAGCAGACCGCAGAGTGGATCGCCCGCTGTGCGATCGACTCACTGGTCCGAGCGATCTCGCCCAACTCGTTCAGCACCGCCGTATGCCCTGCCGATGCCCCGCGCACGAGCGTCATCGTCACGCCGATCTCGTCCGCCGCAATCTCCCGAAATCCCTCCTCCGATCGCTCCACACCGGCGACGAACTCCACGCCGTCTCCAGATGGGCGCAGCACACTCCCGCGCGCAAACCCTGATCCGACGATGGCCCACTCCAGCGCGACCCTGGCCAGTTCGTCCTCGCTCGCCGCGTGGCTGAGGGCATCGATGCACGCCGAGAGGGCCATGAGCCGACGCGAGGGGGCGTGCACGGTCGCCCGCGCCCCGCTCTCGGCGAGCGGGCGCACGATCGGACGCCCGACGCCCCGACGCTCGCCCACGCGCAGACGCCACGGACCGATCGCGACCTCGTCACCCTCGACGATCCGCGACACGCCGCCCGCATCCAGACGAGCACCGTTCAGATAGGTCCCACCCGTGGACCGGGCATCGCTCAGAAACCACTCGCCGCCCCGGCAGACCACCCGCGCATGCAAGCGGCTGATGGACGGATCATGCAGGCAGTGCGTGCACTGCGCAGACCGCCCGATGCTCGCTCCACTGGGCGGGCATACGAGCACCTCGCCCGCAGCCGGTTCCCCCGGCCCCTCCAGCACGACAAGACGCAACAGGTCATCCACACCGCGAGCGTAGCCGCCCGCCACGCGCGACTGACACACCGACCATCGCGCTCGAAGGAAAAAAAAGCCCGGGACGAGCCGCCCCGGGCAGAAAAAACACAGCACCGCCTCGCGGCCTCAGCAGCCCGCCGCGAAGAGGTCGAGATACGCGAAGAAGTCGTTGCCGTCGATCACGCCGTTGCCCGTGATGTCCGCCGCCGGATCGTCCGCCGCGAACAGATCGAGGAACGCGAAGAAATCGTCGGCATCCAGCGTGCCGTTGCCGTCGATGTCCGCCGGGCACGACAACGACAGCGCCATGTCCACCGCCGCAAGCGCATCGATGCGACCGTGCCCGTAGGCATTGTCCTCGCCGGCCTGACCGAGGTCGACCGCCGTGTCCTTCAGAATCTGCTTGATCTCGTAATGATCGAGGTCCGGGTTCGCCTGGAGCATCAGAGCCATCGTCCCGGCGATGTGCGGCGTCGCCATCGAGGTCCCGCTGAGAAAGACATACCCCGAGCAACTGAACGCGTCCATCGACAGCGTGTCGACGCCCGGAGCCGAGACCGTCGGCTTGAGCTTGCCGGGAGGGTGCGGCCAGTCGAAGTACGGCGCCACATCCTCCCATGTCACCGGCCCCCGGCTCGAAAAGCCCGCGATCCGATCGTTGCAGTCCACGGCGCCGGCCGTGATCATGTCGGGCACATCGCCCGGGGTGCGCACATTGTCGATCCCGCAGCAACTCCCCTCGTTGCCCGCCGCGAACACCGTCGCCACACCCGCCGCAAAGGTGTTCTCGCTCACCATCCGCCACATCGCACGATCCGGATTGGTGCTGTGCGGCCAGCCCAGGCTCGCCGTCAGCACATCCGCGTTGTTCGCAACGCCGTACTGCATCGCCTCCCACACCGTGCTCTCGCCGCTGAAACTGTTCCAGAACTCGAGCACCATCACCTCGGCGTCCGGTGCCACGCCCGTCTGCTGGCCATTGGTCCCGTCGCCCGCAACCGTCCCGGTGGTGTGCGTCCCGTGCCCGTTGCTGTCGCCCGTGTTGTTGTTGTCGAACTGGAAGTTCCAGCCGTGGATGTCATCCACATATCCGTTGTTGTCATCGTCGATGTTGTTGTTCGGGATCTCACCCGGATTCGTCCACACATGGTCCTGGATGTCCGGATGCGAATCGCACAGCCCGGTATCGATCACGCCCACGACGACGCCGCTTCCCGTGATCCCCATGTTCCAGACATCCGGGGCGCCGATCAGATTCACGCCGCAGGTGATCGCGCTGAGCACGCCCCCGTCGCCCCCGTCATCGCGACCGGGCATGACCGGGAACACCTCGTCGCCGATCACCTTGTCCAGGTGCAGGTAGGCGACATCGGGACGCCGGGCGATCTCCGCGATCATCGCGGGCGTCAGGTCCGCCGCCACCATGTTCGCGATCCACAGCGGACGCACCCGCTCGCCCACCAGCCCCTGTGCCTGCCCGTCGCGCAGCCGCGCAAGCAGATCACCCTGCGTGCGCGCAGCCGTGTCCCGCAGCAGATCCACGACGGCACGCCTGCGGGCGTCGCGATCGCGGATCAGACTGGCCTCCTCGATGGCCCGCTCGTCCGCCTGCTCGCGCAGCACGATCACGACCGGGATCGTCTCGCCCGCCTGCGCCTGACGGACCGCGTCAGCCAGGCC
>WGEO01000208.1 GCA_015492715.1 Phycisphaerales bacterium | reverse complement strand
TTTCGGGTCGTCCGCCGAGATACAGAGGGTTACCCATGCGCGTTCGCTGGCGAGGGCTGGAACTTCCTTCCCGCGTGGTTTCGGATCCGAAGGTGGCCTCGGCGACCTTCGGCAAGTTCACGATCGAGCCTTTCGAGCGTGGGTTCGGCACGACGGTCGGCAACAGCCTGCGTCGCGTGCTGCTGAGTTCACTCGAAGGGGCGGCGGTCACGAGTGTCAAGATCGCCGGTGCCGAGCACGAGTTCACCTCCCTGCCGGGTGTGCTCGAGGATGTCACGGACATCATCCTGAACATCAAGCACATGGTCGTGCGGATGGAGGGCGACGAGCCCAAGACGATGCGTCTGGCGGCCCAGGGACCGGGCGAAGTGACCGCGGACCTGATCGAGGCGGATACCGCCATCACGATCATGGACAAGGATCTGGTCATCTGTACGCTGACCGAGCCCGTGGACATCGAGATGGAGTTCACGGTCGAGAAGGGACGCGGATATGTCCCGGCCCAGGAGCGTCTGAACGAGCAGAGCGACGAGCAGGAGATCGGTGTCATCCCGCTGGATGCCATCTATTCACCCGTTCAGCGTGTGCGCTACAAGGTCGAGAACACACGCGTCGGACAGCGCACGAACTACGACAAGCTGACCATGGAGATCTGGACCAACGGCACGGTCACGCCCGACATGGCGCTGGTTGAGGCCGCCAAGATCCTCCGCAAGCACCTCAACCCGTTCGTGCAGTACGCCGAGCTCGGCGAGGAGCGTGTCAGCGAGGCGGCGGCGGCGGCGGCGGGCGTCGACGAGGAACTCATCCGCAAGCTCAACATGCCCATCAGCGAACTGGATCTGTCCGTGCGGGCCAGCAACTGCCTCGAGTCCGCTCGCATCGACACCGTGGCGCAGTTGGTGACCATGAGCGAGTCGGAACTGCTCAAACTCCGCTCGTTCGGTCGTACCAGCCTGCGGGAGGTCAAGCGCAAACTGCAGGACATCGGGCTGGAACTGGGAATGGAGTTGCCCGAGGGATACACCGTGCCGCAGACGGCCTGAGAGCCTCATCGCGGGCTAGAATCGTAACCCCTCGCAGTTGGAGGGGTCTGAAAGGAGACGAGCCATGCGTCACCGCAAGGCCGGCTACAAACTGAACAGGACCACCGCTCATCGTCAGGCGATGCTCCGCAATATGGCGGCGAGCCTCTTCGAGCATGGACAGATCGTGACGACCGTGCCCAAGGCCAAGGCCCTCCAGCCGTTTGTGGAGAAGATCATCACGAAGGCCAAGCGGGGCGATCTGCATGCCCGGCGCCAGGTGATCGCGATGCTCGGGCGGGACAGACGGGCGTTTGCCTGGCTCCATGTGCCCAAGGGGGCCAGCCCCGATGAGGTCGAGCGCATCAACGAGCTTCGGGATCGGGCTGCCCAGTTCTTCGATGTGCCTGAGTCCGACGAGGTCGAGCGGAACCGCTACGGCGAGTTGCGCAAGGCGCCGAAGCTGGTCAAGCACATCTTCGATAATGTCGCGCCCCGCTTTGCGGACCGTCCGGGCGGATACACCCGTATCGTGCGCATCGGTGCTCGTCGACTTGGGGATGCCGGTGAGCTGTGCGTGATCCAGTTCGTCGGGGCAGAGGAGGGGCCCGAGATCGGCGGCAACCCCTCGCGCAGGCGTCGACAGGCCGACAACCGCACGGCATACGCAGCCCGTTTGCGCAAGGAGCGTCAGGCCCAGCAGGCGGCGGCCCCTGCCCCGGCTGCGAGCGACGAGGCCGACACCCCGATCGAGGCAGGTGAGGCACCCTCCGGCGAGGGGTGAGCCGACGCCGGCCATGAAGCATGCTCACGGGCTGGTCCACAATGGGCCAGCCCGCTTTGCATAGGCATGATCTCTCCAGCACGCCGCGTCCAGAGGTTCTAGGATCGCGTCCTATGAGGCAGATGCTCGATCAGTTGGAGTCGGAGGGGCTGGAGCAACTCGAGGGCGTGCAGGATGCCCGCCAGCTCGAGGCTTGGCGAATCGCGTTCCTCGGCAGCAAGGGGCGTCTTCGGCAGGCGATGCCGATGCTCAAGGATGTTCCCAAGGAGGACAAGCCCGAGGTCGGCAAGCGGCTCAACGAGGTCAAGCAGCGCCTCGAAGGTGCGTTCAAGCAGAAGAAGGCGGCGTTGGGAGAAGGCGGCGGACAGCCACAGGGCCCCCGCCTGGATCCGACCGAGCCGGGCATCGTCGAGACCCGTAACCTCGGGCGGTCGCACATCCTGACCCGCGTACGGGCAGAACTCGTGGATGTGTTTGCGAGAATGGGCTTCGAGGTCGCGGAAGGACCGGAGCTCGAGGATGATGAGCACAACTTCGTCAAGCTCAATATCCCCGCGGATCATCCGGCTCGTGATCCGATCGACAACTTCTATGTCGATGACCCGGCTACGCATCCTCGTCCCCGCATGCTGCGGAGCCAGACGAGCACCGTGCAGATCCGGGTGATGGAACGCGTCTTGGGCAGCGGGGGAGAGCCGCCCATCAAGATCATCAGCCCCGGCAGGGTGTACCGCCCGGACACCGTCGATGCGACGCACTCGTTCATGTTCCACCAGCTCGAGGGGCTTTACATCGACCGCGATGTGACGATGGCGGATCTCAAGAGCACCCTCCTGCACTTTGCGAGGGCATACTTTGGCGATGACGCGGAGGTGCGCCTGCGCCCCAGTTTCTTCCCGTTCACCGAGCCCAGCGCCGAGTTCGACATGAAGATCGCCCTGGCTCCCGGCAGCGAGCCGGACTGGATCGAACTGGGCGGGTGCGGGATGGTCGATCCGAATGTCCTGACGGCATGCGGGATCGACCCGGAGGTCTGGACCGGATTCGCCTTCGGATTCGGCATCGAACGCCTGGCGATGGGCAAGTACGGCATTCCCGACATCCGGATGCTGTTCGAGAACGACATTCGATTCCTCGAGCAGGTCTAGCAGGCGATCGCCTCAGGTCTCATGCGCGTTGTCGGACGCGTGTGGTTCGGGCGGAGGCTCGCGGTTGATCGTCAGTGGCGTCGTTGCGCCGAACCAGGCTCTGGGCCTCTTTGCGTAATGCCTGAGCAGGAGGTCGTGGACTTCCCGCATGGAACCATCGGACCTGACCCACGCCGTCTCGATATCCGGGAAGTCGAGCCGGCAGTTCTCGCACTTCTTCTGATCGTCGAAGCGGATGGGGCACCAGAAGGACTCGACATTGCGGAGCATCTCCCCGCCGAGCGCGTAGACCCCCGTCATCCAGTCGCAGTAGAGGCACCAGATCAGGTCGTGTCCGACGAGTCCCTCGAACTTCTGGCGGCTGACATTGACCCAGTCGCCCTGGCGGTAACGCGGAAAGTCCAGCAGCCAGACGAGCAGGGGATACACGAGGATTTCGGCGAATCGGATCGCCCAGAACACGGGCAGGGCAAGGAGCGTCAGCCAGAGTGCGGCGTGGTTTCGAATCGGTCCGACCAGACGGTTGAGCGCCTTGACGATGCGTGGGCCGCCGGCGGACCGACGGTGGATCAGTTCGTGCGAGCGAGTCCACAGAATCAGCGCCAGAGCCTGTCCGGCGAGTGTTCCTGCCAGAGCCTGCCATCCTCCCGTGATGGCGGCGGTCGCCCAGGGCGCCCAGGTCAGCAGGGAGACGGTCAGGTCGAGAGCAGGGGCCCGGCAGAGGGCGTCGGCGATGCGATCTCCCGCCAGACGACGCGTCCGGGCGAGCAGGAGTGCAAGGAGCAGAATGCCCGCACAGGTGGCGACGAGCCATGCAAGGACGATGCTCATGAGCCTCTCCGTGTTCGGTCAGGTGGCGCTCGGGTGCCAGAGCGTCTTGTGGTCGACGGTTGCGCTGATCCACTCCGGTCCCTGGGCGTCAGGGCTCATCGGGTCCGCGTCGAAGATCGTGACCCGCTTGAGGTTTTCGGCGACCCCCTCGCGGAGAGTGCGGGTGTACTGTGGTGTCGGGTTGAGCGCCGTGATCGCTCCCACCTCGCGGTGCGGCGCAAGGTGCGGCAGCAGTTCCTCGTGCAGGCCCGTGAGGATGTTGAGCACGCCGGCGGGCAGATCACTCGTCGCCGCGGCCTCGGCGAGCACACATGCGGGCACGCCGTTGCGTTCGCTCGCAAGCGTCACGACAGCGTTGCCCGTGCAGATGGCTGGGGCAAGGAGCGAGACAAGCCCCAGCAGCGGACGGGCGTCCGGGCAGACCAGGGCGACCACACCGACGGGCTCGGGAATCGTGAAGTTGTGGTAGGGACCGCTGACGGGATTGGCACAGCCGACGACCTGCGGATATTTGTCGCACCAGCCGGCGTAGTGCACGACACGGTCGATACTCGCCTCGACCTCTCGGCATGCTTCGTCGCGCGACGGCGGTTCAGATTCGCAGCGGATCGAGGCGATGAGTTCGTCGCGTTTTCCTTCCATCATCTCGGCGAGGCGGTAGAAGATCTGACTTCGCAGGAAGGCGTTGGCGTCTGCCCAAGATGGCTGGGCCTTGCGAGCGGCTTCCACAGCATTGCGAAGGTCCTTGCGGCTGGCTCGACAGAGATGGACGGGACCATCCGGGGCGTCGATCTTCAGGGATCGTCCGCTTTCCGTGCGTGAAAACGCGCCGGCGATAAACAGCTTGTAGGTCTTGGCAACGGACAGGCGACTCATTGCGGAGCTCCTGTGGGCAATCGGAGATAGGCGTGCAGTCCGTGGACGCCGCCCTCGCGCCCGAAGCCGGATTCCTTGTAGCCGCCGAAGGGGCTGGACGGATCGAACCTGTTGTAGGTGTTGCACCAGATGACGCCTGCCCGCAGTCTGCGGGCGATCTCGAAGATCTTGGACCCCTTGTCGGTCCAGACGCCGGCGGCGAGGCCGTAGGGTGTGTTGTTTGCCCGCTGGATCGCCTCGTCGGGCGTGCGGAAGGTCATGACGCTGAGGACGGGGCCGAAGATCTCCTCGCGGGCGATGGTCTGGCTGGGCTCGACCTCGCTGAAGAAGCACGGTCGGCACCAATACCCCCGTGGTGCGCACGAGAGGGCATGCTCGAGCAGTGCATCGCGGTCGTTGGTTCCGTTGCACCCGGCGACATGGAGCGGCGCCCCCTCGCGCACGCCGAGCGTGAGGTAGCGGGTGATCGTCTCGTGCTGCGTCTTGGAGTTGATCGCGCCGATGTCGGTGTTCTTGTCGAGCGGATCGCCAACACGCAGGGATTCCATGCGCAGGCGGAGTTTCGTCAGGACTTCATCATGGATGGATTCCTGCACGAGCAGGCGGCTTCCTGCGCAGCAGACATGCCCCTGATTGAAGTAGATGCCGCTGATGATGCCCTCGATCGCCTGATCGATGCTGGCGTCCTCGAAGATGATGTTCGGGCTCTTGCCGCCGAGTTCCAGCGTCAGAGGGATGGGCCTGGCGCGTGCGGCGACACTGCGTGCGATCTGCTTGCCCACCTGCGTCGAGCCCGTGAATGCGATCTTGTCGATGTCCGGGTGCTCTGCCAGTGCCCTGCCCGTCGAGCCGTCGCCGGTGACGATATTGACGACGCCCGCCGGCAGGCCGACCTCCTGAAAGATCTCGGCGAGGCGGAGAGCGGTCAGGGGTGTGGTCTCGGCGGGCTTGAGGACGCAGGTATTGCCGCAGGCCAGAGCCGGGGCGAGTTTCCATGCGGCCATCAGCAGCGGGAAGTTCCACGGGATGATCTGGGCGCAGACACCCAGCGGCTCCGGCTCGCTTCTGAGGCCGGGGATCGCATAGCGGAGCTTGTCTGCCCATCCGGCGTGGTAGAAGAAATGAGCCGCTGCGAGCGGGATGTCCACATCGCGTGACTCCTTGATCGGCTTGCCGCCGTCCATGGACTCCAGCACGGCAAGTTCGCGGGCCCGCTCCTGCATCCGGCGGGCGATGCGGTAGAGGTACTTGCCCCGTTCTCCGCCGGAGAGCGATCGCCAGGCGGACAGTGCCCGTCGGGCGGCTTGCACAGCGCGATCCACATCGGGCTCTGTTCCGAGAGCCACCTCGCTGAGGACCTGTTCCGTGGCCGGGTTGATCGTCTCGAAGTACTTTCCATCGGCGGGCTCGACGAATGCGCCGTCGATGAAGTGGCCATAGCGGGGGAGGATCTCGACGGGAGCGGTTTCCGGCGCGGGGGCGTATTCCAGATATAACTCGTTGACGGGCAGATCGCCCGGACCCGCGTGGACCGTCTCTCGGGATCCTGTTGCCAACGCTGTGTCATCCGATTTCACGGGCCGATCCTCCGAGCGGACGGGTCATGCCTCTGCAAAGTCATACGAGGCGGGATAGACACCCACTTCCTGTCGAACGATCTGACGGAGCAGGTCGTTGACGAGGCTGGATGCGCCGAATCGAAAGCGGGCCGGCGTCAGCCAGGAACGCCCCAGCGTCTCGCCGACCATGACGAGGTAGTGCAGGGCGGTCTTGGCGTCGCGGATGCCGCCGGCGGGCTTCATGCCGATCACGCGCGAGTCGCGCAGGTGCGCATCACGGATGGACTCCAGCATGACGAGCGTGACTCCCATCGTCGCGGCGGGCGAGACCTTGCCCGTGCTCGTCTTGATGAAGTCGCCCTCACGGATGCAGGAGATGGCCAGGTCGCTTGCCTGGCGGATGTTGTCGTAGGTTTCCAGTTCTCCCGTCTCGAGGATGACCTTCAGATGGGCCTCGCCGCAGGCGTCGACGACCCGTCGGATCTCGTCGCCCACCTCGTCGGAGTGGCCTGCGAGGAACGCGCCGCGATTGATGACCATGTCGATCTCGTCGGCACCGGCCGCGACCGCCTCGCGGACATCGCGCAGGCGGACATCCAGCGGATACTGCCCGCTGGGAAAGCCCGTGGCGACGGATGCCACACGGACGCGTCGCTCGCGCGGGAGGTCATCCTGGAGGCGATCGATGGCTTCGCGTGCGACGGGGACCAGGGTCGGGTAGACACAGACCGCAGCGACGGGCGGCAGGCGCTCGCCCAGGACGCGCTGGTCATCGGGCATGGGGCGGACCGCCTTGGCACACAGTGCCCGCACCTTGCCCGGCGAGTCCTTGCCCTCGAGCGTGGTCAGATCCACCATGGCAAGCGCCAGACGAAGCAGAGTCCGTTTCGTCGTCGTCTTGATGGACCGCGTGCGAAACGAAGCCGCCCGCTGGTCGGCCATGACGCGATCGACGGTCGGGGCAGTCATGGATGATTCTACGGGTGCGGGGGGCATTCGGCTTGAGGAGTCGTATCACGCCCTCGCGGGTCGACCTCGTCGAGGAACCGGCGGACCTCGCGGATACACAAGGGTTGCGTCGAATCCTTGGTCCAGAGCCCGTTGTGATCTCCCAGCGCAATCCGTGCGAGGGTCCCCTGCGGGGCGGCCTCGGCTATGTCCCGCCCGTCCTCGATGGGGCAGACCTCGTCCAGTTCGCCGTGGAGTACCAGCAGAGGGCAGCGGAGTTGGCGGGCGTGGCGTGCACGATCGAAGCGTGCATCACGCAGGCGGCCTCGCAGGACGGCATTGAGCAACCAGAACGCAGGTGTCAGGTTCAATCGCCAAGGCAGGCGGGCCTGCCGAAGGACATTGCGTGCCGGCGTCTGGGCAAGGCGGTAGGGGGCCTCGGCGATGATCCCACGCAGGCCCGGGCATCGAGCCCCGAGCTCGATCGCAATTCCGGCTCCCATGGACCAGCCCATCAGGACGATGCACTCGGGTGGGAGGGCGATCTGATCGAGAAGTGCGTGCAGGTCGTCGACTTCATGCGTGCCGAGGGCACACCGGCCCGGGGCCTCGCCGTGCCCGGGCAGATCCAGAGCGACGACACGCGAGACATGGGGAGCCAGGGCCTCGAGTCGGGGCAGGGCACCGATGCGTGAGTCCCCCCAACCGTGGACGAGGACGAGGATCGGCCCATCGGGATCGTCGCCCGTGATATCCCAGACCGGGAGGTCCATGTCCCGGGTGCGCACCGACCAGCATTCGTAACGCCGGGGCGGGCTGAGCCTGGAGGGATCGCTGGGAATGTTCCGAGCGACGGCGCTGGCGAAGGTCTTGCGGGGAGGATGGGTGAGCACCCACGCCGTATAGAGCACGGCGAGCAGCCACGCGAGGATCAGCCCGACAGCCGGCAACAGCAGGTACGCACCCATCAGCCCGAGAACAACCCGACGATGTCGTTGTAGGTCACGATGAGGAACACGGTGGCGATCAAAGCCAGACCGGCAAGCGTCAGTGCGTTCTGGATCGGGATTGGGACGGGGCGTCCGGTGATCTGCTCATAGACGATCATGAGGAACTGCCCGCCGTCGACGATGGGCAGCGGGAGGAAGTTGATCACCGCAAGATTCACGCTGACGAGAGCAAGAAAGAACAGGAGCCAGATGAAGCCGCGCTCGGCGATCCGTGTGCCGAGGTGGGCGATTCCCACGGGTCCCTTGAGGTGCTCGATCCTGACCGTACCCTCGAACAGGCGGGCGAAGGTGAGATAGGTTGTCAGCATGACCCGCTTCGTTTCGTGCAGCCCCAGCGATATGGCCTGGATGGGATTTTCCGCCTTCAATCGGATCTGTTCGAGTTCGAAGACGCCAAGCCCGAACTCAGGACGCCAACTCAGCGCGTGCAGGGCCCTGATCTCGCGCTCGCTGAGGTCCCATCGCTCGATGTCCGCGGGCATCGAGCCGTCGTCTTGGACGGGTCCGGGCAGGGCCAGTTCGATGGTGACACTCACCCGCGGGCTGTGGATGTCCAGGGCCGTTCTAGTCGCCTCCCGGAGTGCCCGGCGGATGTCGGCGAAGGAATCGACGGCCATGCCGTTGATGGTGCGGACGCTCGAGCCCGGCAGGATGCCCAGATCCGCCGACGATGGGCGCACGGCCTCATCGGGCTGATCGACGGGCCAGAGAGCCTCCGGCACACTCGCGAGGAGTGGGGCATCCAGCGCGGTGCTGTCGGAGATGAAACCGATTCGGGGCGTCCTGCCGCCCGAGACGCGCACCTCGAGGTCGACACGCTGGAGGTTGCCATCCGGCGATTTCCGCAGAACGCTGATCGGCAGCGTCTTGCCCGCGTGCGTGCGGATCTCACGCATGCCCTCGCCGGGGCTCGGATACTCGATACTTCCGATCCGAACAAAGATATCCCCGTCTCGCAGGCCCTGGGCGCGGGCGCGTTCCTCGGCCTCTCGCACCTTCATGAGCGGGCGAAGCCCTGCAAGGTGCTCTTCCACCCGTCGAGAGGGGGCATCCGGCGGGTCCAGAAACGCCAGTTCCAGTTCGGGCACAGGCTCGATGATCTTCTGTACCTCACGGGTGCCATCGCTGAATGTCAGCGTCACGGGTCTGCCGTCCGATGAGCGGATCGCCTCGGCAACCTGCTCGGCGGATTCCACGGGGCCGACGCCGTCGATTGCGATCAGTTGCATGCCCGGTTCAACACCATCCAGACCGACCCGACGGAGGGCTTCTGCAAACTGCTCGCGCTGATCCCGTCGCTTGAAGTCCACGATCCGGGCGGTTCGTGCGGGCTCGACGCCGATTTCCAGCAGCCCTGTCAGCGCCCCAACCTCCGGCGTGATCTCGAATACGAGGGGGCGGGCAACGCCCTCGCGTTGGACTTCGAGCCGAACGGTCTGTCCCCGGCGGGCCATGGCGACGGCGAGCACCAGATCGTTGAAACTGCGCGCCCGCTCGCCGTTGATCGTGAGGATCGCATCGCCCGCCTTGAGACCGGGCTCGCTGATCCCCAAGTCTTTCCCATTGACGGGCACGGCGGCGGCTGCAGGTGAATCCAAGACCACCCCCCCGACCTTCGCCGGCTCGGTCTCGATGCCCACGGTATAGACGAGCATGAACAGCAGGGCAGCCGTGACGATATTGGCGACGACGCCCGCGCTGATCACGATCATCCGTTTCCAGGGAGCCGTGTTCTGGTAACTGTCGGGGGCATCGGAGACCGCCTCGGGATTCAGGTCCTCCTGTCCCAGCATCTTGACATAGCCGCCCAGCGGGAGCCAGTTCAGGCGATACTCCGTCGGGCTGATATCTCCATCCTTTCCCTCCTGAACCAGGCGGAGATATTCGCTCTCGCTGGAGCCGCGACGCCAGCCCATGCCCTTGCGATAGCTGAAGGCCGCCGGCCCAAATCCGATGGCGAAGGCGAGCACACGGATGCCCGCCCAGCGAGCCGCGATGAAATGGCCCAGCTCGTGGATCAGGATGATCAGGCCGAAACCGAGGATGACCAGGCCCAGGTCGAGGAGCGTGGCGAGGGTGCCCAGAAGATTGCTCATGGGGGGATCCTATCGCCTCGTGGAAGGGCTCGACGCCGGCGTTCGCACCATCCGGGGCACGGGTCGCGCAGTGCAAGGGGAAAAGAAGCCCGCATCGTGGATCTGCGGGCTTCCGCATGGGTCGTCGGAGAAGGGAAGATGGACACTCAGTACTTGACGCTGCACCCGTAGGGACGCGTCTTGGCCTGTTTCACGGTCTCACCTGCGAGGTGAGCCTTCAGCGCCTCGATCACATAGTTCGTCCGCTCAGCCATGGGCAGGCGTCGTCCCTCGCGGGTGCCGCCGTTGTCGATCGCACCCCGGTACACCAGAATGCCATCCTTGGAGATGATCCGCATGTCCGGCGTGGTCTTGGCGCCGAACATCCTGCCGACCTTGCCGCTCTCGTCGAGCAGGATCGGATAGGCAATCTTGTACTCCTCCTTGGCTCGTCTGTTGCGATCGAGGCCGGCACCCTGCTTGCCCGGGGCGCCGGAGTTGATCGCCAGCCAGACGACGCCGTGCTCACGCGCAAACGCATAGGTGCGGGACATGTTCCGCTCGCCCGTATGGTGCATCTTCACGAACGGACAGTCCGGATTGAACCACTCCAGCACGACCACCTTGCCCTCATCCAGATACTTCTGGAGATCGTGCTCCTTGCCCTCCGTATCACGCAGCACGAACGGCTGGACTTTCTGGCCGACATCGAACCCGTCCCGGTTTTGGGCCGCACCCGGCGCGGGTGGTGGGGCGGCGGCGAGCGCCAGCGACGAGATGCCGAGCGCGAGGACCGCCAACAGTCTGTTCGCCCGTTTCATCTGATGCTCCTGTTCCTATGATGCTTCGAACCAGTTCGTCACATACCCGTCCCGACGCGGGGCGCGTGCATGATCCACCGCACGACTAGGGTGTACCACCCGTGTCGGCCATGGGATTCAGTTTCCCTTCCGGATCCAGCCATCCAAATCGATTCGTGTCCGGGGCCTGCCGGGTGCTCCCGATGGGAAGATTCAGGCCCAGGATCTGCCGGCTTCGTTCCCCGGGCGGATGAACGCGCAGCACGCCGATGAGACGATCGCCATCTTCCACCGTCAATCGAAGCGTTCCGGAATCGCTGACGGTGCTGTCGAAGCGGTCGGCGAGGGGAGCGCTGTCGGCATGGGGATAGAACTCCATGTGCGATCCGCGCTCGCCATGCACTTCGAGCGTCCTGCCGGACCATGAGAGTGCGATCCCGCTTGCGGGCGACCATGCTCGTGGGACCCGCTTGAGCGCTTCCTGAAAGAGGTGAGCCCAGCGGCTTTCCGGGTTCTGTGTGGTGTCGGTCAGCACAGGCAGGTCGATGGAGAGGTTCGCCCTGCCGGGAATACACGCGGCTTGGCAGACGAGCCAGTCGGCCCGCACACGGATCCGGACACGATCCCCCGGCTTCGCCCGATCCGGAACTCTGATCGGGACGACGGCAAGGACATCGCCTTCGAGCACATGATCCAGAAGATCGCGATCTCCCAGGATGTATCGGTGCGGGGCGGGCCACATCACGGGGCCGACCTCATAGCCCTCGGGCAGGGTCCAGGAGAACATCGGGGGCAGGCCGCTGTCGTTGAGCCCGTCCCAGTAGATGTGCCAGCCCGAGGCCAACTGGAACCGAACGCCCAGCAGGGCAGCCTGTCCGGGGATCAGCCCCTCGTGCTGGCTGATCAGGGAGGCCTTGGCGGGCTCATCTGGCGGCGTAACAGGCAGCGCGGGCAATGTCGGGTTCTCCTGCCCGCTGCCCAGCGTCGCCAGCACTCCGATCAGTCCCCAGATCCATCCGAGCCTGCAGCGAGTCATGTGCCCTCCGAGTTCAGGATACAACGCCCGGCAGACGCGTGTTGTTTCCCGTTGCCTCGCGCGGTGGCCATGAAAAAGCGGGGCCCTCTGGCGGGGCCCCGCTGCATGCCGGCCTTGGGACGGTTCTCAGATGATCCGATCGATGGGGTTGAGGAGTCCGAAGGGGGCGCCGCCCATGGTCCAGCCGCCGCCCAGGAAGAGGTCGTAGTGGGTTAGTTCGACGACATAGGGTGAGGCCGAACTCGTGCGGATGCTGAAGAAGTTGGTGCGGTCCGGATTCTGGAGGGACTGTTCGAACTCGTGGAGGGCGAACTCTGCGAAGCCGCCGCCTTCGACCGTGACCGTGGCGGTGTCGGTCGTGCCGTTGAGGTAGAACAGTTCGATCTCGATATCGATGTTCTGAGATGCCGGGTTGTAGAAGTTGAGTGTTTCGAAGTATTTGGTGCCGGCGGCCTTGCGTCCGACGAACGCATCGCCGAAGAAGAACTCACGCCCGACCTCGCTCGGAGCCGTGGTGCCGTTGGCGTCGCCCTTCTGGACCTCACTGGAGACCACCGAGATCTTCCGGTTGGCGGTGAATGTGAGCCCGATGGGCTGATTCTCGATGAGGCCGAGGTCCGCGCCGCTGAGAACGATCGAGGACTTGGCGGGCACCTGGAATCTGCGGGCCAGGTCGGGCAGGTCCGCCCGAATGTACTGCCCGTTGAGGTCCACGGTCGCGGGGGTGTTGCGCGAGTTGTAGATCACGATCTCGCTGGTGATCTCGCTGCCGGACTCGATGCTGGCGATGACACCGGCCTTGGCGCCGCCGTCGGCATCTCCGAGCACCCCGAAGCCGTTGCTGCCTGCGACATCGAAGTGGCTCAGCCCTGCGA
>WGEO01000207.1 GCA_015492715.1 Phycisphaerales bacterium | reverse complement strand
CGGCTACGGCTCGGAGCCGTACGGTCCGTACCGTTGCCTCGTGCACATGGAGCCGGAGGAGGTCGAGCGAGCCCGCACCGGGCGACGCCGCCCTGATCAATGGACACTGATAGATGGGAGACGATCACCGAGCGAGTGGTTGCCCGCACCGGGCGACGCCGCCCTGATCGAGCAAGCATGGAGCGGATTCACGCGACGGTGATGGATGTGTCGAGGTAGACATCCTGGATGGCGTGCAGGAGTGCGACGCCGTCCTTCATGGGTCGCTGGAAGGCCTTTCTGCCGGAGATGAGGCCCATGCCTCCTGCGCGTTTGTTGATGACGGCGGTGCGGACGGCCTCGGCGAGGTCTCCTGCGCCGCTGCTGGCCCCGCCGGAGTTGATCAGCGGGACGCGTCCCATGTAGTTGTTGACGACCTGGTATCGGCAGAGGTCGATGGGGTGTCCGCCGCGGCCGTTCTCGTCCGAGCCGGCGAGTTTGGTGTAGACCTCGGTGCGGAACTTGCCGTAGGAGGAGTCGCCCGTGTTGAGGGCCTTGTATCCGCCGTTGTTGGTGGGGAGTTTCTGCTTGATGATGTCGGCCTGGATGGTGGCGCCGAGGTGGTTGGCCTGTCCGGTGAGGTCGGCGGCGGCGTGGTAGTCGACGCCATCGACCTTGAAGGCGTTGTTGCGGAGGTAGCACCAGAGGACGGTGACCATGCCGTACTGGTGCGCCTCGGCGAACATGTCGGCGACATACTGGATCTGGTCGTTGGATTCGGGGCTGCCGAAGTAGATGGTTGCACCGACGGCGACGGCGCCCATCTCGAAGCACTGGCGGATGGTGCCGAAGGGGATCTGGTTGTAGGTGTTGGGGTATGTGAGCAGTTCGTTGTGGTTGAACTTGACGAGGAAGGGGATCTTGTGTGCCCACTTGCGGGCGACGGCGCCGAGGACGCCGAAGGTGCTGGCGACGGCGTTGCACCCGCCCTCGTAAGCGAGTTCACAGATCTTGTCGGGGTCGAAGTAGTCGGGGTTGGGTGCGAAGGAGGCCCCGGCGGAGTGCTCGACGCCCTGGTCCACCGGGAGAATCGAGACATAGCCCGTCCCGGCGAGTCGTCCGGTGTTGAGGATGGTCTGGAAGTTGCGGAGGGTGGTGAGGTTGCGGTCGCTCTTGGCGAAGGAGCGATCGACGAAGTCCGGGCCGGGGAGGGTGAGTGCGGTCTTGCTGATGGTGCGTGACTCGTAGGAGAGCAGGTCGTCGGCGTCCGGGCCGAGCACCTCGCGGACATCGATGGTCAGATCGGGCATGGGGTTCTCCTCATCGACATGGACAGCATGATAGGGCTTTGTGTGGGCCTCGCATGGAATGGGTGGAATTCTTCCAGGCTTTTCGTGTTTTTGCTTGCGTCTCTTCCCGAGTTCTGATAATCTGGGCGGCATGGGCGGCGTCGCGTCAGGGCTAGCCGGCAGACCGGCAGACCGGTCGGAGTCTACGCCTTTGGGGCGCGCTCGAACTGGCGCTCTGCCTGGTGTTGGGTGTCGTGTGGGCATGGTCGGCGCTGCACAAGGCTTCGGATGCACGCGAGCCGATCATCGCCATGAGTTGGGGCCTCGGGCTCACCTACGGGCGCGCATGGTGGGTGCTCCATGTCGTCGTCCTGCTTGAGTGGGCCCTGGGCAGTGCGCTGATCCTGGGGCTTGGGCGTCGTGCGGCGCTGCTGGGCTCGATCGTGCTTCTTTCCATCTACAGCCTCTTCCTGTGGCGTCTGCTGGTGCTGGACGCGCCCGTGGCGTGCGGGTGCGGGGTTGCGCCGGTGCTCGCGGGGGTGTCGCGCAAGGGCGCGTTGATCGCATCGCTCGTCAGAAACGGTCTGCTCGTGCTCGGTGCGGCAGTCGCACTGGGACTGCCCATCCGATTCCGTTGCACACGATCTCGGCTCAACAAAGGAGATTCGCCATGACGAGAGGCCACATCCGCGTCGTCTTCGGGGCCGCCGCCCTCATCACGATCGCACTGACACATCAACTCCTGGCGCAGCCCGATCCGGGAGAGTGGGGGCCGGAATCGTGTACCGTGACCCTCTGGAACGGGACGACGAAGACGGTGTCATGCACGGTCAGTTCTACGACTTGTGCCACCTATTGCAGGTGGTACCATTTCGGCGTGTGCTTCGATGCGACGCCGCCCTCGTGTCCGGGGTATGCCCGATATAAGTACTGCCTCAAAGTCTGTGATTCAAATGGCAATGTGGTGAATGTGAAGTGCGTTTGTGCCTGTGCCGGGAACGCCGTGCCATACGATGACAACTGCACGGCGGAGCCCTGATCTGCCGCATCGGGAGTGCGATGATGACATGGAAGCGTGCGTCCTTATTCTGCGGCATTCTCATCCTTTTCATTGGGGGACTGCTCTTGTGGCGTGGCCTGGGATCGAGCCGCCCCCCGCCTGCCGTTCGGGGTTCCAGTGCGGCAGACGATGCGGATTCGGCACCTGAAGACTCGTCATCTTTTTATATAGATTCTGTTGTACTTGGCGATCCGGTCGATGCAGACACGCTGCCGGATGTATTGGATGCGATCGCGGGGCGTGTCTTGAATGAATGCGAGAATCAGGGACTCGCCCCACATCGCGCAGACGCCCTTGCCCGAGATGCTCAGGATTGGTTCGAGTATGTGCTGGAAGGGTCCAGGGAGAAGTGGATCGCGTTCTATGAGTCGCGCGGCGGCGTGCCCACCGGTCCCGAGAAGAACCCCGAGCGAGCCTCGGACGCGATCGCGTTTAGTGAGAAGATGCTCGGCGCGTTTCGATTCCAGCCGGTCTCCGTTGAGCAGATCCTTGTTCGCCGGCGTGATGACCTGCGGCCGGCGCAGCCGCTTGCTCCAGAGGAATCCCAGGGATTCATGCGAGGAAGATACCCGGATCCGTCCGGAGTCGTCGAACAGCACGAGGATGGTTCATACGCGGTCATTGGCGAAACCTACGAGATCGTCTTGCCCGTTCGTCAAGAATACGATGGTCGTGCGTCCACAGTCCTGCTCGGAGTGTGGATGACATGGGTTCCCAGGGTGTCGCGGTGGCTTCCGACAAAGATAAGTACATATGGATATGATTCGTTCTTGCTTACCCCTCCGTTATAGAGAACACGCCGGATTCAACGGACGGCTTGAAGATCGATGAACGGGCACGACGACTGCTTGACAACGGTGTGTCTCCCCCACCGGCGGCGTGCGTTCTCGCTGGTGGAAGTGCTCGTGGTTCTTGGAGTCATCTTTGCGATCATCGGGCTTGCCCTGCCGCCCCTTGCGGGGGCTCGCGAGCGGGCGCGGGCCGTCCAGAGCATGCGTCATCTCGGGCAGATCGGGATCGCCTTCGGCGCCTATGTCTCGGACTTCGGGGTCTATCCCTTCGGCGAGGGCGGACGCTACTACAGCCTCAACGAGAGCGGGTCGCTCAAGTCCGCGATGCCCATCTGGGACTTTGCCACGCACTGGCCCCTGCTGACCCCCGCGTACACGCCCTGGGATGCCTTCTGGCGGGTCTTCTTCAGCCCGGGAAGCGATCCGGCACGCAACGCGCGCTACCGAGGGCAAGCCCCCGTGTCGCACTATCACTATGCGAACTCGTTCCTGGCCCGGCCTTCCCTCTGGAGCGGGACCGCGCGTGCGGACGAGCGTCTGATTGCGCCCGTCGCCGGCGGGGGTGTCGCGTTCCCATCGAAGAAGGTCATGCTCTGGGATCACGCCATGGCGTTCGTCCTGAGGCCCCGACCTCTCGACGATTGGAGCGGGTTTCTTTCGAACCCCACGCCCATGCTCTTTGCCGACGCGCACGCCCAGGAGCGCAACCCCGCCCACGCCAGCGAGCCCGTGGTCAATCCCCTCTATGAGATCAATGTTCTCGGGTGGATGCGCCTGCACAACACGCGCGACGGCGTCGAAGGACTCGACTTCTGATCGTGGACGATGCGTGCAAGTGCCCATCGGAAAGGACCCCGTCGGGCCGCATTCTCGGGCGTCGCGGGCGGTCATGGGCTTTGGGGTGCTGGCGGTCTCCTGTATACTCGCGCCTTGGGGGAGTCTTTCTTGGGAGCACGCCATGCGTCGAGGTGGATGTGGCAGGGGATCGTGGTCTGCGACGGGCGCGATGATCGCGGGCATGATGGCGGCGCCCGCGCTCGCGGGAGGCAGCCCCGAGCGGACGCTGCTGATCATCGACCCGGCGAACCCGACCAGCCTGTATCTGGGCAACTATTACAAGCACGCGCGGAACATTCCCGACAGCCATGTGCTGTACATGCAGCCCGGGGCGTTCGACTTTCAGGAGTTTCGTGATCAGAACATCCCCGCCCTGCTGGGGACGATGGCGCACCGGGAGATCGCCGACAGCGTGGACTTCGTCGTCGTCTCGGCGGACGACCGCTTCTTCATCAGTGCGCCGGGGCTGGTCAACGACGGATGCAGCCCGGTGCGTCGGTTCAGCCTCTCGGGCGCGTACACGATGTCGTTCATCGCCGACGAGGTGCTGGGCGGGCTTCCGATCACGACGAGCAACCGATATTTCAGCCCGAACGAGGCTCGCGCGTTCTCAAGTGAGGTGCGTTATCTGGGCGGGCGTCCTTCGGGCAGCCCCAGCGCCCGTCGGTACCTGCTGGGCGCCCAGCTGGGCTACACGGGCGAGCGCGGCAACACGATCGACGACCTGATCGCGATGATCGATCGCTCGGTCGCGGTCGACGGGACCTTTCCCGCGGGCACCTTCTACTTCATGGAGACGAACGACTCGGCACGCAGCGACCCTCGCGACGGGCTGTTCGACGCGGCGGTCAGCGCGATCCAGGCGTTGGGCGGGCAGGCCGTGCACCTGATGGGAATCCTGCCCCCCGCGGGCTCGCACGACTGTCTCGGGATCATGACGGGGATCGCCGAGCCGGGCGTGGACAACGCGGACATCACGATCCTGCCCGGGGCGATCTGCGACCATCTGACGAGTTTCGCGGCGACCTTCGACACCAGCGCCCAGGAGAAGCTGAGCCGCTGGATCGCCAACGGGGCGTCCGGCTCGTGGGGGGCCGTCGAGGAGCCGTGCAACTACGCCCAGAAGTTCCCGCACCCCAAGGTGCATGCCCAGTACTTCGAGGGGCTGAGTCTGGGCGAGGCGCTGCTGCGCTCGGTGGCGTTCGTGCCGTTCCAGATGCTGCTGTACGGCGACCCGCTGACGCGCCCCTTCGCTCATATCCCCAGCGTGAGCATCACGAACATGCCGACGGAACCGGTCGGCGAGGATGCGGTCGTGCTCGACTATGTGGGCACGACCACGCACCCGGACGCCACGGTGTCGCGCTATCAGCTGTTCATCGACGGCAGGCGCGTGGCGGACATCGACGATGGGTTCCCGCTCGTGCTGCTGACGAGCCAGTTGAGCGACGGCTGGCACGAGTTGCGTCTGCTCGGAAGCGACTCGACGCTGATCGAGTCCGCGGGGAGTTTCGTAGCGCCGCTCATCGTCGACCGGCGGGGGCAGGAGGTTTCCGTCGCTGCCCAGACGACGGCGGGCGATCTCGGCACGCTCTTCTCGTTCGATGTGCACGCCGATGTGCGCGGGGCGGTGCAGGTGCGCCTGGTGCAGAACGGTCGCGTGCTGGACAGTGTCGAGGGGTGCGGCGGCACGCTGAGCGTGCACGGGAGCGTGCTGGGAGCGGGGATCACACGCGTGCAGGGCGAGGCCCTGCTCTATGACGGCACGGTCGTGCGCAGCGAGCCCATCGAGTTGTCCATCGACTTTGCGGGCTCGACGCCGATGGTGCCCGAGGCCCGGGGCTACACGATGCCCGTGCTGATGGACGAGCCGGTGCTCGTGCCGCTGCCCGTGACGACGAGCGCGCCGATGGATCAGCAGGGCTGGGTCGTTCTGGAGGGGCCCGCGCAGGCGACGCTGCTGGGTGATCACGAGGGGTATGTCATCCTCGATCCGGACGCCGGCGCCAGCGGCAGCGACACGATCCGATTCCGCGTCGACAGCCCCGACGGCAACTCCCAGACCGCCACGGTCACCATCCTCTACGAGCCGTATCCGCTGGATGTCGACGGCGACGGCGATCTGACGCTTGCCGACCTCGTGGCGCACTTCCAGAACCCGGTCGATGCGAATCTCGACGGGCTGATCGATATGAACGACACGCGGTTCCTGCTCGATGCGATCTCCTGCGGGGCCGGCCCGATGCCCCTGGGCGTCCGATAGGGCGAGTGGCCCGAGCCGCCGCGCATCCTGCACAGAGTGAATCTGGTCTGCCATTCCGTCCCGCGGGTGTGTGGTCGATGGGGATTCTGTTTCGCATGGTCTGGGCATCGCAGCACGGAGGGCACGCGATGGAGCGACTCAGGACCATCATCGAGATCGAGAGGCGTCTGTCCAGGGCCATCGAGCGTCTGAGCGCGGGGCTTTCGATCCGGCAGGTAGAAGGGCGGGGTGTGCTCGTGCGTGCCTTCGCGTGTCCCCCATCGGACGATCGCCCGCCGAATGCCCGTTAGGCGGGTGTTCTCGGACCCTCGCGGGCTTCCCTTGTGGGTGTTGTCGCCAGTCATGAGGCCCGTTCGAGAGCCTGTCGGTCAAGCATGGGGAGATGTGCGCCGATGGATCCTCGGTGCGGCCTGACCGCGCGCCGAGGGATTGAGCATGAATGGGCGACGGGTACTCCTGGCAGACGACGAGGCGCACATCACACATCTGGTCTCGCGCCGCCTGGAGTCCCTCGGGCACGAGGTCCGTGTGGCGCAGGACGGCGAGGAGGCGTGGGCGATCTGTCAGGAGTGGTTTCCGGACCTGATCGTCACGGACCTGCAGATGCCCTATCTCAGCGGGATCGAACTGGCGACACGCCTGCGAGGGCTCCCACAGACGGCCGAGATCCCCATCCTGATGCTGACCGCCCGCGGGTACATCCTCGAGGACGAGCAGATCGCCGACGCACGCATCACGGAGATGCTGAGCAAGCCGTTCAGCGTCCGGCGGCTCGTGGAGCGGGTGCAGGAACTGCTCGCACAGAGCAAGGGCGAGAAGAGGGACGCTGCATGAGCGGTCATCGCTGTCAGGGTGATTCTCCCGATCCCTACGCGATGCTCGCCGAGCGATGCGATCGCATGGACCTCGCGGTGTGGCGCTGCAATCCGGCCGGTGTCGTGCTGGGTGAGCCCCGAGACGAGGGCCTGCGCGGGTTGTGGCTCAACGCCAATCCGATCCGCAAGGCCATCTGCCGGGCGATCGCGGAGATCGCGGGTCAGACGCCCAGCGAGCCGATCGACCTCGCGCCCGGGTGCTGGATGCTCGCGATGCCCGAGATACGGCGCAAGCGGCTGGGCGGATACATCGTGGCCCTCGCCCTCGGACCCGATCTGTTCGACAGCGAGTTGTTCCGCGATGCCTGCAGGAGTGCGCAACTCGACCCGGCGGCGACCAGGCGCTGCCTGCGCGCGTCGGCCCCCTTCGACAAGGCGACCGCCCGCAGGGTCTTCGACATGATGCGCTGGATGGTGAACGACCTCCAGGCGATCGGAGACCTCGACGAGACCGTCTCGGGGTTCACCGACCAACTCGGCAACGCGTACGAGACGATCGACCTGCTCTATGCGCTGGGCCATTCGATGAACGAGCCCAACGAGCCGGCCCAGTTCATCGAAACGGCGCTGACACGCCTGCACGAGGCGATGGACTTCGCATGGCTGAGCGCCCTCTTTGTGGATGACCCGGCACGGGCGCCCCTCGTGCACGACCGCCTCTTCACGGTCGGCACACCCCTGATGACCGAGGATGCGCTGGAGCAGGCGATCCGCTCGCTTGTCGCCCGACTCGATGATCCGTCCATGCGCGTCATCCTGAGCGATGTCGAGGGGTTCGAGCCCGACGGTGGGCCCCAGGTCGTCGCCCAGCCGATCCTTCGGAAGGGAACCGTCGCCGGGTTCCTGCTCGCGGGCGACAAGGGAGGAAGCGACCCGCAGGTCAGCAGCTACGACACACACCTGCTGGAAGCCACGAGCGGCTACATCGGCCCGTTTCTCGAGAATGTCGCGCTCTACGAGACCCAGCAGCAGATGTTCCTGGGCACGCTGCGGGCGCTGTCCAGCGCCATCGACGCCAAGGACCCCTACACCTGCGGACACTCCGAACGCGTCGCCATGCTCTCGGCACGACTGGCACGCGAGATGGGACTCCCGGAAGATCAGGTCGAACGCATCCATATCGCCGGCGTCGTCCACGATGTCGGCAAGATCGGCGTGCCCGAGGCCATCCTCTGCAAGAAGGGACGCCTGACCGACGAGGAGTTCGACGCGATCAAGCAGCATCCGGGCATCGGATACAACATCATCAAGGAGATCCCGATGCTCGGCGATGTGCTCCCCGGCGTGCTGTATCACCACGAGCGATGGGACGGACGCGGCTATCCGCAGGGACTCGCGGGCGAGGATATCCCGCTCATGGCCCGCATCATCGGCATCTGCGACACCTTCGACGCCATGAGCTCGAACCGCTCGTACCGACCGGCGCTCAAACGCGAGGATGTGCTCGCCGAGATCCACAGGTGCGCCGGCTCCCAGTTCGATCCGAGCCTGGTCGAGCCATTCATGCGCATCGACCTGAGCGAGTACGACGAGATGGTCGCCAGGAGCCACGCCCAAGAACAGAAGCGCGCCGCGTGATACACGCCCTCAGGCCTGATCCAGCAGATCTTTCTCGGCGGCGCGGCTCTCGGCCGTCGCCGCGGGATCCAGCTCGCTGTCCGCGTCCGCTGGCAGGATGATCCGGAAGACCGTTCCTGCGTGCTCGCTGGACTCGACCTCGATGCGCCCGCGATGGTCCTCGACGATCCGGCGGGTCACCGCCAGCCCGAGCCCCGTCCCGCGCGTGCCCTTCGTCGTCCGGAACGGCTCGAAGATCCAGCGCAGGCGGTCCTCGGGAATGCCCGGGCCGTTGTCGCGCACCTGGATCTCGGCCATGGGCGGCTGGGCCTGGAGCAGCGGGTCCGGCACATGGTAGATCGTGCGCACCGTGACCACCCCCCCGCTGCTTCCGACCGCCTCGACGGCGTTGGTCATCAGGTTCATCAGCGCCTGGTGCATCAGGTTGGGATCGACGGGGATCGGCGGCATCTCCGGATCCGGATCGAGGATCATCGCACAGTCCTTCTCGCTGCACGCGGGCTCGAGCAGCTGAGCGCACTCCTCGATGAGACGCTTCAGGGGCGTCAACTCGATCTCGAGCTGCTTGGGCCTGCTGAAGGTCAGCATGTTCATGGTCAGCCCGACGATCCGATCGATGTTGCGCTTGAGGATGGTCCAGCCCTCGCTCGACACATCGAGATCGCGACGCACAAGCCCCATCTCGACGAGGTCCGCGCCGCCCCGCAGCCCTTGCAGGATGTTCTTGATCGAGTGGCTGAGACTCGCGACCGTCTCGCCCATGGCCGCCAGACGCTCGGCCTGGATCTTCTGGGCGCTCAGCTCCGTGTTCGCCAGCGCAAGACCCGTGTGCAGCCCGATCGCGTTCATGAGCGCGAGTTGCTCACGCGTGAACGAGAAGTTGACGATCGAGGAATCGATGTAGATCGCCCCGTAGACGCGGTCGCGGTGACGGATCGGAGAACAGATGGCGCTGCGGATCTTGAACCGCTGCACGCTGTCGCCCGCCTGAAACCGCGGATCGTTCATCGCGTTCGTGCTCAGCACCCCCTCGCATCTGGACACGCAGTGCTGGATGATCGTGCGGCTGACATGGATCTTCGCCTCGCTGTCGTCGCGCGGCGGGAGCTTGTAACGCACGACCGCAGGCTCCATGCGCCCGGCGGTCGCCTGCGAACGCAGCAGAATGAAGCCCCGCTCCGGGCTGAACTCGTTGAAGACCAGGTCCATGACCGCGTGCAGCAGCGCCCGCCGGTCCGTGCTCGTGCCGATCAGCGAGGTCAGGCGATAGATGACGCGCAGGTGATGCACCGCCGCCGCCGACGGCTCGGGCTCGGCGAGGATCACCGAGTCCTCGTCGCTGGCCAGCGTGTGCTCGAACTCCGTCTCCAGGATCGCATCGCCCACGACGCGAACCTGCGAGGCGTGCGCCGGGTCGATCGTCCCGAATCCGAAGAGCGTCGAGCCGACGCGGATGAGATCGCCCGAGCGCAGGCGGACCCGCTCGCGGATCCGCACGCCGTTGATCCAGGTCCCGTTCTGGCTCTCCAGATCGCGGATCCACCACTCGCCGCCATCGGGCGTGAGTTCGGCGTGGCGCCGGCTGACCGTGTTATCACTGAGCGGCAACGCCTCGCTCGACCTGCCGATGAGTTGCGGCTCGTGGGCGGGCAACTCGAACACACGCCCCGCGTCCGGCCCCTCGATGACGGTCAGCACAAGCATCGTGACAGTTGCGATGATATCCTCACCGACATGCCCAAAGACTACTCGCCATTCACGCCGGGGGTGCCGGTTCCCCCTGAACGATTCGCGGGAAAGGCGGATGAGGTTCGGGTCCTGCTCGCTCGTTGCGAACAGGCGCGGGCCGGTACGCTCATGAACACCTTCGTCATCGGAGAAAGAGGAGCTGGCAAGAGTTCACTGTGTGCGCTCGTGGCACGCAAGGCCGAACGCGATCTGGATATGCTCACAGCCCATGTGTTCCTCGGCGGTGTGTCTACCATTGAGGAGGCATGCAGGCGACTGTTCGATGAGATCGCGCGCAGTAGCCAGGAACGCCCGTGGTTCGAGAAGATCCTCAAGATCTTCGGTCGGCACATCAAGGAGGTCGGCCTCTTCGGCGTCAGTGTCGGATTCCAGGCCACGCCGGACGAACTCCGAGCGATCGCCATGCGCCTCCCGGATGAACTGCACCGGCTGCTTGAACGCCTCGATAATGCCAGAAGAGGCATGTTCATCGTCTTCGACGACATCAACGGTCTTGCTGGCAGCACCGATTTTGCGAACTGGCTCAAGAGTTTCATCGATCAGACAAGCCTGCGCCATCCTCCGCTCCCTCTCCACATGGTCCTGGCCGGGATTCCCGAACGCAGACAAGAGTTGGTCGATGCCCAACCGAGCCTTGATCGCCCCTTCTATATCCTTGAGACATCGCTGATCCAGCGCGAGGACGCGTGCGGGTTTCTCATCTCATCATTTGAGCGTGCGGGTGTCTCGACAGATCCCGAGGCGATCAACCTGCTCTGCGACTATGCCGGCGGGTATCCGGCGCTGCTGCAGGAAATCGGAGACGCTGCGTTCAAGGCAGATACCGATGATCACCTGGACATGCGCGACGCCAACAGAGGTGTCATCGACGCCGCACGCATCGTCGGACAGAAGTATCTTCAGCCCACGGTGGTAGATGCAATCCGCAGCGATCGTTACCGATCACTCCTGGTGAAACTGGCTCAACTGACGATCGATCAGGGCGATGAAATCCGGCGAAAGGATGTCTTGCATGTGCTCGATGATGAGGAGATCAGAGTCTTCGACAACTTCATCCGCAAGATGAAAGACCTCGATGTCATCGAAAGCCCCGCCCCGGGCACCTATCGCTTCAAGAGTGTGCTTCATCGTCTCTACTATCGCATGCTCGCCCGTGAGTTCAAGGAGACCTGACCAGTGGCCCGCAGACCATCCCGTGCCACGCCGAAACTCGACCCGTCGATGCGCGTCGTCCTCCTCGTGGGCAAGGAAACCCTCGTCCGCGACGAGCATCTGCGTTCGCTCCAGGAGAGCCTCGAGAAGGCACACGGTGAGGTGCAGATCGTTCGCTTCCGTGCCGGCGAGTGTGATCTGGCCGAGGTCCTCGACGAGGCGCGAACCGCGGGGCTCCTGTGCCCCCACAAACTGGTGATCGTCGCCGGCGCCCAGGACATCGTCACGGGCGACGCGGCTCGACGGGTCATGGAGCGGTTCTGTGCCGAGCCCCCGGAAACCGCCACCCTCGCGCTGCTGGCCGACACCTGGCGCAAGGGCAAACTCGACGCCCTGATCGAGAAACATGGGGCGATCGTCCATTGCGAGGCGCTGTCGCCCGCCGACACCCTGCGATGGATCCCGGCCCGTGCCCGAAGCACCCACGGCGCCACCATCGAGCCCGACGCCGCCCGCATGCTGCTGGACCGTCTGGGCACCGATCTGCAGGAACTCGACGGGCATCTGGCCAAACTGGCGAGTGTCTCCCCCACGATCACGAGCGAGATGGTCGACCGTCTCGTGGCCAGATCCCGCGAGGAGGTCGTCTGGGACCTGCAGGCTCGCGTGCTGGCGAGTCCCCCCGCCCACGCCGTGCGCGGCGTGCGCGAAGCCTTGACCATCAGCCGACACCCGCCCGTCCTCGTCAGTTACGCGCTCATGGACCTGACACGCAAACTCTGCGTCCTGGCTCGCGCGATCGACGACCGCATCCCCAGCGCTCAGGCGAGCAAGGGGCTCAGACTCTGGGGAGAGTCCGCCCGCATGATCGAGCAGGCGGCCCGTGCGATGGGACCCGAACGGTGCGCCCGCCTGTTCGACACGGCCGTCCGGCTCGATGCCGCCCTGAAATCCGGACATTCGGATCCCGAGCGTGCCCTCGAACGCCTGGCCCTGGCCGTCAGCCGGCAGGCCCGGACCCGATAACTTCCAAAGCAGCGAAGCCCGCCGGGTCGATCCTCCACGCGGAGGTCGATCGATGCGAGGATTCTGCTTCCTGCCCGCGCTGCTCGTGCTGGGTGCGTGCGGCTCGTCGCCGACACGACCCGCGCTGCGACCCGTCAACGCAGGACTCGAAACCTTGGCGAGCGAATCGGTGCCATCCGGCCCGACGCCCGGCGTCATCGAATCGGCAACCGCCGAGCCGCAGGATCCGTGGGCACGGGCTGCTCTGGACCTGGAGGAGATCCTGCGTCAGCAGCGGACCGCCAACGCGACCCAAGGCGACGACGAGTCAGACACCGACCCTTCGCCCACACCGCCCGCGAAGCCGGGGAGCGAATCGCCCGGCGAGGCGGGAACCCCACCCGAGAAGCCGCAGGTCGCGGAGGGATCCAGCGTCGAAGAGCATGGGCGTGCCGAGCAGGTCGAGCCCGAGCCGCAGGATCCTGAAGAACCCTCCCAAACAGTGCTGGCCACCAACGAGCCCATGACACTCGGGCAGCGCCTTCGTCAATTGCTGATCCAGCGGGCCGCCCAGAGCAGCGAGCCCCTTTCGGACACCGTGCGGGCAGCCATCATCGAGGGAGCGCTCGGCCTGCCCAGCGACGAGGAACTGGCCGACCTCCACCTCCACCCGAGCGAGGTAGCACGCATCGACGCGTTGCGTACACTCGTGGGGTCCCTGACAAATGAGGATTTGTCCTCTGATGCCGTGCTGGAGGAACTCGAACGCCTGTCACGAGAACTGTCGGCATCGCTCCACGGCTTCCGCCTGCGCGACGCCGCCCTGTGCACCGAGGTCCGCGGACTGGGCGACTACGACCCGATCGAAGACCCCACCTTCCTTGCGGGAAAACCCCACTGGATCATCGTCTACAGCGAGCCGGATCGATTCGCATCGAGGGAAAAGCACGAGGGTGGGACGACGCTCTATGAACTCGAGGTCTCCCAGGAACTGACGCTGTATCACGATGCGCCCGGGGATCTTCAGGTATGGCACCAGCCGCGCGGGCGGATCCGTGAGGCATCTAGGCGCCCGAAACGCGACCTGTACCTCGTGCATGAGATCGTCCTGCCCGCCCGCCTCAGCGTCGGGTCGTATGTGCTGAAAGTGCGGACGCGTGACGAGGTTTCCGGGGCCTCGGCGGAGCGGTCGCTGCCCATCCGGATCGTCGCCGACCCCCGCCTTGCACGCGCAGGCGAATGACGCGTCGCCTGGACCCGGGCCATTGGCCTGCCTAATATTCGGTATTTGATAGGACTGCCGAATCGGCAGTTTCGAGGGCGTGTCCGTCGTCGAATGTCCGAGAATGCGGGGATCTGCGCCCTCTGGCGGCGTGTTGGCGTATTGACGGGTTGGCACGCCCTGTGCTGCCGATATGAGAAGCGCGAGTCCGGGTTTGGTGGTCCGGGAATCCGGAGCGGGGCCCCTAGAGTTTGTCTTGGGGATCCGGGGCTTGCGCGACGGTGGGATTCGTCGCTGTGCCTTTGGGCGCGCTCGGGTCCTTGAAGGGAGGTCATGGATGTTTGAACGCTTTACCGATCGCGCCCGCAAGGTGATGGCGCTGGCCAACCAGGAGGCGCAGCGGTTCAACCACGAGTACATCGGGACCGAGCACATCCTGCTCGGGCTCGTCAAGGAGGGATCGGGGGTCGGCGCCAATGTGCTGAAGAACCTCGATGTCGATCTGCGCAAGGTGCGCCTGGAGGTCGAGAAGCTCGTCAAGGCGGGCCCGGATGTGGTCACCATGGGGCAGTTGCCGCAGACGCCCCGCGCGAAGAAGGTGATCGAGTTCGCGATCGAGGAGGCCCGGAATCTGAACCACAACTATGTGGGCACCGAGCACCTGCTGCTGGGCCTGCTGCGCGAGCAGGACGGGGTCGCGGCTCAGGTGCTGATGAATCTCGGGCTCAAGCTCGAGGAGGTCCGCGAGGAGGTCCTGAACCTGCTCGGGGCCGGCGGCGAGAGCGGCGAGGAGGCCATCAGCGGCTCCAGCAGCGGCACCGAGACCCGCAAGGGCAAGTCCAAGACGCCGGCACTGGACAGTTTCGGGCGCGACCTGACGGAGCTTGCGCGCGAGGGCTCGCTGGATCCGGTCATCGGGCGCGAGCGGGAGATCGAGCGCGTCGTGCAGGTCCTGTGCCGACGCACGAAGAACAACCCGGTGCTGCTGGGCGAGGCCGGCGTGGGCAAGACGGCCATCGTCGAGGGGCTGGCCCAGCGCATCGTCTCGGGCGATGTGCCCGACATCCTCCACGACCGTCGGCTGGTCGTGCTCGATCTGGCCATGATGGTCGCGGGGACGAAGTATCGCGGGCAGTTCGAGGAGCGGATCAAGGCGGTGATGAACGAGGTCCGTCGGGCCAAGAATGTGATCCTGTTCATCGACGAGCTGCACACGCTGGTGGGTGCCGGCGGGGCCGAGGGCGCGATCGACGCGAGCAATGTGCTCAAGCCGGCGCTGAGCCGGGGCGAGATCCAGTGCATCGGCGCCACGACCTTCGACGAGTACCGCAAGTACATCGAGAAGGACGCCGCGCTCGCCCGTCGTTTTCAGGCGATCACCGTCGAGCCGCCCAACGACGAGCAGACGATCGAGATCCTCAAGGGGCTGCGCGAGCGGTACGAGAAGCACCATCGCGTGCGGATCACAGACGAGGCGCTGCGAGCGGCGGTGGAGCTCAGCGGCAGGTACATCACCGGTCGCGTCCAGCCGGACAAGTCGATCGATGTGATCGACGAGGCGGGCGCGCGCGTGCGTCTGAAGACGATGACCAAGCCGCCGAACCTCGCCGACCTCGAGGCCGAGATCGAGCGTCTGAGCATCGAGAAGGACGAGGCGGTGAAGGCGGCGGACTACGAGAAGGCCGCCGAGCTGCGCGACAAGGCCGAGCAGCTGCGCAAGAAGCGTGAGCAGATCCAGGCCGAGTGGAAGAAGCAGGTGCAGGAGACCGACGGGATCGTCGACGAGGAGGTGATCGCGGAGGTCGTCAGCAACATGACGGGCGTGCCCCTGCAGCGTCTGGAGAAGGAGGAGGCTTCGCGTCTGCTCGAGCTCGAGAAGGAGCTGCACAAGAAGGTCATCAGCCAGGACGAGGCGATCAAGGCGGTCGCCAAGGCGATCCGGCGGGCGCGCGCGGGCCTCAAGGATCCCAAGCGTCCGATGGGGTCGTTCATCTTCGTCGGACCCTCGGGCGTGGGCAAGACGCTGCTGAGCAAGGCGCTGGCCGAGTTCATGTTCGGCGACGAGGACGCGCTGATCCATCTCGACATGAGCGAGTACATGGAGAAGCACAATGTCTCGCGCCTGGTCGGCGCGCCCCCCGGCTATGTCGGCTACGAGGAGGGCGGGCAGCTCACCGAGCGCATCCGCAGGCGTCCGTACAGTGTCGTCCTGCTCGACGAGGTCGAGAAGGCCCACCCCGATGTCTTCAACATGCTCCTGCAGATCATGGAGGAGGGCCGCCTGACCGACTCGTTCGGGCGCCATGTCGACTTCCGCAACACCATCCTGATCATGACCAGCAACATCGGGGCGGACCTGATCAAGGGCGGCGGAGGCTTCGGCTTCCAGAAGCGCAGCGCCGAGGTCGACTACGACAACATCAAGGGCATCCTGATGAAGGAGATCGAGCGGTTCTTCCGCCCGGAGTTCATCAACCGCCTCGACGACATCATCGTGTTCAAGCCGCTGACGCGCGAGGACCTGGTCCAGATCGTCGAGTACGAGGTGGGCAAGGTCGCCAAGCGGCTGGAGGCCCAGGGCATCACGCTCGAGCTCGACCAGAGCGCCAAGGACTTCCTCATCGAGAAGGGCTACAACCCGGACTTCGGGGCGCGTCCGCTCCGTCGCGCGATCGGGACCTACATCGAGGATCCGCTCAGCGAGATGCTGCTGGCCGGTGAGCTCCACGGCAAGAACCTGCTGGAGGTCTCGCACGCCGAGGGCGCCGACAATCTGACCTTCAACGCGTCGCACCGTCCGCCCAGCGACGGTGGCGATGGCGGCGGCGACGGCGGCGACGGCGGCGGCTCGCCCGAACCCGGCAGCAGCCAGCCCGTCGAAGCAGGCGCCGGCGACAACTGACATCCAAGGACCTCACCGCATACGAAAGCCCCGGAGCGTGTGCCCCGGGGCTTTTTCATGGGTCGGAGGGTGATTCCTGCGCCGAGCCTCGTGCGCAGGACGCACACTCGTGCCCTATCGCCGGCGACGCGTCGCCGCGATGCCCGCACAACCCAGCAGCGACAGGGACGCGGGCGACGGGACGAGAGAAATCTCATACACGAAGGCGCTCTCGATATCACCCGTGTACAGGGGGTTGATCGGCACGCCGTCGGGGTCCCGCACGATGAACCCGTCGGTCAGGGTGGTGTCGTAGATCGTGAACCACGAGAACTCCGGACGCCCGTCGATCTTGCCGTTGGTCACCGTCCCGATGAAGTCTTCCTCGGGAACGGCTCCGGGGGCGTTGTCGTAGGCGACGGCGATCTCTCCGCTGACCCCACCGGGCTTCGTGAGAAACGCGAGGCGAAGGGGGATGGCAGGGTGCGGCATGGGAACATCCGACTCGACCTCCTGCCCGTTGCGCATCCACGAGACCGTGAGGCTGCGCGTGCCGTTCGGCACGGTGATGTTCTTGAACCCGCGCGGCGCGATATTGATGTCATCGGTCGGATCGCCCTTCTTCAGGATCTCCGTTTTCACGCCCTGGTTCATCTGCTGCGAGAAAGCGTACAGATCCGAGAGCGTCGCGGTCTTGGTGAAGGATTTGTTGGCGAACTGCACCACATCCGCCCGTGCGCCCGCGGCCGCTGCCAGAAGCACGCACGCCGCAGCCCGCCAGGCCCGTCCCCTGCGCACACGATGATTCCTGAACCTCGACATGATCTTCTCCTTTTCTTCTCGAGACCCGGACGCCCGTCGGCCCGTTGCCTTCGCTGCGTCCAACCCAGAGCAAGACGATTCCCGGACCTGTGTGCGCATTACCGCGCCGTATTTTCCGTACGGATACTGCACCGCCGAGGTCCGCCATCGGGGCGCGTCCGTTCTCGACCGAGACGGTGCTCCCCGTCTTCGGCACGCAGTCCATCTGCTCTCTGACATCCGGCATCCAGCCCATGTCGAACCCGATGCATCCGCACGCGAATACCATGGGCGATGCCCCCGCTGCTCCGCTGGCTGCTGGACCTGACCATCACCAACCCGATCGCGGTGCGCCTGGTGCAGAACGGCTCGCGCCGCCAGAAGCACCTGCTCGTGCGCTCGGTCTATCTCGCGGCCCTGATCCTCGTGCTCCTGTGGACGCTGGTCAGCCAGACGGGGGCGGGCAGCCTCGACTATCGCGAGCTGGCGGCAGACGGTGCAACGGCGTTTACCTGGATCGCGTATCTGCAGATCTTTCTCATCACGGTGCTCAGCCCCGTGTTCCTCGCCGGAGCCATCGCGCAAGAGGCCAACCCGCGCACCTGGGAGATCCAGCTGACGACGCCGATGAACAGCCTGCAGATCGTGCTCGGGCACCTGCTGGGGCGTCTGTTCTTCGTGCTTGCGCTGCTGGTCGCGAGCCTGCCGCTGTTCGCCCTGACGCAGTACTTTGGTGGCGTCCCCGGTCGGAGTATCCTGGCCAGCTATCTCATCGCCGCCTGCGCCGCGACCGCCGTGGGCGCCATCGCCGTCGCCCTGGCCGTCAGCCGGATCGCGGGCAAGCGCGCCGTCTTCGCGTTCTATGTCAGCGTCGTGTCGTACCTCGCCGTAACCTGGGCGATCGATCTGTGGCTGCGAACGGGCACGGGTGGGGTCACCTGGCTGACGAGCCTGAACCCGTTTCTTGCGCTCGAATCGCTCCTGAATCCGTCCCGCTATCCGCGGGCCGGCGAGGGTGCGCCGTGGGCTCTTCAGCATCCGGTCACGGCGTTCTGCGTGGGCAGCCTCGCGCTGAGCGTCCTGCTGGTCGCGGCAAGCGCCCTGACGCTGCGGACGGGCGGGCTCCAGCAGCTGATCGCCGGGGGGTCCAGCCGCCCGTGGTATCGAAGGCTGTTTCGCTTGGGCGCCGCCGGCAGCGAGCACCGACCGCCCCGCCAGGTCTGGCACAATCCGATCGCGTGGCGCGAGGCCGCCGCACGCAACAGCACGCTGGGGCGAATCGTCGCCCGCTGGTCCTTCATCGCGCTGGGCGGCGCGTTCGGCGTGGGGATCGTCGTCGCCTTCCACCTCGGTTCGATCGACATCGGCGCGTTCCGGTTCGTGCTGCTGGCGACCGTCGGCACGGAGCTCGCCGTGCTCACACTGGTGGCCATCAACATGGCCGCGACCGCCGTCAGCAAGGAGCGCGAGGACGGCACGCTCGACCTCATCCTGACCACCCCCATCACGCCCGGCGCATACCTGCACGGGAAACTGCGCGGGCTGATCGCATACCTGATGCCCATGCTCGCCGTGCCGCTGGGCACGCTCATGCTGGCCTCGCTGTATGTGCTGGCAGACGGGCTGGGGCGCCAGGGCGGGATCACGCTCAAGGCCGCGTTCGGCACGGGGTCGATCACGGTCCCCGCCGTGCTGCCCGAGGGTGCCGTGCTCGCCCCGCTGGTCATGGTCCCGTTCCTCGCCTTCTGCGTCATGGTCGGGCTGCACTGGTCGCTGAAGACCAAGGGCACCATCGCGTCCGTCGTCAGCGCCTTTGGCGTCGTGTCGGCGATCGCCGGCGTCGTCGGGCTCTGCGGACTCAAGAGCGCCGCAGAGATCCAGATACTCGGGCCGGCCCTGGCCGGACTCAGCCCGGCAAGCCTCGTCTACGCCATCATCGAGCCCGAGAACGCCATGAACCAGACGATCGCCTCCTCGGGCCTGTCGCAGGCACGCATCGCCCTCGCCGTGGGATCACTGATCGCAGCCGCCCTGTATATCGGCGTCGTCAGTGCCATCCACACGAGCCTGGTGCGCGGCTTCGACATGACCGTTCGCAGGCTCGCGGGCATGCGCTGAGTCAGAACTGCTTGCGAAGGCGGGCGCTGGGAATCCCCAGCTGCGAGCGATACTTCGCGACCGTCCGACGCGCGATCTCGATCCCGCGGGCCTTGAGCTCCTGCACCAGCGCCTCGTCGGACAGCGGGCGGGACTTGTCCTCGTTGTCGATGATCTCCCTGAGCGCGGCCTTGACCGCGTCGTAACTCATGTCCTCGCCCGATTCGGTCTGCAGCCCGCCGCTGAAGAAGCCTCGGAGCGGCACGATGCCACGGGGCGTCTGGATCCACTTGTCGCTCACGGCCCTGCTCACCGTCGCGACATGGATCCCCAACTCGTCGGCGACCTGGCTCATGGGCAGGGGCTTGAGCGCCTCGGGACCCTGATCGAAGAAGTCGCGCTGGTGCTCGATCACCCGCTCGATCACCCGCAGCAGCGTCTTCTTCCGCTGGTTCACCGCGTCGATCAGCCAGTTCGCGTTGCTCAGATTCTTGCGGATGAAATCGCGGTCGCGTTTGTCCAGCGAGCGGTCCCGTGTCATCTGCGCATACTCGCGATTGATCTGGAGATTCTGCCAGCTCGTCTCGTTCAGGTACGCGTAGTACCGGTCCTGATGCTCGTCGTACTCGACGATCGCATCGGGGATGATCGTCTCGTCCCGCGTCTGCACGAGGCGACGCGCCGGCGCAAGGCTCAGACGGCGCAGCAGCGCAAGCCCCGCCTTGATCTCGTCCAGCGACAGGCCGCTGCGCTCGGCGATCCGGGGCAGCCGATTGTTCATCAGATCGTCCAGATGGTCCGAGACCAGCGTGCGCGCGACATGCACCAGATGCTCGTCCACATCCTCGAACCGCTCGTCCTCGAGCAGCGCGTCCAGCTGCAGCAGCAGACACTCGCGCGCATCACGCGCCGCCACGCCCGGCGGGTCCAGGAACAACTGCACCGCCGTCAGCGCACGCTCCAGATCCTCCAGGGACACCGGCCTGAGCGACTGCGGGGCCTCGTCGGCGATCTGCTCCAGGCTCTGACGCAGGTACCCGTCCCCGTCCAGCTTCTCGATGATCAGACGACCAAGCGGGACCAGCCGCGGATCGACCTCCACCAGCGACCACTGCTCCAGCAACTGATCGACCAGAGGCACGCCGCGCGCCGGCGTGTTCGCCATCGCCTCCATCTTCGCGTCCGGCTCGCCGGCAAGACGACGCGAAGGACCGGCGCCCTCATCCCAGGGGCGATCGCGCTCGGCGTTGAACTCGTTGGCGACGGCCTCGGGGTTGTCCTCAGCAAAGTCATCCAGACGGCCGAACCCCTCGTCCTCGCTCCCACGATCCTCGTGCTCGACACCGTCCAGCTCGACGGCGTCGCCGCTGGGCTCGGCGATCTCCAGCGCGACATTGTTCTCCAGTTCCTGCTCGATCCGCTCCTGCAGCTCCGCCAGTGGCATCTGCAGGATCTCCATCGACTGGATCATCCGCGGCGCCAGCTTCATCTGCTGGCCCAGCTTCATGGATTGGCTCGTCTCGAAACGCACCGGAGGCCCCGTCCTAGAACCCGTCGTCCAGCGAACGCCGACCCGCGATCGCCTCGGCAAGCACCGCACGGTTGGCGAGTTCCAACTGCCCACCCGTGGGCAGCCCGCGCGCCAGGCGCGTCACACGCACATCTTCGCCCCGAAGGCGCTCGCCAAGATACAACCCCGTGCCATCACCCTCGAGCGTCGGATTCAGCCCGAGGATCACCTCGCACAACTCGCCCTCGGGCGCCGACCGCACCCGCTCGATCAATGCCTCGATCGTCAAATCCTCCGGACCCACACCCTCGAGCGGACTCAGGCGACCCATGAGCACATGGTATAAACCCGTATAGGACCCGGTCTCCTCGATCGCCAGCAGGTCCTTGGGCTGCTCCACCACCAGCACGCTCGAGCGGTCCCGCCGCGGATCCCTGCAGATGCTGCACAGCTCGTCGTCGGCCAGATTGAAGCAGATCCGACAGTGGCGCACGAGCTTTTTCAGGTCCTCGATCGCCCGCGCCAGACCCAGCGCCTCCTCCGGGTCGGCCTTCAGTAAATGGAACGCCAGGCGCTCGGCGGACCGCCTGCCCACCCCGGGAAGGCGACTGAAGGCATCGATCACCCGCCGAACCGCCCCCGGATACGCGCCATGCCGGTCCGGAATGTCTCCATGCAATCGCCGTGCCATTGCGTGCAACTGTAGTGCGATTCAAGGCACGATACACGCGAAAACCGGCGATGACATGACGATTCAGCAGCCCGCCGCGAACAGGTCGAGATACGCGAAGAAGTCGTTGGCGTCGATCACGCCGTTGCCCGTGATGTCCGCACGCGGATCCCCGCTCGAGAACAGGTCGAGATAGAGGAAGAAGTCGTCCGCATCCAGGATCCCGTTGCCGTCCAGATCCGCCGGGCATCCGAGGTCGTTGACGATCGACGCGACCCATGTCCGCCACGAGTCGTTCTGGGCCCACTCGTGGTGCGACCAGATCGTCGTGCCGTCGACAGGGTCGATCTCGCACGAGCTGTAATCGCCCCAGCGCGTCTGCGTGTACGGACCCGTGTTCTGCTGCTGGGCGTCGCCCAGACGCATCGTCCCCGGCGGGTCGTCCGGCAGGCGGAACGCCGTGCGCATCGAGATGAACTCGCTGGTCGAACTCTGGGCATAGCACACCGCCGCCAGCCCGTCGCTGCTTGCCGCGATCGAACTGAAGTAGGTGTGCGTGCTGTCCGTCGGCTGGATCTCGCCGGACTGCACCAGCACCGGGTTCTGCCCGCTCGTCGGCCAGCCCCGCATGTCGATCTCATACCAGCGTGCCCGCACGATCGGGCTGTTGACATGATGGGTCGCCCACAGACGCCCGTTCACATACTCGACGCTCCAGAACCGGGCGTCGAAGGTCTCCGGACGCGTGCCCGTGCCCATCTGCTGCGGGTCCGCCGGCGAACTGTACGCCGGGACCTGCAGGCTGAAGGTGGTGAAGGTGGGCGAGCCCAACGCGTCGCGCATCGCGATCAGGCGAACCCGTGAGCGGTTGTTCCCCTCCTGATGCTCGATCATGTACAGCACGCCCGGATCGGGCAGACTCGTCGGCGGGATGCCGGCGCTCTGCGTGCTCGTCGCCAGCGTCGTCTGACGCGTGATCGCCGGCGGATTGCCCGCATAAAGCGACGCCTTGTCAAAGGTGAACACCGGATAATTCGCGCCGAACCCGAACCCGTCGCCCGTCACGATCACCGCTTCACTCGTCACCGCGATGTTCGGCGAGTCGAACAGATCGCCCGCCAGGCTCGTCGTCTCGAAGCGGTACTTGTGCCACGACCCGTTCGGATCGCCGTCGTCGGAGACCGCGATCAGCACATACGACCGATTGCCCGGCGCAAATGCCTCGGCGGCCATCGCCACGAATCGATCCTCCGCCGGGTCGTACAGCACCTCCGGATCGAACACGAACCCCGTCGCACCCACCGAGCCCCAGAACCCGAAACTGTCCTCGATCTCATCGACGAAGGTCCGCGTGCCGTCCTTGGTGAAGAACGCGATCTGCCCGTTCGTCATCACCACGATGTGATCACGCCCGACCGCCATGTGCGGGTCCGGCGGGGTCCAACCCGTGTTCGTCACCGCCAGAAAACCAATCCCCCCCGGACCCTCGATCACCTGCGTGATCTCCTGCTCGCGATCGCGCGGGCTGTAGGTCGGCGGAATGTGCGGCCCGGCTGCCATATCCGTCGTCGCATCCAGCGGCACGGGGCACATGGACTCACCCACACCGCGCGCCAGCGTCAGGTCCTGCGCGCCCAGCATCGAGACATGCGCCCCGGACGCATCGCCCAGATCCGCATCCCCCGACCAGGCGCACAACAGGCGCCCCTGCCCGTCGAACGCAAGGCGCCGGGTCCCCGCACCCTCACGCATCATCTGATCGCCCGCGCGCGCACGCGTCAACACGAACGCCTCGCCCAGCGGACGCAGGGCCGGATCGAACAGGCGTGCCCGCACATCACGCGAGCCGTCGTCGCCGTCCGCATTGAACGCGATCGCGATCGTCCCGTCTTCTCGCAGCGCGATCGCCGGAGCGTTCTCCACACCCGCGATCCCCTCGCTGACGCGCACGATCTCGCCGACGCGCGAGCCGACGCGATCGAGCCTCGTCGCCAGCACCTCATAGGACCCGTCGATCGCCTCGATCCAGGCGAGCACGGCGCCCCCGTCGCGCTGCGCCAGCACCGGCTCGACCCCCGATGAACCCACCGGAGCCACCACCTCCCCCATCGCTCGACCATCGCCGTCGAATGCGCGCACACGAACGCCCGTGGGCATACCCGTCAGCGGGTCGTACGAACTCCACGCGATCACGAACCCGGCGTCGGTCGCGCACACACTCGCGTGCATCTGACGCCCATGCTCATCGACGACACGCTCGTCGCTCAGCGGATGCCCGCTCCGATCGAGCACGCGATAGCGGATCGTGCTCGACCCGTCGCTCTGGGTGTCCTGCCAGGCGATGACCGCCCCACCGTCCGCAAGAGCCGCGACCACCGGCGAGCCCTGATGCCCGACGGTCGTCTGGTTCACCAGGATCTCCTCGCTGGCTCCGCCCGGCGTCACGAGCCTGGCGATGATGCTCCCCGCGTCGCCATCCTGCCCGTGGCTCTGCCAGACGGCCCACGCCAGACGGTCCGTTCCCGCGAGCGCCGGCGCCACCAAGTGCCCCTCGCGCCAGGCGCTCAGGCTGAACTCCTCGCCCAGCGGACGCCCCTCGCCGTCGAACCACTGCCCGAACACGCCATACCGCCCGCCGTTCTGGCGCCGGCTCGACCAGGCGCTCAGCACCCGCTCGCCGACCAGTGCCAGGTCCACCTCGCTCTGGCTGCTCGTGGTAAAGGTGCTTGTCCGATAATCCACCGGATGACTGGTATCGAGCGTCTGGGCAAGGGGTGTGCTCAGGCCGCATGCGCAGATCAGGGCACTGATCATCGTCGTCTCCTTTGATGCTGAGAACTACTCCGCGACCCCGCGCGGCACAGAGCGAAGCGGTTGCCGCCGATCGCCCATGCTACAGAGACTCGCGACGAATCCGCGTACCTATTGACAGAAACGCAAGACCGTGAAAGCAGGATCTGAGAATCCGCAATGTCCGCGTATCCCCTGCTTCAGGTCCTCCCGTCCGCCTCCATCTGGTCCGGCCCGTTCCGATCCGCCCTGGCATCGCACGCGGGGCATGCCTCGGCGCCGTCATGGGCGTGGCGGCCGCCACATGCTGGGCACAAACGCTCAGCGCCACTGTGCAATGCCGCCTCCAGCGCGTCGGCGATCGCATCCGGTCCGTGCTGATCCACGATGAGAGCCTCGATGTCCACGCTTGTGCCGCACGATGGACAGTGATGCACCCGCTGATCCAGTGCGAGCACAACGCCGCATCCGGGGCACACGGGAGCAAGATCGCCGGGCAGCGACGCGAGGTCGATCCGAGCCGCCGACTCCAGATCCTCCTCGAGTTCCATCGGCTCGTCCGCCATCTCCTCGAGCAGCAGCTGCGCCATCTCCCGGTCCTGCGCATCGGCGATGACCACGATGAACTGCCCGCCATCATGGAACAGACTCGGCGAGACCCCGCTGAGCACATCGAGATGCCCCACGACATGCGCCTGCACCCCATTGGCGCGCAGGTACGACGCCGCGTGCTCGGCGACGATCGGACTTGCAAACCGTGCCAGAAACTCCACGCCTACCCCTCGCCCGCAGCATCCGGCGGCGGCGCTTCGGGGTCCGCCCGCATGAACAGCGGCGCCCCCTTCTCGATCCGATGGGCGACACCCAGACGCCCCCAGGCACACAGCGATTCCAGCGGCTCGCGGAACGGGCTGTTCGCATCCGCAGGATCGCTCAGATGATCGCAGCGCCAGTCACGCCACAGGTCCGCCATCTTCTGCGGGCACGCCGGATACAGCAGCAGCGACGCGATGCGCAGCGCCTCGGCACAGGAATAGAGGATCGTCGCCAGAGCCTTGTCGGCGTGCTCGATCTCGCCCGCCTTCTTCGCCAGTGTGAACGGCGCGCTGTAACTGATGAAGTCGTCGACCTCGCGCACGATCGCCCGCCCCTGAAGGAGCATCTCGTCCAGCCGCAGCCGCTCGAACGCGTCGATGGCTCGCGCAACCCGCTCCCGCGTCAGACGCGCAAAGTCGAAGGTCCGGGTCGGGTCCTCGACCCCCGTCCCCGCAAGCTCCCGCGCCCGCAGCGCCGCCTGCAACGCCCGCCCCTCGGGAAAGCCGAACCGACCGTCGCAGGTCCGGGGCAGCTCGCCGTCCAGGTACTTGGCGATCATGTTCGAGACCCGGCTGGCGCTGTTACCGATCCCGTTGGCGAGATCCGCGTTGTAGGTCTCGACGAAGTGACGATGCGCAAAGTCCGCGTCGTTGGCACCCATCGGACCCTGCGTCGCAAGGTACCAGCGCACGCCGTCGAGCGAGAAACGATCGGCATAGGCCATCAACTGCTCGATCTCGATGAAGTTCCCCAGGCTCTTGGACATCTTGCGACCCTCGCGGATCCAGTACCCGTGCGCATACACGACGCTCGGCGGACGCTCGCCCAGCGCCCGCAGCATGCAGGGCCAGATCACCGCATGGAACCACAGAATGTCCTTGGCCATCATGTGCACGATCGTGGACTCGCCCTGCCCCGCAGCGGGCCAGAAGCGACGACGCTCCGGCGTGTCCACCGTCGTCAGATAGTTGCACAACGCCTCGATCCACACATACACACGATGCCCGGGATCGCCCGGCATCAGAATGCCCCAGTCCGCATCGCCCTCCTTGACCCGGCGCGACACGGGCACACGCTGAAGCCCCTGACGGATCCGCCCCAGCACCTCGTTCCGCCGGGCCTCCGGCTCGATCCGCAGACCGCCCTCTTCCCCCCGCTCGCCCCGCTCGATCGCCTCCACGAGCCAGGCGCTGAACTCCGGACGATCCAGGCGAAAGAAGTAGTTCTGCTCGGTTCGCTTCTCCAGCGGGCGACCCGTCACGGGGCTCGTGTAGTCGTGCTCTTTGGCGACCGTCTCCGTGACATACTCCTCCTGCGACGGGTCGTACCAGCCCTCGTAGTCGCCCAGCTCGATATACCCCGCGTCCATCAGGCGCCGGATGTACGCGCTGGCACGCTCCTTGTGACGCGCCTCGCTCGTGCGCACGAAGTCGTCGTTCGAGAAACCCATCTGCGCAAACGCCCGCCGAAACGCCTCGGCGTTGCGATCGGCCCACTCCTGCACGCTCACGCCGTGCTCGCGGGCCGAGGCCACCACCTTTTCCGCGTGCTCGTCCGTGCCCGTCAGGAAGAACACCCGCTCGGGCGCATCCGGACCCTCCCGCAGGCGGGCAAAGCGGGCGGCGACATCCGCCAGCAGCGTCGTATAGCAGTGCCCGATGTGCGGGCGATCGTTGACATAGTAAATCGGGGTCGTGACATAGAACATGGGGCGATTGTACGGAGCACGCCCTCGCGTGCCCCGGCGCCGCCGGCGCTCTATCCTCAATCCAGCCCGGATCGTCCGCGGGCACGAGGCACGCCGCATGGATCGAGCCCGATTCGAGGAACTGGCGCTGGAGCAGCTGGATGCGGTCTACCGCATGGCCCTCCACCTGACGCGCAACCCCGAGCGGGCCGAGGACCTCGTCCAGGATGTCTACGCCCGCGCCCTGCGCCCCAGCGCCGTCGAGAACTTCGAGAACCGCTCCAGCGATGGCAGCGCCATGCGATCGTGGCTCTTCACCATCACCCACAATGTCTTCTACTCGAAGGTCAAGCGGGAAAAGCGTGCCCCCCAGGCCACCGCCGAGTTCTTCGCCGAGGCCGACGAGGCCCCCCTCCCGGATGAACCCCCACCTGCGTGGGACGGGGCCTCGTTCGCGTGGGAGCATGTCGACGGACGCTTGAAGCAGGCGATCGACGACCTCAAGCCCGAGTTCCGCGAGGTCCTCCTGCTCTGGGGCGTCGAGGGCCTGAAGTACCGCGAGATCGCCCTGATCTTGGATGTCCCCATCGGGACGGTCATGAGCCGCCTGCACCGCGCTCGAAAACTGCTCGCCGACGCCCTCCTGGCGGACGACGCCCTCGCCGACGACCTCGGGATTTCACGCCTGATCGCGCAGGATCGGGAAGAAACACAGGAGGATGCGGG
>WGEO01000206.1 GCA_015492715.1 Phycisphaerales bacterium | reverse complement strand
CTCACGGATCCTCGTCGCGTCATCGCCGCGAAGAAGATGCTCGGGATCTTCGACGGGCGCCTGGAGGATGGACTCGCGCATCTTCTCGGGGTCTGTCGTTGCTTCGAACTGGTTGTACGCCCTCTGGCCGCGAAACTCCCAGTACGCGACAGGATCCGAGGCTTCACTGGACGTACGCAGCTGCGACCACGCAAACCACCCCGCGATCGCGCCAATGCCGACGATCACACAGATCATCACGATTCGAGTGCTCTTGCGCATCCCGTGTCTCTGGAGTGCATCCTGATTCAGAGACTGCACCCGTTCTGCTCGTTGCAATCGGTTGCGACCCTGCACTTGCACTGCCATGTCCCACCCACTTTGCAGCAACATGGGACCATCTCGCCCGCACAGACCGGCTCCGGCAGACGGGCACACTGCGATTTACAGTTGGCACCTGACGGACCGGGATCCGACGCAAATACCGCTGGCCCGACGATCCCTGCGAACGCAACAGCGATCGCGATGACGGGTATGCTGTTCGTCCTGAATCCCGTTTTCCTGTTCATCTGGTATCCCCTTTCCCGGCGTCTGAGAGCGTCCGATAGGACATATGTCCTAAGGATACATGCACGGGGGGGCAAGCCCCCGATGGTAATTTCTAGGGAATTTTTTTACGAATCTGGCTGCTTGCGGGATATATCAGGCCGACTCAGCCCGCGCCCTCCAGGCGTGCGAGCATCCGGCGGGCAGCCTCGCCCCCGACGATGGACGCCCGCCGGGCGTACTCGATGGCCTTGTCGAGATTGCCCGCTCGCTCGTACAGGTCAGCCGTCTCGAGTGCCAGGTCCTCGCGCGAGGGCTCCATGTCCGAGGCCCGTGCGAAGATCTCCGCCGCTTCTGCGAAGCGCCCGAGCGAACCGTAGGCGCTCCGCAGGACGCTGCGTACATCGACGCGCATCAGCGCCTCGCTCGGCAGGCCCTCGAGCAGCTCGATGGCCCGCTGGGGGTCGTCACGAACGACCGCGCGGGCCTCGACGACTCGCCAGTCCAGCGAGTCGGGCGCCAGCTCGCGCGCTCGCGCGATATAGGTCCGGGCGATCTGGCGATCACCCCGCTTGAGCGCGATCTGCGCGAGCATCCCCCACGCAATCGCCTGGTCCGGATCCAGCGTGCGCGCCAGCGTCAGGTTCCCCCTCGCCTCGTCGTACAGCCCGGCGTTGAACTGGATCAGACCCAACTCCAGCGCATATCGCGGATTCTTCGAGTCCCGCTGCCGCGCAAACTCCAGATGTGTGATGGCCTCCTCGACCATCCCCGCCGAGTTGGCGCACAGCGCCGCAAGGTACTCCGTCTTTGCATCGCGCGGCCCGATCGCCAGCGCCTCGACATACTGCTCATAAGCGTCCGCAAAGCGCCCCTGCCCCTGGAGCACCTCGGCATAGCGGAGGCGGACCTCACGATCCGCCGGGTACTGCTCGACGGCCCTGGCACAGAGGCGCTCGGCGGCCTCCCAGCGATCGTCGGCCAGCAGGCGGGCGATGGCGTCGAGCGTCTCCTCCAGCGTCTGGGCGGGCATCAGGTCCGCCCGCTCGCTCTGAGCCTCTGGCTGCCCCTCCGAGATCGCCAGCCGAACGACATACCACGAGAGCCCTGCGAGCACCGTCCCGAGGACGAGAATACCCAGCACGACGCCGAGCCCGCCACGATCTTCGCCGTCTGCTCCCATGCCCAACTTTATCGGCTGAATACACTCCATCCTGAGATCATCCACAGGAGCATTCCTCCCTCGCCGGGAGGAGCCACAACGGACGAATCCGAACCATGACCACCACGATGAGCGACATGCCCAAGGCCTACGCCCCCGCCGACCACGAGGATCGCATCCGCGACCGCTGGGAAGCCTCGGGGGCGTTTCATGCAGACCCCGCCCCCGTCCTTCGCGGCGACAAGCCCCCCTACTGCATCCTGATCCCCCCGCCGAATGTCACCGCGGCGCTCCATCTCGGGCACGCCTTGAACAACACGCTCCAGGACATCCTCATCCGCGTCCATCGCATGCGTGGGCACGAGACGCTCTGGATGCCGGGCACGGACCACGCTGGCATCGCAACACAGGCCGTGGTGGAGAAGCGGCTGCTTGCAGAAGAAGGCAAGAGGCGGACGGACTTCTCCCGTGAGGAGTTCGTTGCCCATGTGCAGGCCTGGAAGGACGAGTACGAGGCCCGCATCACGGACCAGCTCAAACGCCTCGGTGCCAGCTGCGACTGGCAGCGTCAGCGATTCACGATGGACCCTGTCTGTGCGCGCGCCGTCCGCGAAGCGTTCTTCTGCCTCTTCCGCGAGGGGCTGATCTATCGAGGCAAGCGTCTGGTCAACTGGGACCCTGTCCTGCAGACGGCCCTCGCCGACGACGAGGTCGAGATGAAGGAAGTCGAGGGCCGCTTCTACTACCTTCGCTATCCGCTGGTGCACCCGTCCACGAATCCGGACGACCCCATGGACTGTCAGGAGGTGACCTGGGACGAGCTGGCCGCACGCGGCTATCCCGGAGCCGGCGATCATCCCGACGAGCAGAACGCCTGGATCACGGTCGCCACCACCCGCCCGGAAACCTATCTGGGCGACACGGCCGTCGCCATCCACCCGAAGGATCCCCGGGCCGGGGCGCTGCGCGGGCTCATGGTGCAACTGCCCATCGTCGGGCGCGTCATTCCCATCATCGAGGACGAGTATGTCGTCCGCCCGGATCCCGACTCGAGCGACCCCAAGGCGAAGATGGCCACCGGATTCCTCAAGGTCACGCCGGCGCACGATCCGAACGACTACGAGATCGGGCGCCGACACAACCTCGAGATGATCAATGTCATGGCACCCGACGCGACGATCTCGGGCGATCATGGCTGGGATCCGCAGTCGCGAGGTGAGGACGCCCACATCTTCCTGGGCAAGCCGCGCGAAGAGGCACGCGATCTCGTCGTACGCGAGTTCGAGGCCAGAGGCCTGCTCGAGGACATCCGCCCGCACACCCACAGCGTGGGGCACTCGGACCGCTCCAAGGTCCCCATCGAGTACTACCTCTCCGATCAGTGGTATGTGAAGGTCACGGACGATCGCCTCGTCGGCAGCGCCCAGCGGGCCTTGGCGCTGGACCAGCGCTCGACCACGACCTACCTCCAGGGCGACGATATCGCGCGTGCGGGCAAGCCCGCCGAGACGGATTCCGGGCGACGATCCAGGGGCGACTTCTCGATCCGCTTTCATCCGGATCGCTATGCCCGGACCTACGAGGCCTGGCACGACAACCTGCGCGACTGGTGCATCAGCCGCCAACTCTGGTGGGGCCATCGCATCCCTGTCTGGAGCAGAGAACTCGCCGACCGCGACGAGGCAGAACGCCTGCGTGCGGCGATCGACGCCCTTGCCACGAAAGCTGACGATCTTGCCGTCCGCGTGGAGGATGAGGGAACATCACGCATCAGTGTCTGCGTGCGCAACGACGATCGCTCGCTCATCCGTGAGCTGGAGTCCATGGGCCTGACGCAGGACCCGGATGTCCTGGACACCTGGTTCAGCTCGGCGCTGTGGCCCCTGAGCACGATGGGCTGGCCCGATCCATCCCAGGACCCGCAGTTCGAGGGCCTGCTGGAGGCATTCAACCCCACGAATGTCCTCTCGACGGGGCGCGACATCATCACCCTGTGGGTCAGCCGCATGGTCATGTTCAACCGCTTCTTCCGCGACGGCGTCGTCCCGTTCCTCGATGTCTCGATCCACCCGATCATCCAGGACGGCTTCGGGCAGCGCATGAGCAAGAGCCTGGGCAACGGCGTCGACCCGCTCGACCTCATCCACACTCATGGCGCCGACGCGTTGCGCATGGGCCTGACCCAGATCGCCACCAGCACGCAGGATGTCCGCATGCCCGTGGACATCCTCTGCCCGCACTGCAACCGGAGTTTCGAGCCCGCGACCATCACGACGAGCCAGGGCTACACGGTCGCCGCTCCCGAGCAGACCTGCCCGCACTGTGGCGGCCAGATGGTCAGCGCCTATGGCGCAAGCTCGGGCCAAGCCTCACCCAGCGACGACAGGCCGCTGGCCCGCAACACATCCTCGCGCTTCGACGAGGGGCGCAACTTCTGCAACAAACTCTGGAATGCCTCGCGCTTTGCGATCTCGATGCTCGCCGACACGCCGTCCACGCCGGACGCCCCGCCGGTCACCATGAACGATCTGTCCCTGGTCGATCGCTGGATGCTCGCCCGCCTGTCGCGGGCCATCGAGGCCATGAACGAGGCGATCGACGGCTATCACTTCGCCCGCCTCACGGAGGTCGCCTACGACCTGCTCTGGCGCGACTTCTGCGACTGGTACCTCGAATCGATCAAGCCGACCGTCGCGCACGACCGCGCCCAGCAGGCGGTCCTGCGCCACACGCTCGATGCCATCCTGCGCCTGCTCCATCCCATCGTGCCATTCGTCACCGAGACGATCTACGAGCGTCTTCGCACCATCAACCGCCCGCCGATCACCGGCCTGGACCTCGGCGCACCCGCCGACGGTGACCTGCTAGCGTCGGCGCCCTGGCCCGGCACACGCCTGCCCGACTCGATCCACGAGGACGCCGACGCCTTCACGCGAATCCAGGCGCTGGTGCGTGCCGTGCGGGATGTCCGCTCGCAGCAGAAGGTCCCGCCGCGCCAGCGCATCGTGCTGCACCTCGACGACGAGACCCGCGCCGACATCGAGCGAGGCTTGCCCATAATCTGCGCCCTTGCGGGCATCGATGAGGTCACCTCGATGAGCAACCTCCCCGAGGGTGCGGTCTCCTTCAGGCACTGCGATCGCGATCAGGCCGTCTCCGGGCTCGCCGACGACCTCGACACCGACGCCCTGCGGGCACGCCTCCTGCGTGAGATTCAGGAACTCGAGAAGTCCCTGGCCGCGCTGGAGAAGCGTCTTTCCAACCCGGGCTACACGCAGAAGGCGCCGCCACATCTCGTCGAGGAGACCCGTGCCCAGCACGCAAAGACGAGCGCAGACCTCGAAGAAGCCCGCAGGCGACTGGAGAGCCTCTCGTGAGCCGTTTCCGCCTCCAGGCCGCGCCCCTGCTCGGGCTCCTGATCTGCACGCTCGCCGCCTGCAGCACGGGGCCGTCCGACTCGCCGGCCCGCTCAGATCCCACCGCGACGCTCAGCGCCCGCACCAGCCCCGTCCCCGCGGATGTGGTCCTCTCGGATGAGCCCACCTCCATCTTCGGCATCGAGGGGCGCTCCATCGTCACGCCGTCCTATCGCATCTTCCTGACGGAGCGTGATCCCGTCGTCGCCCGCCGAATCCCCGTCTTCCTCGAGTCGGCCCTCGCGCACTACCGCAGCGTGCTCGCACCCCTGCCCGCGCCCGAACAGCAGATGCAGACCTACATCCTCGCCGACCGATCCCAGTGGGTCGCCCTCACCCGGCGCCTCGTCCCGGAGCAGGCCGAGACCTACCTCAAGATCCGTGCGGGCGGCTTTGCCAATCGCGGCAGGGCACTCCTGTTCAACATCGGCTCGCGTGCCACCTTCGCAACCTGCGCCCACGAGGGCTGGCACCAGTACACACAGCGCGTCTTCCGCCAGGGCCTGCCCATCTGGCTCGAAGAGGGCATCGCCACGCTCATGGAGGGCTACCGCTGGGCCGAGGACGACCCCCGCCGTCCCGAGTTTCGCACCTGGGCCAACATCGACCGCTTCGACCGCCTGCGCGAGCTGGTCCTCGCCGATCGCGCATTCACGCTTACCCAACTCCTCACCCAGCGCCCCCAGGACCTGCTCAACACGGTCGACAACGAGCGGGCCCTCGACTACTACGCCCAGGTCTGGGCACTGGCCCACTTCCTCGCCGAAGGCGACGGCGGACGCTATCGCCCGGGCCTCGAGGCCATGCTCAGCGACGCCCAGCGGGGACGCTTCTATGGACGCGTCCGGAGGGAGGCCGGCCCGCGTGCTTTCGCACAACTCGTCCGACGGCGCGTCGGCGACGCCCCGTTCCGCCTCTACATCACCGACGACATCGACGCCGCCAACGCCTCCTACGCGCAATTCCTCCGCCAGATCACGGCCGTCGGCACACGCGGGGCGATCGCCGAGGGCGTCTCGCCGATCACCACTCGTTGACCCGCTCGATCTCGATCTCATGCTCCATGTCGCTGGGCGCCACGCCGAGATATGCCAGCGATCGTTCCAGCACCCTGCGCACCACCGGCCCGGCCACATGCGAGCCGTAGTGGGTCCGCTTCAACCGGGGCTGGAAGACATGCTCTGGCCCCGGGTCGTCGATCACCACCAGCACCACCAGCCGCGGGTGCTCGTACGGACCCGCCGCGATGAAACTC
>WGEO01000205.1 GCA_015492715.1 Phycisphaerales bacterium | reverse complement strand
GAACTTCGTGCTCTGCGGGGATGTCGGGGACTGCGGCGCGCCGTGCCCGGATCCGGATGGATGCGGGGACTGGGGCGGCGACGGCGTCAGCGACTCGGACGATCTGTTCCTGTTTCTTGCGAGTTTTCTGTCTCGCGATCCCTGTGCGGACCTGAACGGCGACGGCAGCATCGACGCGGACGACTTCTTCGGGTACCTCGATCGCTTCATCCATCCGTGCTGAGGGTCGAGCCTATCGCGCGGGGAATCGCCAGGGCTGCTTCGGGTCGTAGGCGACGAGGCGGTAGAGGTCCTGGCGCGTCTGCATGCGATCGAGCCAGCCCTCGAGGGTGCCGGCTTTGTGCAGGTCGGCCAGGGCGTGCGTAACAGCACCCATCGCAACGCGGAGCATGCTGACCGGGTATATGACGCAGTCGTAGCCCAGTTCGTCGAAGCGTGCGAGGGGCAGCATGGGCGTCTTGCCGAACTCGGTCATGTTGGCCAGGAGGAACGGTCCGCCGCGGGCCGACGGGCCGGGCAGGTCGCGCATGGCGCGTGCGAAGGTCTCGAAGTCCTGCTCGCTCTGCAGGCCCTCGGGGAAGATCATCTCGGCGCCGGCGTCGATGTATGCGCGGGCGCGGGCGATGGCGCTGTCGAGGCCCTCGACGCCCGCGGCGTCCGTGCGGGCGCAGACGATGAAGCGGTCGGACGCGCCGGCGGCGCGTTCTTCGTCGACCTCGCGGGCGGCCTGGGCGGCCCAGCGGATCTTCTCGGCGGCCTGCTCGACGGGGATGAGTTCCTTGCCCTCGAGGTGCCCGCAGCGTTTGGGGAAGACCTGGTCCTCGATGTGCAGGCATGAGGCGCCGGCGTGGGCGTACTCGATGACGGTGCGTCGGGTCATCTGCTCGTCGCCGAAGCCCGTGTCGGCATCGGCGATGACGGGGAGGGCGCTGGCGCGGGCGACCTCGCGAATAAGTATGCAGAAGTGGTCGAGGCTGAGCAGGCCGATGTCGGGGACGCCGGCACAGACGCTGGTCGCCCCGCCGGAGATGTAACAGGCGCGAAAGCCCGCGTCGCGTGCGGCGAGGGCGACGAGGGCGTTGAAGACGCCGGGGATGGGGAGCGTCGTGGCAGAGAGCACGGATCTGAGGGACTGGTTCATGGGCGGATGGTATTCCAATGCAGGAAACCCCGCCTTTCCGGGTGATCGGGTCCACAGCGGGGCGGAAGTTGATAGGGTGTTTCGTGGGCCTTGCCGATGGTGCTCGCGGAGATCATGAAACGGCGGATCGTGTGTGCTCCCGAGTCGCCGGGGGAGTTGACCAGCATGACAGGACCGGAACGGGGCGAGCGTGGTGGAACAGGCGAGCGTCCTTCTCTGGACCTGAGCCGGCTCTCAGCGCGTGAGTTGGATGTGCTGGAGTATCTCGGGCAGGGTCTGAGCCGGGCGGAGATCGCCAGGCGTCTGTACCGCAGCCCGAAGACGATCGACAACCACTGCACGCGGATCTACGAGAAGCTGGGGGTGCACTCGCAGGCGCAGCTGGTGCGTCTGCTGATGGAGCGTAAGAGCGGCGTTCCATCGCGTCTGCGCCGGGGCGCGGGCACCGAGGAGGATCCGGCGATCTGGGAGGCGTATCTGCGGGTCCGCCGGTCCACCGACGCGTCGGCGGGCGAGGGCTACTTCGACGCCCTGACGCGGGGCCTGAGCAACGAACTCCGGATCGAGTTTGCCGGTGTCAGCGAGGTCGATATCGGGAACAACGAGCTGGTCGTGATCGCTGCCTGCATCGACGACCGTCCCGGCCATCAGATCATCTGCCATGCGGATGTTTCGCCCTGTGCGGTGGCAATCCGGGACGGCGAGATCGTGTGCAACGGTGATGCGATCGAGCGGTTTCCGCACGACAAGCCGCTGATCGATCTCAGCGCCCGGACCTACATCGGCGTGGGGTTGCGCGATCAATGGATGGGTGATCTCGGCGTGCTCTGGGTCGGATCGCGCGGGGTGATCGAGCATGCGGAGGTTGCGCTGGGTGTGCTGCGTCTGCTGGCGCCGCATGTCGCCATGGCCCTTGCGCTCCAGAACGCGGTCGATCGTCTGAACGAGGCGGGTCTTGCGCCGGAGTATCGTGAGCTCACGCAGCGGGTCCGGATCGCCGACGCCGGGTAGATGCCTGTCGCCGTCGGGTGGTGCTCAGAAACTGGGCCGGTCTGCGGGGCCTGTGGGCGGGAACCTGCCTCGTGTTTGTGCGCGCAGGCGGGCTCGCAGGTCGAGTCGCATGGTGTCGATGCGTCGTTCGAGCATGCGGAGCGAGGCGTCGGCGTCCATGGCCGTGATCTGCTCGGCGCCGATGGGTGTGTCGTAGCGCACCATGATGCGTGCGCCGAGCAGGCTTGGTGTGGTGCGATGGCGTGGCCAGGCGTCGTAGGCGCCCTCGATGGCGGCACAGAGGACGGGGCATCGTGCCCGCCGAACGAGCAGCGCCGCGCCCCGCTTGAACGGACGCATCCGCCCGTCGTCGCTCCGTGATCCCTCGGCGAAGACGACGACGGCCCGCCCCTGTCCGAGGCGGCGCAGCGCCTCGCGGATGGCGCCGGCATCGGGCTCGTCCTGGCGGATGGGAATCGCGTTGAGACCCTTGAGGAAACGCCCCATGAGTGGGTTGGCAAAGAGCCCTATGCGCGCGATGTAGTCCAGGTGGCGCCGGGCCAGCAGCGGTGCCCCCAGAATCGGGGGATCCAGAAAGGACTGGTGGTTGGCCACGATGAGGAGCGGCCCGCTCCGGGGGACATGGGCGATGCCGAAGGCACGCAGGCGGTACAGGCCCAGCAGGGCGGCCTCGCTGAGGAGAGCCATGGCGTCGTGGAAGGCGACCGCGGGGAGGGCCCTGCCGGGGCTTCGCCCCAGCAGCGGGGGAGCGGGGGTGGCGGCCTCAGCCATCGCGATCGAGTCGGGCATGCACGAGGCCGGCGAGGTGGTCGACGACCTCGTCGAGGGTCATGTCGGTGGTGTCGACGACGATGGCGTCCTCGGGACAGACGAGGGGGCCGTCGCTGCGTGTCGAGTCCTGCTCGTCGCGTTCGAGGATGCGTCGGAGCATCTCGTCGACGGGGACGACGAAGCCCCGTCGGGCGAGTTGCTCGGCACGGCGACGGGCACGCACGCGCGGATCGGCGTCGAGGTAGAACTTGACCGTCGCATCCGGAAAGACGACCGAGCCCTGATCGCGTCCCTCGCTGACCAGGCGCGGATGCTGCTGGAAGATCAGACGCTGCTTGCGGACCATGTGGCGCCGGAGCTCCGGGATGGCGCTGATCTTCGAGACCAGCGCCGAGACATCCTCGTCGCGGATGCGGTCGTCCATGGGGCGGAGCCACGCGAGGATGGGCGGGGGGGTCTTCGACCAGTCGAAGTGGAGGTCGGCGTCGGCGACGGTGCGGACGATCCGTTCGTGATCGTCGGGATCGATGCCATGGTCGATGGCGATCGCCGTCGCGGCCCGGTACATGGCGCCCGTGTCGAGGACATCGAGGCCCAGGCGTCTGGCGAGTTCGGTCGCGACGGTGCTCTTGCCGGTGCCCGCGGGCCCGTCGATCGTGATGATGATGGGCGTGTCGGGCGGGATCACCTGGCTCGTCCGTCGATTGGTGGTTGCGGGGCTCTGGAGCATGGAAGGTGCCCGTGCATGGTTCATGGCTGGGCGGCTTCGATCGCCGCTTCGAGCGCGTCGCGAGACAGCGCCGCCCCCAGTGTAACATCTCCCTCGCCGCGATACTCGATCGCCATGGGTCCGTCGAATCCCACGCTCAGGACCGTCTCCACCATGGCGTGCAGGTCGTAGCCCTCGTGCGCGGGCGGGCGATCGAGTTCCAGCAGGCGCTCGGGATGCTCCAGCATGCCCGCGAAGGAGACCGTCGAGGCACAGATCGCCCCGGCGTAGGGCGTCAGGCGCCGGAGATAGGCGATCGGATCGGGTGTCGCGGCGGCAAAGGCAAAGTCCGGATAAGTCATCACCCGGAACCGCCCGATCTTCTTGATGAGTTCCGTGACGCGATCGGGGTCCGCCGTCAGCCCCTCGCAGGGTGCCAGCAGCAGGTTGATCTCGAGGCGTTCGGCGGTCTCGATCACCTCGCGGATCCGCTCGCACGCACGCTCGAACGAGGCGTCGTCGTCGGCGCCCTGGATGCTGACGGCGGCGGCGTTGCATCCCAGGACCTGGGCCGCTTCGATCACCCGGCGGGTCCGCTCCATCGCCCGCTGGGCGACATCGCTGCGGACATGGGCCAGGTGCTGCGGCTCGGTCTCCTGGAGGACGAGGCACGAGCAGGCGGCCTTGTCGGCCCGGTCTCGGAGTTTCTCCAGATCCGCGCGGGTCGCCCCGCTGAGGCGTTCGGTCGTCAGGTGCAGCCCGTGCAGCCCGAGGGTCTCCCGTGCGAACGCGGGCACATCCAGCAGGCTCATCTGGGACTGACCGCGGGCGATCAGGAGCGGACGGAGCGTGGCGATCGAGAGCGTCAGCAGCATGGGCCGCAGACTGTACGGGCCGGATATGCTCGACGCCACCATCGGTGGTGCAGGTGGCGTTCTGGAGCGGTCCGCCCGTCCCGCGTAGCATCTGCCCCGGGGCGGGGTCGGCCTCGGACGGGAGGACTCACCACGATGGCTATCCCCGATGATCGCGTGTATTCCCGGACTCACGAGTGGTACAAGGTCGAGGGCGACACGCTCACGCTGGGGCTGACCCGGCACGCGGTCGATCAGTTGACCGACATCACCTACGCCGAGATGCGCGAGCCGGGCACGAGCCTCGAGGCGGGCGATGTCGTCGGCGAGGTCGAGAGCGTGAAGACGACGAGCGATGTCTACTGCCCCTGTGTCGGGGAGATCGTCGAGGTCAACCCGGAGCTCGAGTCCAATCCCGGGATCGTCAACGAGGACCCGTATGGGGCCGGCTGGCTCTGCAAGATCCGCATCAGCGATCCCAAAGGACTCGAGTCGTGCCTCGACGCTCAGGCCTACGAGCGCGAGATCGCCGAGGCCTGATGCACTCGCTCGCGGGTGGTGAAGGGACGCGAGGAACAGGGCCCCGATGGCGATGATCCAGTGTGTCGGCGTCCGGAAGACCTACCGCATGGGGGGCGGATCGGGCGTCGAGGCCCTGCGAGGTGTCGATCTGACCATCGACGAGCCCGGGTTCTACGCCATCATGGGCCAGTCCGGCTCGGGCAAGAGCACCCTGCTGCACCTGCTCGCCGCTCTTGATACGCCCGACAGCGGCTCGATCGAGATCGACGGCACACGGGTCGATGCCCTCGACGACCACGCCGCGACCGAGTTCCGGCGAACCGGGCTGGGCGTGGTCTTCCAGGCGTTCAACCTGATTCCCACGCTCTCGGCACGCGAGAATGTCGAACTGCCCGGGCTGCTGGCCCGCAAGGACCCGGCGTGGCTGCGCGAGCGGAGCGGGCAGTTGCTGAAGGATCTGGGCATGGGCGAGCGGATGGACCATCGCCCCGAGGCCCTCAGCGGGGGCGAGCAGCAGCGCGTCGCGATCGCCCGTGCCCTGCTCTTCGAGCCGCCCGTGATCCTCGCCGACGAGCCTACGGGAAACCTGGACGCCGCCAGCAGCGAGCGTCTGTGGCGCCTGCTGGCGGAGGTCGCGAGCCAGCGCCGCACGACCATGCTCATGGTGACCCACGAGGCGGCGGCTGCCGCCCACTGCAAGCGTGCATTCGTCATCCGCGACGGTCGTGTCGCGGGCGAGATCGAAACGGAGGGACTCGATGCGACCGGCGTTGCGGCTCGCTATCAGCAATCTGTCGGCGCGTCGTAGCCACTACGCGCTGCTGATCGGCGCCGTCGCTCTGTCCTGCGCGCTCATCGCGGGCGTCGCCAGCGCCCTGAGTTCCCTCAACGCCTCGATCAACATGCGCACCCGGGCCACGCTGGGCACGGCGGATGTACGCATCATGGCCACCGGCTCGGGTGCGACATTCAGCCAGCGCCTGCTCGAGACGGTCCGGGCGTGGGATGGCGTGCGCGTCGGCGTGCCCCGCCTGGAGACCGCCCTGCCCGCGGTCAGCGTCGCCAAGCCCGTCCTCGTCGAACGCGACGGGCGGTTCGTGCGGGACACGGGCGTGTTCCAGACCAGCGCGATGGGCAACGGGATCGTCCCGGACCTCGAGCCGCTCGTTCGTCCGCTCCCGCTCCTTGCCGGTCGCATGCCCGAGGACGAGGGCGAGGTCGTCATCGACGCGCTGCTTGCCGAGCGCCTCGGCTGGGCGTGGCAGGAAGAGCCCGATCGCTCCTATGGGTTCGGGATGGCGACCCGCCGCACCGTGCGTCAACGGCTGGCGCCGTTCGAGATGCCCGAGACCGCCCGGGACGGCGAGCAGGCGCTGCGTCTGAACCGCCGGCAGGGCGTGCGTCTGGGGGATGCCATCCAGGTCATGCCCCGCTTCATCGCCGTCGGCGGCCCCCTCGATGTCGTCCAGCTCCTGCTCGGTCCCAATCGGGCGTCGGCCCTGCTGCACCTGTTCGGCGGAACGGACGGCCTGGCCAATACGATGCGGTTCATCGTCGATCCTCAGGTCCGGCGGACGCAACTGGAGTTCCTTCGCAACCCCGCGAGTCTGACCGTCGTCGGCATCGCCGAGCAACCCCCGCTGGGCGGCAGGCCGCAGTGCTATCTCGCCCTGAGCGCCCTGCAGGAACTCACCGATCAGCGGGGGCAGATCAGCCAGATCGACATCGTGCTGGAAGATGGCGTCGATCCGCAGGCCTTCAGCGAGGCCCACCAGCGGGAACTCCCCGAGGGGCTCATCCTCCAGACGACCGAGCGGATCACCAGCGGGCTGACCACGAACATCCGCTCCAGCCAACTGGGGTTCATCCTCGCCAGCGTGCTGGCGTTTCTCAGTGCGGCGTTCATCATCCTGACGGGGATGAATACGGACATCGCCCGGCGCCAGCGCGAGTTGGCCATCCTCCGTTGCATCGGCGCCCATCGCGTGCAGATCCTGCGCACGCAACTGGTGCTGGGGTCGCTGGTCGGTCTTGGCGGGGCGGTCGTGGGGGTGCCCGTGGGCGTGCTGGGCGCGGGGCTTCTCGCCGCTCGATTCCAGGACCAGCTGCCCAGCGGGCTCGTGGTCGAGGGCTGGAGCCTGGCC
>WGEO01000204.1 GCA_015492715.1 Phycisphaerales bacterium | reverse complement strand
AGGATGCGGGCCCCCAGCGCCGGCAGCAGGATGAGATTGACCACGATGGCCAGCAGCGCATAGGCGCCCGCGGGCGTCTGGAACCGGACGGCGCTGGGGACGGTCTCCATCGCCAGCCACAGCAGGGGCGGCATGAGGAGGTTGGCCGTGATGTAGAGCGGGGCGAACCTGTGGACATGGCCTGCGCCGTAGAGCATGCGCTGCCAGCCCTCGCTGATCCCGCGGACGGTCGTGCTGATGACGAAGATCTGCGTGATGCGGACCGCGCCGTCGATGAGGGACTGGTCGCTGGTGGCGCGAGCGACCCAGAGGTGGAGCAGGGGATCGGCGAGCACGAAGATGGCCACGCCCGCGGGCAGCGCGACGAACGCGTTCAGGCGGGTCGCATGGTGCAGCAGGCGGGTGAAGGCACCGTCGTCCTTCGTGGAACTGACGCGGGCGCTGACGGCGTCCAGGCCCCAGGTCATGCCGACGCAGATCATCCGGGCATAGGCCGCGAGACGGCGTGCGAGCCCGTAGACGGCGTTGCCGGCGAGCCCGAAGTAGAGATTGACGAAGATGAGGGGCAGGTTGTCGGCGAGGTTGGTCGTCGCGATCACGCCCGAGTTCCACCCGAAGGTCGAGGCGATCTCGCGGAGCGATGCGCGATCGGCCCGGAAGGGGTGGGGGAGCATGCGCCGGTCCGGGATCCACTGCACGAGCACGGAAGCCGTCAGCTGGGCGATGTTGAGGCCCTGGGCGAGCAGGGCGTAGGCGATGACGCTGCGGGCGGGGTCCCGCATCTGCACGCCGAAGAAGAGGATGATCGCTGCCAGCAGGTGGCTCAGGCGTCGCGCCAGGAGCCAGAAGTTCTGCCAGGCGAATCGCTCCTGGACGGCGTACATGTTGAAGGTGGGGGTGACGAGGACACTGAGGCAGCTGAAGGCGGCGCTGGCGCCGGCCATGACGATGGCGGGCGTGCGCAGTTCGTCGCTGATCCTGAGCGCGGGGACCAGCGCAAAGATGACGGCCGCGAAGAGGACGACGCTGATGGCGAAGGCGATGATGGCGTAGACCCAGCAGGCGTTGTAGATCCTTCTGAAGCCCTCGTCGTCGCGTTCGTGCCAGGCCTCGCCCAGTTCGCGGATCATGGAGCGCGTCAGGACATCCTGCACGATGGCGCCCAGGCCGATGGTGGGCCCCAGCAGCCCGATCAGGCCGAACGCGTCGCGTCCGAGCCAGGCGAGCAGGATGGGGACCTCGATGATGCCGATGGCGAGGGTGGATGCGAGGCGCGCGTAGTTGCTCGCGATGCGAACGAGGCCTCGCCGGACCTCGCGGGTCACGAATCCGCCCCCACGCGTTCGACCCACGACGCGTCGGGCTCATAGCCCAGTTGGATCAGGACATCGCCGGCGAGGTCGTGAAAGACCTGCGCCGACTCGCGGGAGAAGTGGTTGACCCAGTCGCCGGGCATGCCCTTGCGGATGAAGTGGGAGCGGTCTTCCTGTCCCTGCTTTCTCCCCGTCTGGCGCTCGATGCTGAACTTCTCGACGGCCATGTCGATCTTCCAGTCCTCGATGGGGCGTCCGGCGATGTGCTCGACCACGCGGCGCAGGTGGGCGTGCGGGTCCTCGCGGAGCTGCTCGTAGCTGACATAGACGATGTGTGCGCGCGAGGGATCGTGCCAGGCCCGGATGTGATCGCCCCAGTTCAGGCGGTTGCCCAGCGGATGGCGGAAACTGTCGGCGATGAAGCGGGGCAGCAGCGAGCGTGGGTCGTCCGGGTCGAAGGTGCGTCCGAAGACGCGGCGCAGGTGCGCCACGGACTCGTGATGGGCCGGCGCCTTGGGGTCCCGGTAGTGGCGCAACAGGTGGAACAGGCTCGAGACCACGACATCGCGACCGTCGCGGTACAGGTATGCCACACGGCGCAGGCGGGCGTCGTAGCCCCAGTGGTTGTGGAGCACGGCGGTGCATCCGATGGGAAACAGCGATCGCTGCGGCACGGGGATCTGGAGCACATCGCCGATCATCTTGCTCAGCCAGGTCCCGCCGCTCTTGGGATACTCGCTGACATAGTAGAACGGGAAACGCTCGCCCCATCGCGCACCGATGGCATGGTTGACGCGGTGCGAGACGGCGATCACGATGTTGCGCAGGCGGCTCATCCGTGCGGATCTCCTTCTCCCGCGGGATCTCGACCAGAGACGACGGACTCGTAGAGTTCCAGGAGTTGCTCGGCGACCCGCTCTGGGGCGCAGTAGCCGCGCACCCATCCCCGGGCCTCGGGCGTGGGGCCGGTGCTGCACGCCTCGACGATCGCGCGTGCGAGAGCACCGGGGGACTCGTCGACGACATGCGCCCCCGGGGCCCCGGCGAGGTCACCGGCCATGGAGAGGTTCCTCGTCGCGATGGCGCGTGTGTGCACGAGCATGGCCTCGCAGATCACATAGCCGAAGTTCTCGAAGCGTGAGTTGAGGATGAGCGCATCGCCCAGGGCGAGGGCCTCGAATCGTCGGGCTCGCTCGACCCAGCCGTGCCAGTGGATTCGATCACTGACGCCCAGCGCCTCGCCCCGCTCGCAGAGGAGTCTCGTCAGGTCCTTGTCGCCCTCGCCGAACACATGGAAGGTCAGATCGGGCATGTCGCCCGCCGCATGGGCGAACGCCTCCAGTGTGAGATCGAGTCGCTTGACGGGATGCACACGCCCCATGTAGACGAGCGCTGGAGCGTCCGGGGGCACGCCGAAGGATGTGCGGGCACGGGCGCGTAACGCCCCGACCTCTTCGTCGCCAACCGGGCACGAGACGGGCAGGCTGACGACCTCGGAGCGTCCGCCGGCGTAGCGATCGAGGCCCACGCTGATCTGTTGCTCGCCCACCGTGCAGCAGACGATGGCGCGCGCACGGCGCAGGACGGCGCCCAGGCCCATCGCGAGGAAGACCTCCTTCTTGAGGCGTCGCGTGGCGAAGGCGTGGCGCATGAGCATGCCGTGCGGCTGCCAGACATACGGGATGGCGCGGGCGCGAGCAGCACGCGCGATCCGGACCAGATCACCATTCCACAGCCCGTGCAGATGGAGGCACTCGATCGCGTGTTCGTCGAGGGTGGCGATGGCACGCTGAGCCAGGTCTCCGCGCGTCAGCTGGCCTGCACGCTGCGCGAGTTGCACGCGGCCGGCGATCCCGGGATCGAGCCCCTCGAGTGCCTCGCGTCCCGTCGGCGCGTGGGCCACCGCGTGATACTCGATCCGCGGATGCTGCGCAAGGGCCTGGGCGGTCTCGAGAAACGCACTGGCGGGCCCGCCCGTCCGCGGGTCGATCGTCTCGATGACATGGAGCACCCTCACGAGATCGGCTCCCCGAGCGCGCGGGCGCGTCCATCGAAGCCCAGCCGCACCTGGCATTCGTTGAACGCGTCCGCGATCGTCGGCGGGAGTTCCAGCGAGTCCGGGGGATGCGTTCTCGGCGATCCGATCATCGCCTCGCCGGCATCGAGCCATGATGGGATCGGGCCGAAGCCCACGAACTCGGCGATCCTCGTCAGCGTCTGGCGCGGATCGCTCCGCAGATCGTCGTAGCGGATATCGAGCATGCGATCGCCGAGGCGGGCGCGATATCGCTCGATCTCGAGCATGGTTACGAGCCATTCGAACGCGCCGCGCTGCAGGTCCGTTCGCAGATCCTCGATCTCGTCGGGAAAGTACCCCCGTCGGCGGGCGTCGGCACAGAGCGTTCGCCACTTGATGTCGTCCTCTCCCCACCATTGGTTGAGGCCGGGCCTCGTGGCGATGGCATAGGTGTTATCGCCCGCGACGCGTGCGATCGAGCGGGCGACCGCGACCCCGTCGCGCACGATGTGCACATAGCGGGGGTCGTCGCTGAGTGCCTCGAGGAACCCGATCCGCATCGCGTTATGGGGCGTCTTTTCGATGAGATGTCTGCGCCCGGCTCGCCGGGCCGCGTCCCCGATCGCCCGCCGGAATCGCAGGCGGACCGCGTCGTCAGCGCTGTCGCCATCGAGGATCATCCGTCCCTCGACCCGCTCGTAGAGGTTGGTGGCGTCCGTCTCGGGCAGGACGGCGGCCCATAAGTGATACGGCTCGAACAGATAGCAGACATCGGGATGCTGCTGAAGGATCTTTCCGAGGATCGTCGTGCCCGAGCGCCCGCAGGCGACGATATAGGCGATGTCGACGCGTCGGGCGTCGTCCAGCGGACCCGGACGAGCCGCCAGACGGCGGGCACGACGCCTGCGATGGGCGTAGACCAGCGGACGCACATACTGTTTGACGAGCTCACGCATGGCTGACGCAGGACAGACAGATCGGGTCGCGGACGGGGCGACGACAGCGGGGCAGATGATATCGGACACGGAATCGCCCGACGCCGCCCCGCAGGAGACCCCGATCTTCCAGCGGATGGACACCTGCGCCCGTTTCCCCTACTCCTTTTCCGAGTACGCGCGCCGGGCCATGTGGATCCTCGTCTACAACTTCTTCGTTCGTTTCAGCCCCGCCCGCCTGTCCGCGTGGCGCAGGTTCTGGCTATGCCTCTTCGGTGCCAGGATCGCCCGCACCGCCATCATCCGCCCCAAGGTCCGTGTACGACACCCGTGGCTGTTGCGGGTCGGGGAGTACTCAACCCTAGGGGACAACACTGAGGTCTACAACCTGGGGCCGATCGAGATCGGCTCGCACACGGTGATCAGCCAGAACACGCACCTGTGCAACGGGACCCACGACTACCGCGATCCGAGCCTGCCGCTGATCCGACCCACCATGCGGATCGGCTCGGGGGTCTGGGTCTGCGCCGATGCGTTTATCGGACCGGGCGTGACCATCGGCGACAACGCCCTGGTCGGCGCGCGCGCCGTCGTCATGCGGGACATCCCGCCGGGGGTCATCGCGGCGGGCAACCCGGCACGGGTCATCCGGGATCGACCCATGGAGGCAGCAGGGGGCGGCTGAGGACGCAGGTTCTACACTCGCCCCACACGAGTGTGTGCGGATTCGTGCGGGCGGGCGATGCTCGCCGGCGGGAGGACTCGATGGACTGGCTCGACGATCAGCGATTCGATCCGCTTCGGGAACGGGCGATGCTCGTCACCGGCGGTGCCGGGTTCATCGGCTCGCATATCGCACGCGCCCTGCTCCATCTGGGCTGCGAGGTCCGCGTCCTGGACGACCTCTCCAGTGGGCATCGCGAGAACCTCCCGGATGGTGTCGAGTTCGTCGAGGCATCGCTGCTGGACGACCCGCTGCTGGCCTCGGCGATCGAGGGCTGTGATGTCGTCTTCCACGAGGCCGCGATGGTCAGCGTGCCGCTCAGTGTCGAGCAGCCCGACCTGTGCCGGCGCGTCAACATCGAGGGCACCCAGCGTCTGCTCGAGGCCGCCGCGAGGGCCGGTGTTCGCAGGGTCGCCTTTGCGGCATCGGCGGCGGCCTACGGCGACGAGCCCCGCATCCCCAGCAGCGAGACCGATCCGACCTGCGCTTGCTCGCCCTATGCCGCCAGCAAGATCGCGGGCGAAGCGTTGTGCCAGGCCTTCGCCCGCTGCACGGAACTGAGCACCGTCAGTCTTCGGTATTTCAACATCTTCGGCCCCAGGCAGGACCCGCGATCGCCCTACGCCGCGGCGATCAGCGCGTTCGGAGACCGACTGCTTCGCGGCGAGGAGGTGGCGATCTTCGGCGACGGCGAGCAGACCCGCGACTTCACCTATGTCGAGAATGTCGTGCGGGCGAACCTGCTGGCGGCAAGCAGCGAGCGGGACCTGCGCGGCGAGGTCGTCAACATCGGCACGGGCAGACGGCGCAGCCTGCTGGAGGTCGTGCGGACCATGGGCGAGGTGCTGGGATGCGAGGCGCGCGTGCGTCACGAGCCGCCCCGTGCAGGCGATGTACGCCACTCGTGCGCGGACATCACACGGGCGCGCGAGCTGCTGGGCTATGAGCCCACGGTGCAACTGCGCCAGGGGCTCGCGCACACGCTGAGCTGGATGAGCGAGCGGACGCCGGCGTAGGGGGAAGGGCGCACGATGAGCAGGCATCCGGTCTCAGTGCTGATCCTGACGAAGGACGAGGAGATCAACATCGGTCCGTGCCTGGACTGCCTCGGGTTCTCCGATGATGTCGTCGTCTTCGACAGCCTGAGCACCGATCGCACGGTCGAGATCGCCCGCTCGTACCCGAATGTCAGCATCGTCGAGCGCAAGTTCGACAACTGGTCGAGCCACCAGAACTGGGGTGTGCAGAACATCCCGTTCAAGCATCCCTGGGTGCTCTATATCGACGCGGACGAGCGCGTCGACGCCGACCTCGCCGAGGAGGTCCAGCGCCGGGCCGATCCCGATGCGCCCGAGGCCGCGTTCCGCATGCGACGCAAGGACTTCTTCATGGGCACATGGCTCCGACGCGCCCAGCTGTATCCGTCCTGGCTCGTCCGCCTCTTCCGCCCCGAGAAGATCCGCTATGAACGCCTGGTCAATCCCGTGCCGATCGTCGACGGTCCCATCGGCAAGCTCCGCGGGCACATCATCCACTATCCCTTCAGCAAGGGCATGGGCCACTGGTTCGACCGCCACAACAGTTATTCGACCTTCGAGGCCTACGAGCAGATCAAGGTCCTCAACGGCGACCGTCGCCCGATCCGCGATATCTTCACGGGCAATCCGATCGACCGGCGCGCGGCCCTGAAGGACCTCTTCTACCGCCTGCCGCTGCGCCCGCACATCAAACTGCTGTACTACATCGTCTGGCGGCGCGCATTCCTCGACGGACGCGCAGGTCTGACCTACTCCCGCCTCCAGTACCTCTACGAGTACATGATCCAGATCAAGGCCCAGCAGCTGCGCCTCAAGGAACGCGGCGAGAAACTCTGAGACGGCCGGTCCCTTCCGCCTTTTCACGCCCACGCCGGGGCGATCGTCCAAGGGTTTCGGTCACGCGCCTTGTGTCTCCGAGGCGCGAACGACCGCCGAGCACGGCGCAAACGCGTGGCGGGCCAGCAGGCGACGCAGTTTGACGGCGGTCGTGTGCGTGCCCACATAGCACTTGAACCGGCGATGGGGCGGCATGGGCACGCGCGGACAGTCGGGCGCAAAGTCGCGCGGATGCAGGTAGACAACCGTCGGCCGGCCGGCCCGCGCCTCCTGGCGGATCCCCCGCTCGATCAGCCACAGAGGAAGCAGGCGCAGATACCCGCCGCCAGAATAGCACACCCGACGCGGGCCGAGATCCATCACGCTCATGGGCAGCTCGGGCAGGCTCCGCCCACGGGGCGTACGGACTACATGAGGCCCGCGCGGACACGCATACCCGCCGTGCCCCCGACGGGCGGGAAACAGACTCGCGTCGTAGGCGATGCCCAGATCCATCAGCACATCGAACGCCCACTCGCAGCCCTCCGTGATGCTGAACGAGGGTGCCCGGAAGGTCCGGACCTCGATATCCGGGGCGGCGGCGCGGATCGCGTCGATCGAGTCGCGGATGTCCCGCGCGAAGGTCTCCTCGTCCATCTCGTACACCTTGCGGTGCCAGAACGAGTGCGTGCCGATCTCATGGCCCGCTCCGGCGATCTGCGCCACCAGCTGCGGATGGCGCTCGGCGATCCACCCGAGGATGTAGAAGGTCGCGCGCACCTTCGCCTCGTCGCAGATCTCGAGGATCAGCTCCGTGTACCGCTCGACGAGCGAGGAGCGGGCGCTCAGGGCCGGCCACTCCTCGGGATTGTCCACCGCCGCCACCTCGACGATGTGGAACCAGTCCTCGATATCGAAGGACAGGGCGTGGACGAGCGGCGCACTGGACGATCGGGCATCCATGTCAGAAGAACCTGTGCCCGGCACGCCGGAATCGGCGCACATCCTCGCGCGTCGGCATTGAGAAATGCGTCATCTCCGCCTCGGGGTTGGGCATGAGGTCCTCGAGGTCCCCCGCCTCGACCTTGCGCACGCACTCGATGATGGCCTCGGCCGCGAGGTCCTTGCCACGGGCCATGATGTCCTCCAGCGTGTCGTGCGGGTGGATGCGATAGCGCTTCTGCACGATGATCGGCCCGTTGTCCAACTTCCGATCGACATAGTGCACGCTGACCCCGCCCTCGGTCTCGCCGTTGGCGAGCGTCCAGAAACTCGGCATCAGCCCGCGATAGCGGGGCAGGAGCGCCCCGTGACAGTTGACGATCCCGTAGGGCGTCTGCGCCCGGAGTTTCTTCTTGTACAACTGCGTGCCCGAGATGCTCACGATGAACTCGACGCCCCGATCACGCAGCATCGCGCGGAACGCCTCGGAGTTCACATCGTCGCAGTCGTCCACCGGCACGCCGTACTTGCGCGCCACCGCCGCGACCGTGTGGCACCGACGCGTCGACCCGAGCAGGTCGTTGACGATCTTGCCCTGCAGTTTCTTGACGATGTACCGCCGGAACTTCCACTGGAAGTACCACGGCCCGTACATCTTCAGCAGATCCATGGCGGTCTGAAAGACGGTGCGTTTGCCCTGGGCGACCGACTGGATGTTCACCCCGACCGTGGAATCGCCGAACTCGCGCAGGTACTTGTCGAGCACACGGGGCAGATAGAACGGGTCGTTCTGGATGAAGACATACTTGCGCAGGGGCCGTCCGGGCAGCGGACGCTCCCACGGACGCTCCTCGTTGTCCGGCGCCGGGTCGAACGCCGGCAGGCGCGGCTCGATCGTGTCCTGTTGCATCGTCTGCGTCATGCCTCTGCTTCCGTGCGTGCGCCCTCGGGCGAGCCCCGCGAGGAATCCTCCCGTGCTCCGCCCGTCGAGTCCTCCCGCGCCCCGCCGCCCGTCGGGACGAGTTCCTCGAGCAGCAGCCGCCACTGCTCGCAGGCCTTCGTGCTGTCGTAGGCGTCCCGCAGCGCCCTGTATGCATTCTCGCCCAGTCGCCGGGCCTCGTCGCGATCCTCACACAGGCCCCGAATGATGCCCACGAGTCCATCGACATCCCCTTGCCGGACGGTAAAGCCGCAGTCGTGCTCCTCGAGCACCCGGCTCAGCTCGCTGTCCGGATGTCCGATAAAGACGCATGGGCGGTGGGCCGCCATCACGCCGAACAGTTTGCAGGGCACCATGATCCCCTCGACGCCCTCGAGCAGACTTGCAAGATGCAGGTCGGCGCAACTGAGCGACTGATGGAGCGACTCCAGCGGCTGGTAGGGCGCCAGCACGCAGTTGCCCAGCTTGTGCGCACGAACGAAGTCCTCCACCAGCGCCTTCTTCTTGCCCCCGCCCGCAAAGACGAACCGCACGCGATCGTCGTCCTTCAGCGCGAGCGCGGCCCGGCACATCGTGTCCACATCGTGCCCCAGCCCGAAGTTGCCCGAATACATCACCACGAAACGATCGCCCAGATCCCACTTCGCCCGATAGGGATTGTCCGCATGTTCGACGGGCGTCGTGTCGCTCTGGGGAGCCCACACCCCGATCCGACGGACATGATCGCCTAAGACGCCGTGCTCGCGTACGCGCCGTTCCATGCAGCGCCCAAGGACGACCGTCCGGTCGGCCCGGCGCAGGCAGAAGCGGTTGATGGCCGTGAAGAACCGGGTCGCGAGGCTCCTGGGCTTCATGACGCCGCAGGCGACGGGAAGGTCCGGATACAGGTCCATCACCCAGTAGACGAATCGCGTACCCCGCGTCAGGCGCAGGAACCATCCGACGAGGGCGATGAAGGGCGGGGTGGTGAAACAGATGATGACATCCTGCCTGGGGCCGAAGAGCACGCGCCAGCCGGCTGCCAGATAGAAGAGCACGAAGTCCGCGATGCGTGCCAGGATCCCGGCCTTGCCGAACAGGCTCCGTCCGACGCGCACGATCCGGATGCCGTCGACGGTCTCGTGTGCGGGAAGGGCGGCCCCCTTCTGTCCGTAGATGCTCCGGCTGGCGACGGCGGTGACCTCGTGCCCGTGGGCGACCAGATGGCGGGCCAGATCGTGGGCGTGCTGGGCTGTCGCCGCCACATCCGGGTAGAACACCTGATTCAGCATCAAGATACGCATGCGGGGGTTTTCGGGATCTGGCGGGGTTCGACCCGCATCCTCTCATCGGCTGAACGGATCGTCGGGTGGAATCGACGGCAGGATATCCGTACGCGCGTGGCGTGCCGGGCGTTCAGAGGCGTGCGTTGGCGTCGGTGCGATGCTGGGCGAACCAGTCGATGGTTCGACGGAGGCCCTCCTCGAAGGGCACACGAGCCTCCCACCCCAGCAGTTCCTTGGCGCGGGTCGTGTCGAGGCAGCGCCGGGGCTGGCCGTCGGGCTTGGACGGGTCCCAGCGGATGGCCTGGGCCTCGTGTCCGGGCTCGGCGAGCCCCGTCAGGCGGACGATGAGTTCGGCGAGGCTCCTGATCGTGATCTCGAAGCCGGCGCCGAGATTGATCGGCACGGGGTCGTCCATGACCTCCGCCGCCCGGATGATGCCCTCGGCGGCGTCGTCGACATACAGGAACTCTCGGCTCGCGCTTCCCGTGCCCCAGCACTCGATCTGACGCTCGCCCCGCTCCTTTGCTTCGATGCACTTGCGGATGAGTGCCGGGATGACATGGCTGGTTTCGAGGTTGAAGTTGTCGCGCGGGCCGTAGAGGTTGACGGGCAGGACATACGCGCTCCTGAGCCCGTACTGGCGTCGGTAGCCGTCGAGCATGACCATCGCAGCCTTCTTGGCGATGCCGTAGGGGGCGTTGGTCTCCTCGGGATACCCGTTCCAGAGGTCTTCTTCCTTGAAGGGCACGGGCGTGAACTTGGGGTAGGCGCAGATCGTCCCGACCTGCAGGAACTTGTCGATCTCGTTCCGTCTCGCGTGCTCGATCAGGTGCAGGGCCATCGCCATGTTGGCGGAGAAGTACCGTCCCGGGTTCGCCCGATTGGCGCCGATGCCCCCGACCTCGGCGGCCAGGTGGAGCACCACATCCGGGCGCATGTCCGCGTACATGCGTGCGACGGCTTCCTCGCGGGTCAGGTCGTAGTCCTGCCGGCGGGGCACGAGCACCTCGCGGCAGCCGCGCCCGCGCAGCTTGTCGCAGACGACCTGTCCCAGGAATCCGGCTCCGCCGGTGACAACGACGCGCTTTTCTGCCAGGTCGGTTGGCATGGATTCGGGCTCCGTCGATGGCGAGGGTGGAAAGGATGGTATGGGCGGGTGCGCGACGGCTCGACGGGTCGAGGTGATCGGGCGTCCCCGAGTTCCGATAACGGTCTGCGAGGGTGCCGGTGAACCCGGGCGGGGTACCGGCGTACGCTGAGTCGGGCTCCCATCGTGCCGATGGTGGGAGGACAAAGGGGAGCACGATGGGCAAGAAGGCGCTGATCACGGGCATCACGGGGCAGGACGGCAGCTACCTCGCCGAGTTCCTGCTGGACAAGGGCTACGAGGTCCACGGGATCATCCGGCGGGCGTCGAGTTTCAACACCGAGCGGATCGACCACATCTATCGCGACCCCCACGAGCGGGGCACGCGTCTGTTCCTGCACTACGGCGACCTCTGCGATGCCAATGTCATCAGCAAGCTGCTCGACAAGATCCAGCCCGACGAGGTCTACAACCTGGGCGCCCAGAGCCATGTGCGCGTCAGTTTCGACATGCCCATCTACACCGCCGACACGGTCGCGATGGGGGCGCTCAAGCTGCTCGAGGCCATCCGCGACTTTCAGGACAAGTCCGGCAAGCAGGTGCGGTATTACCAGGCGTCCAGCAGCGAGATGTTCGGGAAGGTCGTCGAGACGCCGCAGAAGGAGACGACGCCCTTCTATCCGCGCAGCCCCTACGCGTGCGCGAAGGTGATGGCCCACTGGGCGACGGTGAACTATCGCGAGAGTTACGGGATGCATGCCAGTTGCGGCATCCTGTTCAACCACGAGAGCCCCCGACGGGGTGAGACCTTCGTGACCCGCAAGATCACGCGGGCTGTCGGGCGGATCAAGATGGGCCTGCAGGAGAAGGTCTATCTGGGCAATCTCGACGCCAAGCGCGACTGGGGCTTCGCGGGCGACTATGTGCGGATGATGTGGATGATGCTCCAGCAGGACGAGCCGGACGACTATGTCGTCGCCACGGGCAAGACCTGGTCCGTGCGTGAGTTCGCGGAGAAGGCCTTTGCGCAGGTGGACCTGGACTTCCACGACTTCGTCGAGTTCGACCCGCGTTATCTGCGCCCGGCGGAGGTCGAGCTGCTGCTGGGCGATCCGTCCAAGGCCCGCCGAAAACTGGGCTGGGAGCCGACGACGAGTTTCGACGACCTCGTGCGGATGATGGTCGAGCACGATCTGGAACTGGCGGCCCGCGAGAAGACCCTGCGCGACGCGGGGCACAGCCTGCCCGAGTTCACGGGGCACGATCAGTAGGCGGGGTTATCGGCGCAGGCGTTCCAGGACGGGGTGGCCCTCGCGCTTCTTCTGTCGCAGGCGATCGATGACCCGTGGCGGGACCATGTGGGACAGGACGCCCGGATCGTCGCCCAGCGCCGTCACCTGCTTGATGAGCGTGCTGGAGACATAGGCGAAACTCTGTCCGGCGACGACGAAGGCCGTCTCCAGGTGGGCGACCTCGCGGTTGGTGACCGCCTGCTGGATCTCGTACTGGAGGTCGGAGAGGTTGCGGATGCCGCGCAGCAGGGCCGTGGCGTTGCAGGCGCGTGCGAAGTCCACCGTCAGGCCCTCGAAGACCTCGACCCGCACGCGGGCCCCCTCGGGCTCGGCCCGGATCATCTCGTCGATCAGTTCGCGGGCCATCTCCTCGCGCTCGACCGGGCTGAAGAGTTGGTCCTTGCCCGGGTTGCGTCCGATCGCGACGATGAGTTCGTGGAACAGGCGCCGCCCGCGCGCGATCACATCGAGATGCCCGTAGGTTATCGGGTCGAACGAGCCCGGGAAGACGCCGATGTGCTCCTGCTCCATGCGTCGAGTGTACCGGGGGCCACGAGCATCGTGCCCGCACAGGTTGAACAGCCCGCCCGGAATCCTCTCCGGTGTGCTGGTCATCGGTTTCGACGGAACGGAGAATCTGGGAGAAGGCGGATGGGCGGGTGCGGCTCCATCCCCTGCGACAGGCCCCGTGACGGGAACGAACCCGACACGGGGCCCTGTTTTCGTCGCATCAGGGCGAGCCGCCCCGGCGTTCAGACGGTGCTAGATCTCCGGCGCAGGCGGGAAATCGGGCTCCGTCTGGTTCACATGGTTGAAATAGTTGGTAAACATGGCCAGGGCGTAGGTCATCACGACCTCCGCGATGTGCCCGTCGTCGAATCCCGCGTCCCGGAACCGCTGGACATCCTCATCGTCCACCCAGCCCCGCTTGTCATGGATCGCACGAGCAAAGGTCGCGATGGCGTGCAGACGGGGGTCGTCCATCCGGGCCCGCCGGGCCTGGACCGTCTGCTCCTCGCTCAGGCCCGCGCCCCTGGCGATCTGCGTGTGGGCCGCGACGCAGTAGGCGCACTCGTTGGCCTGCGCGATCGCCAGCTGGACCACCTCGCGTTCGGCGTCACTCAGCGAGGCCCGGGCAAGGGCGCCCGCGACGCTCAGGTATGCGTCGAGCACCGCCGGGCTGTTGGCCATGGCCTTGAAGATGTTGAACGCCTTGCCCTTGAGCGGGCCCTCGAAGAGCTCCCGGACTCGTCCTTCCGCCTGTTCGGGGTCGATGGATCGCAGTCGTCCCATGGTGCATCTCCTTGCGTTACGAAGCCGCGAACGATCATCCGGGCGCCCACCGCCCGGACACCCCTCCCAGAGGACCATAGGCCATGATGCGAGCCGCCCGCCGAGAGCCAAAGCCGGACACCCGGGATACCCAATCAGAATCCATGCCCTGCGAGCGCGCGCCCACACCGCAGGACCTGTCCGTCGGCGAGATCCGGATGGACGCCCATGTCCATTCGCGGGCATCGTCGGGCTCGGCCACCGCCGCGCTGGGCCTGCTGGGCGTGCCCGAGTGTTACTCCGAGCCCGAGGAGGTCTACGAGCGTGCCCGGAGTGCGGGCATGGACCTCGTGACCCTCACGGACCACGACACGATCGCCGGGGCTCTGGAACTCATCGAGCGGGGCTTCGAGGGGGTCGTGGTGGGCGAGGAGGTCACCGTCTGCTTCCCGGAGGATCGCTGCAGGCTGCATGTCCTGGTCTGGGGGATCACGCCCGAGCAGCACGAGCAGATCACCCGCCAGAATCTCCGAGCGGATGTCTACGACTTCGCCCGCTGGCTGCGCGAACAGAACCTCGCCCACAGCCTCGCCCATCCGCTCTACGACCAGAACGCCCGCCTCGACCTCTGGCACATCGAGCGCTGCGCCCTGCTGTTCAAGAACTTCGAGACGATCAACGGCGGGCACGAGCGCCGACACACGCCCGCCCTGGACGCATTCCTCCGCTCGCTGACGCCGGGACGCATGCTCCGGCTGGCGCACAGGCACGACATCGAGCCGCTCTGGGCTCGCGCCTGGGAGAAGGGCACGACGGGCGGCTCGGACGACCACGGCCTGCTGCATGTCGCCTGCGCCTGGACCAGCGTGCGGCGTGTGCCCGGGCTCGACGACGCGGAGGCCTTCCTGCGTGCCCTTCGTCATGGTGCCTGCGAGGCTCGCGGCGTGGGGGGCGATGCGGCACGCCTGGCTCATCAGTTCACCAGCGTCGGCGCCCGATTCATCAGCACGAGCATCCCGCCGCCTCGCTCGCCGGAGGGGCATGCCCTGCGCGCCCGCCTCATGCGATTCGCCGGCGTGCGCGAGCGCGAACCCCGCCGGCTGACACTCGCCCTTGCAAGACTGCGCACACGCCTGACGCGAAGGCGTGCCCCGTCGGTCCCGGCGCTGGAGGCCCTCCGAGCAGCCCTTTCCGAGGCGCTGAAGGCCAATCCCGCGATCGCGCACGCCCTCGAATCCGGCGAGGTCCCCCTCGCCCGCCACGACGCCATGCAGCGGTTCGTCCTCGATCTCACCGCTGCCCTCGTGTGTGCCGTCGAAGGATCGGTGCGCCGTCGTTCGGGGCGTGCCGATGCGAGGGAGATGTTGACCGCAGCCACCGTCATCGGGGCATCGCACATGGCCCAGATTCCGTACATCTATGCCATGTTCCAGCAGAACAGGGAACGCTGGCTCGCCCGCCGATTGCGTGAGACCTCACGGGGCGAGGCCCCGGCTCGCCCGCTCCGTGTGCTGCTGTTCACGGACACGCTGGGTGATGTCAACGGCGTTACACGATTCATCCGCGACAACGCCCGCGACGCCCTCGCACGCGGGCGCTCGCTGACCGTTCTGACCAGCACGAGGATGCCCGTGCCCGATCTGCCCAATGTGCGCAACTTCCGCCCGCTGCTGTCCATGAAGATGCCCGGCTACGACCATCTCGAGGTCGTCCTGCCGCCTCTGCTGGAGATGCTCCGCGAGGCCGATCGCCTCCAGCCGGATGTGATCCATATCTCCACGCCCGGTCCCGTCGGCGTGCTGGGCATGATCGCCTCGGCGATGACCCGAACGCCCGTCGTCGCGACCTATCACACCGACTTTCCCGCCTATGTCGATGACATCTTCGACGACCATGTCATGACGCGCACCGCCCGGCAGGCGATGCGGGCCTTCTACGGACGCTGCAGGCGCGTCCTGACACGAAGCGCATGTTATGTACAGCCCCTGCAGAGCCTGGGCATCCGTCCCGATCGCATCGCCACCCTGCCCGCGGGCTGCGATGTCGAGGCATTCCATCCTCGCCACCGGGATCTGTCCGTCTGGGACGCCCTCGATCCGCATCCCGGCGTGCGTGTGCTCTCCTGCGGGCGCCTCAGCGTCGAGAAGAACCTCCCCATGCTCACCGACATCTGGACGCGCGCGAGTCGGCGCCTGCAGGCGTTGGGCATCGCTGCCCGTCTCGTCGTCGTTGGCGACGGACCCTACCACAAGACCATGCAGAGGCGACTCGCGCGGACGCCCGCCACATTCCTCGGCTATCGCCATGGCGAGGAGCTCGCGCGCATCTACGCATCCAGCGACCTGTTCATCTTTCCGTCGCTGACCGACACGCTCGGACAGGCGGTCATGGAGGCGCAGGCCTCGGGCCTTCCCGCGCTTGTCAGCGATCAGGGGGGGCCCTCAGAGATCGTCGAAGACGGGCGCACGGGACGCGTCCTGCCCGCCGACGATGTCGATGCCTGGGTGGACGCGGTCGTCGAACTGGTGCGACAGCGCAGGCTCCGCGAGGAGATGGGCCGCCGTGCGCACGAGGCGATGCGCCGGCGCGGCAGCCGGGCCATGTTCGACGCGTTCTGGCGCGAGCACGAGAGGGTGTTCCGGGACTTTCTGATGGACAAGGACATGCTCGCCGAGCCGCCCAGGGATCGTCAGGTCCAGGTCGTGTCCGGCGCATGAAAAACGCCCCGGCTCTCCGGGGCGTCGTGCACAAGGTACCCGACGGATCAGGCCGCACGCCGACGCGTCGAGCGCTGCGAGCCGGTAAAGCGATAGGTCGTCGCCCTCGTCGTCCCGCTGCGCTTGCGAGCAGTGGTGGTGCGGCGTGTGCTCGCCTTGCGAGCCGTGCTGCTCTTGCGTGCGGTGGTGCGCTTGGCGGCGGGCTTGCGAGCCGTGCTCTTGCGAGCGGTGGTGCGCTTGGCGGCGGTCTTGCGTGCCGTGCTCTTGCGAGCGGTGGTGCGCTTGGCGGCGGTCTTGCGTGCCGTGCTCTTGCGAGCGGTGGTGCGCTTGGCGGCGGTCTT
>WGEO01000203.1 GCA_015492715.1 Phycisphaerales bacterium | reverse complement strand
TCTACACGCGTAAGATCGTCGGCAGCGTCAGATGTGTCTAAGAGACAGGGGTGGGGGAAGACGAGCCAGCGTGCGCGTGCTCTCGAACCAGTCGGCCTTGCGGCGCAGTTCGTTGGCACGCCAGCGCGACCAGTCCTCGATGGCGTCCGTGCCGGATTGCCTGCCGGCGTTGGATGCGAGCAGTTCCCAGTCGCGGGCGGCGATGCGCAGCGCGTCGGGATCGCGTGAGTCTTCGCGGCAGACGATCGCGGGCGGCTCGACCAAGCCCAGGTAGTGCAGGATGTCGTGGGCGATGGCTCGCAGGCGCCTGCGCAGAGAGTTGTGCCCGCTCCGGCGGGCAAGGCGTCGTGCGCGGCGCAGCGGGAGGATCAGGTCCTCATCGACTTCGAGCGTGGAATCGCCCAGGCACAGCAGGCCGTGGATGCCCAGGCGAGCGCGTGGCGAAAAGCGTGCTCCGCGCAGGACGATCCGTTCGTAGGAGGTCGATTCGCTCAGGTAGAGGCCGGGTGGCGGGGCTGTGCGCAGGTCGTCGTCGTCGCCCTTCCACGACGAGCCCGTGAAGCGGGCGTTGTCGAGGCGGAGCGCTCGGGCAAAGCGTGCCCGTGTCAGCAGGAGCCTGTGATCGGCGATGGCGGATTGAAATGAGACTATCTCGGCGAACTCGGCCCCTTCGAACGACGCATTCCCGCTGAACCGTGCCTGCTCGAACAATACCTTCCTATTGAAGCGAGTATCACCGAACGACGCAAACCCGTCGAAGCAGGCCTTGAAGAACGACGCCTCCTTGGCGAAGCGGGCCGAATTGAACCACGCCATCCTTTCGAAGCGGACCTCGCCGAACGACGCCTCCCCGGCGAAGCGGGTCCCGAAATACCTTGCCACTCCGTCGAAGTGGGTCTGTACGAACGACGCCCCTTCGGCGAAGTGCGCATGTGCGAACGATGCTTCCTCGCCGAAGCGGGCCCCGTCGAAGAACGCCCGCCCGGCGAAGCGGACCCATTCGAACGACATCCGCCCGGCGAAGAGGGCATCGTTGAATCGCACGCCTTCGGAGAAGCGTATCTGGTCCAATGCCGTCGCTTCGGTGAAGCATGTCTGAGCAAACGACGCTTCGTTGGCGATGAGGGCCCACACGAATGACACCTCCCCGTCGAATCTTGTCTGTCCGAACGAGGCCACCTCGGTGAAGCGGGCCAGCATGAAAGAGGCATCCCCGGCGAATCGTGCCCGCGCAAACCATACGGCCTCCGCAAATCGAGTCTGTCCAAAGCACGCATCGTTTTTGAAGCGGGCCTCGGCGGAGAGTTCAATGGCGATGTCGAGGTTTGATACATCGCACGATTCGACCACGCTGCCGTCGAATGCGAGTTTTGTAGGGGGCGCGTTCGCCACCTCCTCGCCGTGAATATCGGTGACCCATCGGCGCGTCACGCGCAGGAACCCATCGGCGTCGACTTCGGTCTCGACACGAGCCAGACGCACCACCGGATGTTGCTGGACTGCATCGATCAGATTGCGCAGTTCTTCGATCCACGCGTAGCGGGTCAGAATGCCGTTGGGTTTCCCGGCATCCCATCGTACAATCTCGCGTTCATTGCCGTCGGGATCGGTGCAGTGAAGCGCATAGCCGCGCACGACGGCGTCGGCGACGGCTTCGAGTTCTTCCGGCGTGCCGATGCGTCGGCGCCAGATCGTCGGATCTTCCCAAATCCGGTCCTTCTCGGGATCGAACGCCCAATCGCCGCGTGTCCAGCGCGAGGGATCGTCGGGCAGGCGTGCCGTCTGCGGTATCCCCGAGTGTGGCTTCGCGGGACCGGATGGTGTGCGGGCTTTGGTGCGTGCAGCCTTCTTCTTTGCGCCCGCCCGCTTGCCGCTCTTGGGGGCGGCCTGCTTGCCCCTTGCGGGCGAAGATTTCTTCGACGGTTTCTTGTGCGACGGCTTCTTCTTCGAGGCCTTCTTTTTGGACGGTTTCCCGCGCGAAGGCGTTGATGCCTTCTTCTTCGGGGCGTGTGGTTTGCCTGCTCCGTCCTCGTCTGGCACCGGGACAGGATAGGGGAATGTCCGCCTTGCGCCAAGGCGTTCAGGTCTGGAGGACGCCCGTGCGGTAGGGGGTGCAGAGGTTCCAGTTGGCGGCGGCCCGGAGCGCTCCGGCGATCTCGTCGCGTGTGCGGTGGGGCTGGATGATGCGATCGACCCAGCCGCGGGCCGCCCCGTAGCGGATGTCCTGCTGCTCGTTGTAACTGGCGCGGACGGCGTCGAGGATCTGGGCGTGGGTCTCGGGATCGATGGTCTCGCCCTTGCGCTGGCGCGATCGTTCCTCGATCATGGCGAGGGTGCCGGTGGCCTGGGCGGCGCCCATGACGGCGCAGGTGCTGGCGGGCCAGGCGAAGGAGAGGAACTGCTCGAACGCCCTGCCGCACATGGCGTAGTTGCCTGCGCCGTAGGACCCGCCCATGATGACGACGATCTTGGGGACGACGGTGTTGCTCATGGCGTTGACCATCTTGGCGCCGGCGCGGATGATGCCTGCCTGCTCGCTGTCGCGTCCGACCATGAAGCCGGTCGTGTCGTGCAGGAAGATCAGGGGGATGCGGCGCTGGTTGCAGTCCATGATGAAGCGTGCGGCCTTGTCGGCGCTCTCGACATAGATGACGCGGGGCATGTTGGTGCTCTTGGCGGGGCCTTCGCGTCCGCCGGGCGTTGCCTGCTGGGTGAGCATGCCCTGGTTGGCGACGATGCCGACGGGCACGCCGCCGATGCGTCCGTAGCCGCAGACGATCGAGCGTCCGAACTCGCTCTTGTACTCGTCGAAGTCCGGGGCGAGGGACTCGTGCCCGTCGCTGTTGGGGACGACGCGTGCGTCGACGATGCAGGCGATGATGTCGCGTACATCGTACTGCTCGCCGGGCTTGCTCGTGAAGATGTCGTAGATGTCCTCGGGGTTGCGGTAGGGCGGCGGTGCGTCATGGCGCAGGAGTAGGGGCGCCAGCGACGGGGCCACGCTCGGCAGGCCCTTGGCGTGTGTTTCTTCGCCTGCCCCGCTCTCGCCCGATGCGTGCGTTGGCCTCGTCGCGGCTCGCTTGGCGACGAGTTCACGGATGCGGGCGATGCAGGATGGATCGTCTGGCTCGCGGAAGTCGATCGTGCCGCTGATCTGGGCGTGCATCTTCGCCCCGCCGAGTTCCTCGTCGGAGACATCCTGCCCGATGGCGGCCTTGACCAGGGCGCGCCCCGCGAGATAGAGCCCCGAGCCCTCGGTCATGAGGAGCGTGTCGCACAGGACGGGGAGGTAGCCCCCGCCGGCGACGCAGAAGCCCATGATCGCGGCGATCTGCGGCACGCCCTGGGCGCTGAGCACGCTGTTGAGGTAGAAGATCCTGCCGAAGTCGTCGGTGTCCGGGAAGACATCCTCCTGGAGCGGGAGGAAGACGCCCGCGGAGTCGACGAGGTAGATCAGGGGCAGGTTTGCCATCTGGGCGATGTGCTGGGCGCGGATGATCTTCTTGCAGGTCATGGGGAAGAAGGCGCCGGCCTTGACGGTGGCGTCGTTGGCGATGAGCATGTGCGGCATGCCGTGGACGATCCCGACGCCGGTAACGACGCCCGCGCCGGGAGCTCCGCCATACTCCTGATACATGGCGTGCGCTGCCCAGAGGCCGAGTTCCTGGAAGTTCGGGATCTCGTCGCGGTGGGGGTCGAAGGGGGGGGCGTCCTGCGCGGGATCGACGAGGCGTGCGATGCGCTCGCGGGCGGTCAGGCGGTCCTTGGCGTGCTGGCGTTCGATCGCCTTCGGGCCGCCGCCGGCACGGATGCGCTGCTCGGTTGCCAGGAACTCTTGCGTGATATCTCGCAGGGATGATGATGCTGTGCTCAAGGGCATGCTCCGCTACGGATGGATATGGGGCAAGCCTAGCGGGCGTGGGATCGCCCGGCTTGTCGGAGAGGCTCCCTGGGCACCGTCCGGGGATGGCGTGCGATGAGGACCCGATCGGGGCGCAGGCCGGCCCAATCAATGCGGCCACAATGGGGGCGTTCGCTCCCGTAGGGCAAGAGGATAGTCAGATCATGGCGTGCGGGCATGCGGCGCAAGGTGACGCCGAGCCGGACAGTCTTTGTCTCAGAATCTTCCCCTGAGCATGCCGTGCCAGTAGAGCCTCGGGAGGGCATACGCCTTGAGCGCGTACATGCTGTAGCGTTCTCTGTTCTGATCGAATGGGAAGGATTCCTTGGGCTTCTTGTCGTAATCGAACTCTGCCAGCACGAGTCTGCCGTATCCGGTCACGAGCGGGCAGGATGTGTATCCGTCGTAGGACGACTCGGGTTCCTGCCCCTCACGGTCTCCCAGCAGTTGCTCGACGAGGACGGGTGCCTGCTTGCGGATCGCGGCGCCCGTCTTCGAGGTTGGCAGATTCGAGCAGTCGCCAAGGGCGAAGACATTCTTGTAGCGGGTGTGGCGGAGTGTGTGCTTGTCGACATCGACCCACCCGTTGGCATCGCTGAGGGGGCTGTTGGCGATGACCTCCGGCGGTCCCATGGGAGGGGTGACATGGAGCATCTCATAGGAGAGCACGGTCTCTTCACCGCTCTCCACATGACGAAAGACGGCTTCCTTCGCATCCCCCCGAACGGCGACGAGGTTCGTCAGATAGCGGCGTTCGATTCCCCGTCGGTCGCAGATATCCAGGAGTGTCGGCTCGTAGTGGGCGCAGCCGAAGAGTGTGCCCTTGCCGTTGCAGAAGACGACCTCGGCCTTGTCGCGCACGCCATTCTTCCGGAACGCGTCCTCGGCGAGATACATGATCTTCTGCGGTGCTCCGCCGCACTTGACGCCGGTGATCGGCTCCGTGAAGATGGCACGCCCGCCGCGGAATGACCGGATCGCGTCCCAGGTGGAAGCGACCGTCTCGTAGGAGTAGTTGCTGCACACGCCGGTTCCGGGCTTGCCCAGCACATCCTTCAGTCCATCGATGGCATCCCAGTCGATCCGGATGCCGAGCGCGACGACGAGGTGGTCATAGGTGATGCGCCGTCCATCGTCGAGCACGACGGCGTTCTCGTCGGGTTCGAACGCGGCGACGCGCCGACGGATCCAGTCGGCGCCGTCCGGGATGAAGTCTTTCTCATCGCGTTCGGATTCCTCGCGTGGGAAGACACCCCCCCCGACGAGCGTCCACAGCGGCTGGTAGTAATGCTTTTCGGACGGTTCGATGATGGCAACGCGGGGCGGACGATCCAGATCGCAGAGACGGGCGGCCACACTGAGGCCCGCCGTTCCGCCGCCACAGACGACAACTTCCCAGTGGTCACTCATGATGGGTTCCTTTCCTTCCTGTCCGGTGCTTGGTCGGGAACTCGCTGTTGGTCTTCGAGCGCCCCGAACCTGCGGGCGAACTCGACGAGGAATGCCGACGCTCTCTTCGCGTCGTCGCTCGTCAGTCTGCGCAGCAGGCGCAGCGGTCCTGCCGGTCGAGGATGGGCCCTGCCCGCTTCGACCAGGGCGCGGGCGGCCCTCTCGATCACGGCGACGGCTTCGGGATGCAGCACATCCGAGCGGAGGAGTTGCCCGAGCGCCTCGATCTCTCGCACATCCAGACGCTGGCCAAGATAGAGCACCGCACGCAGGGTGTTGCGCAGGACCAGGTCGATGTCCACTCCCTCACTGCGGAGTCGCTCGATCTCCTCGTCGAACGCATCGACGGCCATGGCGGTGAGCGAAGGAATCGTGTCCAGGTGGGCCGTGGCCTGCTCGATGGCCTCGATCCTCTGGACGATCCGCCCCATCGATTCGAGCACGCGCTCATCGCTCAGTCGCTCCAGGAAGTCGATGGCGGCGTGCAGTCGTTGATCGACATCGACCCCGCGCCGGCGCAGCCGCTCGACATGCTCGTCGAAGGCATCCCCGGCCATGCCCGCGGTGGCCCGTGCCTGCTCGCTCAGGCGGTTGCCGGCGGCCGCGTGCTGCTCGAGCGCATCGAGCCGTCGCTCGATGGCGGAGAGTTTCATGAGGATCATCACATGCGTCTTCTTCGCATCGATGCCAACGGGGCTGTTCTCGCTGGCGATCATGACTTCGAGTTGTTTCTCATCCATCTCCTGGCTCATAGCCCATAGTCCCTTGTCCATCGCCCAGTGAATGTTCGTGAACGCTCTGTGGAGCAGTGTCTTCGATGATCTCCTGGTGATCAAGTGCATCCTGCAGGAGCCTTCCGCCTTCTCGGACCAGAATGAACGAAGCCATGACGATCAGGAAGATCGCAAACCCTCGTTGCAGCGATGCCTGTCGCACTCTGGCATTGATCCAGCGGCCAGCGAGGCTTCCGACGCCCCCCACGACAAGGAAGAGGCCGATCGTGTTCCAGTCGACCGAGACCTGCAGGTCCTTCAGCACATGCAGATACTTCCAGAACCCCGTGCCGGACTTCATTGCGATGATGACGAGGCTGGTGGCGACCCCGGCGCGCATGGAGAGCCCGCCGAGCAGGACCAGGGCCGGCACGATGAGGAAGCCCCCGCCGACTCCAACAAAGCCCGTCAGCACACCCACCGCGATGCCATCGAGGCCGATCTTCCATCCTGCGCGCTGACCATGGGATGCAGAATCGGCCGGCGTGTCGGAGCCGCCAGCGCGACGCCACATGGATCTGGCAGCAAGGACCATGACCGAAGCGAAGGCCATCAGTTGCACGGTTCCCGGAACATACGCTGCGAGCCAGGCTCCGAGGTAGGTTCCCGCCATGCCCGGGATCCCGAACAGAACGACCGATCTCCAGTCGATCAGGCGTGCCCATGCGTACGGGAGTGCGGACAGGAGGGAGATCCCGCCCACGATGGCCAGCGATTCGGCGATGGCGACCTTATCAGGATGATGGAGGAGATAGACCAGAGCCGGCACGGTCAGGATCGAGCCGCCGGACCCGAAGATCCCCAGCGATAATCCGATGAGCACGGCTCCGAGGATGGCGATGATCATGGATCCCTGTCTCTCCCAGCGGGCGAGGGTGGTCGCACGGCCCTGGCATAGGTTCAGGCCGTCGGTTCACTCCCAATGAGGGGTGATGCACGCACCGGCCTTCTCACTGCCTGTGTGCCAGGAGGACTCGAACCGATCCCGGCTCCCCGGAATTTTCTGCCATCCTGCCCGGGTTACAGGCGGCCGATGCCCGGACGCGTCGCCGGATTGCTGCGTGCTCAGTAGCTGTGCTCGTCGAGCCTGACCTTGCCCCGGAAGATCCAGTAGACCAGCACCGTGTAGGTCAGCACGCATGGGATGCCGATGATGGCGATCAGCAGCATGATCCGCAGGGTGGTCTCGCTCGATCGGGCGTTGTAGATCGACACGCTCCATGCCGGATCGATCGTGCCGGGCACGAGATGGGGGTAGATCGCGGCCGCGAAGAGGAAGGCCAGGGCGGCGATGGTGGCCCCGGAACTGACGAACGCGTAGAACGGTCGCCGAAGGTACATGGCACGCGGTATGTTGGCGATCGCGAGGACATTGAGCAGAGGCACGACCCAGAGCCATCCGTGCTCCCGGAAGTTCCGAGTCACATGCGGCACCTCGACGAGGGTGTACATCGTGAGCAGGATATAGGCGACGAGGAACACACCGAAGGTCCGCCAGACCCAGCGCTCGATCCGGCGCTGCAGATCGCCCTCGGTCTTCAGAAACAGAAAGATCGCGCCATGCATGGCGAAGAGGAAGACGGTGAGAAGACCGACCGCGATCGGATACGGCCTGATGAAGTCCGGGGCGGTCATGTGGACGGAAAGGTCCTGGTTGACCGGGAGCCCGAGCATCGTGTGTCCGCCCACGAGCCCGAAGAGGAAGGCGACCAGCAGGCTCGATGCGAAGAAGCCGCGATCCCAGAGTCCACGCCAGATGCGTGAGCGGACCTTGGAGCGAAACTCCAGACTGACGGCGCGAAAGATCAGCGCGGTCAGCAGGAGCATGAAGGGCATGTAGAAGGCGCTGAAGACGGTGGCATAGGCGACCGGGAACGCGGCAAAGAGTGCCCCGCCGAAGGTGACGAGCCAGACCTCGTTGCCGTCCCAGAGCGGCCCGATCGCGTTCATCATGATCCTTCGTTCCTCGTCGCTCCGGGCGATGGGATGCAGGATGCCCACGCCGAGGTCGAAGCCGTCGAGGATGGTGTACCCGATGAGCAGGACACCCAGGAGGGCGAACCAGATGAGCGCCAGGCTGTCGTGGTTGAGGATCATCTCGTGCCATCCGTAGGGGTTTCCAGCAGGTCATGCCGCTCGCTGCCGATCGAAGCCGCCGCCTGCAGGAAGCCCCGTTGCGGCGATGCCCTGGACGCTCGCTCATCGGGTCCATGCTGGATCTTCGAGTTCAGCACGAACACCCAGAGGGCAAAGAGCAGCGCGTACACCACGCCGAACATGATGATGGACGCGAGGACCTGTTCGGCCCGAACCGACTCGCTGAGGCCGTCGCTGGTGCGCAGGCCGGGCATCATCACGCCGCCCTGTTCGCTCGGGTACACGAGCCACGGCTGACGCCCCGTCTCTGCGGCGACCCATCCCGAGTGGTTCGCCGCGAACACCGCGAGCACCGTTACGACATGGAGCATGAGGAGCGGTCGGCAGCGGAACAAGCGTCCTCCGCGCAGCATCACGAGCGAGGTCAGCGAGATGGCGATGAGGGCCATTCCGACGGCGACCATGAGGTGATAGGCCTGGAACGGGATCCATACCCGCGGGCGATCCTCGGGTGGGAAGGCGTCCAGCCCCGTGATCGGTGTGCTGAAATCGTCATGGACCAGGAAACTGAGCATCCGGGGTATCGCGATCCCCCATCGCACGCGTTCTTCCTTCTCGTCGGGCCAGCCGAAGAGATACAGATCGCCCGGGCCCGTCTGGAAGTGTCCCTCGAACGCGGCGAGTTTCGCGGGCTGCGTGCGGGCGACCTGACGGGCCTGATCGTGCCCACTGACGAGCGCAAGGACACTGAAGATCGAGGCAACGATGACCGCGATGGTCATGCAGCGGCGTGCAAAGAGCTCATGGCGTCGGCGCAGCAGGTAATATGCGCTGACAGAGGAGACGAAGAAGGCTCCAAGGATCAGCGCCCCGATCAGCGTGTGTGTGAGGCGATCCACGCTGGAAGGGTTGAAGACCATTGCCCAGAAGTCCGTGATCTCGGCTCGCAGCGCCGTTCGCCCATTGACCTCGGTTTCTACGATCCGATACCCGGCGGGCGTCTGCTGCCAGGAGTTCGCAACGACGATCCAGACCGCGCTGAAGCATGAGCCGAGGAACACGAGGACACTGCTGAGAAAGTGCAGGCGAGGGCCAACCCGATCCCAGCCGAAGACCAGCACGGCCAGGAAGCCCGATTCCAGGAAGAACGCGAAGATTCCCTCGCTGGCCAGGGCGGAGCCGAACACATCTCCCACGAAGCGGCTGTATGCCGCCCAGTTCGTTCCGAACTCGAACTCCATCACGATGCCGGTGGCGACGCCCAGCGCAAAGTTGAGTGCAAAGATGCCCGTCCAGAACCGGGCGGCGTGCTTCCAGCTGACATCCCCCGTCCGCAGCCACAGGCCCTCCAGGATGACCATGATCAGTCCAAGCCCGATCGTCAGCGGCGGAAATAAATAATGAAACATCACCGTGCCGGCAAACTGAAGTCGGCTCAGTGTTTCAACATCCATGGACTACGCCTCCTGGCGTTGGGCATCGATCCGACTGCGCGTCGATCGTCGGGAGGAAAACCACGCCATGTCATCGGATCATGTCAGCGACACCCTCCGCTTTTCACGGCCTCGCCCTGCTGCACGCCCGTGCAGCATCTTGATCCGACGGGGCGCCGCATCGCACATGCTGTGTTCCCCGAGGCCGTCGCAGCGTTCCCACACAACGCCGGGCTTTTCACGCGACGCACGCCGCCCTGCCGTTGGGGGGGCGGGATGATCCCAAGGCCATGCGCAACCGGGC
>WGEO01000202.1 GCA_015492715.1 Phycisphaerales bacterium | reverse complement strand
CTGCTGGATCGGTTGGAGGGAGAATCCGGCGGAGTAGTGAAGAAGACAGACGCGGGGGTGGACTGGAATGTGTGGGGGATGAACCGGATGGGGGGCCGATCTGCGCCGGATGGTGTTCTTCGTGGGTGGATCAGGGGCTCGACGGATTCTCCCGGGCCGTGTCGAGCAGGCGACGGATGCGGCGCACCTCTTCGGCGCTTTCCACCGCCTGTCGGTACACCTTGGTGACGCCTGGCAGGAGGATCTTGCCGCTGATGCCGTAGTGTCCCCGCTCGACCAGTTCGTCGAGTTGGGCGGCGCGGTCCAGAGCGTCGGGCTCGTTCCAGATTCTGGACACTGCGTCGAAGAACCCGGCCGCCCGCTCGAAGTCGGCGGCGAGATCCTGCTCGCTCATCGCGATGAGCGTCTCGCGATCCTCCGGCGTGGGGGGAGATCCAATCTCTTCGAGCATCGCCAGCATCCGGCGCGGGGCGTCGGCCCCCTGGAAGGTGCGCTGGAACCACCCGAGAAAGACCGATCGCTCATCCAGGATCCTGTCACGAATGTGACCCGGATCGTCCGGATCGAGCGTGTCGATGGCTTCCAGGATCGTGTCGCGGGCGTTCGTCGTCAGCGATCCCGTTGCGACGATCTCCTCGACTTCACCTCCTGCGAGATGCAGGATCGCCACTGAGACGAGCGACGAGATAAGCACGGGATCACTCGTGGCGTGCCCGCTCAGGCGGTACAGGGCGGCGACACGCTCCGCTGCGGCGTCGGGACGACCCATATCGAGCAGACGGCGAGTGTCGGCCCGCAGGAGTCGGGCGCTCATCCGGAGTTCTCTCAGGTGTGGAAGAAGTGCGTAGACCCCGTCCTCGGTCTCCACACCCCAGTCGCAGTGCTCCACCGTCGTTGCCTTGAGCAGCCCGCGGATCACATCCGGATGCTCGGCGATGATCTGGGAGAGTTTCGGCGACGGACGCCAGGCCGGGTCGCTGCGATACTCTTCGTACAGAGTCTCTCGCAGGTCGTCTCCCATGATGAGCCAGGAGCGATAGTACAGCAGGGCGGCGTTCTTCACGCTCGTCTCGGTGGGTGTGTGGACGATGGGCTCAGGGGTGGTGCCAGAGGGCTGCCCGCTCCCGGCCTGGAGCGTCGAAGCTCCGCCCAGAATCACCAAGATAGGGAAGAGGATTCGTCGGATCATGGCATGGCTCCGTGTCTCGCGGGGTATCCGGCGGACTGGGCATTCCTGTGGTGCGAACAATGGCGGGAACAGGATAAAGACGCCGCGCGGGCGTCGGCGTCCGGCGAGATCCAAGTTTTTCTTGAGGTTCCATGCCATGGGCGACACGCCGGCGGATCTTCCCGAACAGATTCCACATATCCCGTACCGTCGGTTCGATCCCGGGATGCCGGCCCAAGAAGCGGCCCGACGGTTCTACGAGGTCATGGCCCAGCGGCGCTCGTGCCGATTCTTCTCGGACCGTCCTGTCGAGCGTGTGGTCATCGAGTGGTGTGTGCGGGCCGCGGGGACAGCGCCCAGCGGAGCCCACAAGCAGCCCTGGCGCTTCGTGTGCGTGCAGGACCCGAGCGTGAAGGCCCGGATTCGTGAGGCGGCAGAGGCAGAAGAACGCGAGTTCTATGAGCGGCGGGCGAACCCGGCATGGCTGCGCGATCTGGCGCCGCTCCAGACCGGGCCGGAGAAGCCCTTTCTGGAGGTCGCCCCCTGGCTGATCGTGGTGTTCAAGCTGGCGCGGACCGATCGGGGCGGGCAGGTCTACTACCTGAACGAATCGGTGGGCATCGCCTGCGGCATGCTCATCAGCGCGATCCATCACGCGGGTCTCGTGACGCTCACGCACACGCCCAGTCCGATGGGATTCCTGAGCAAGGTGCTCGATCGCCCCGAGCACGAGCGTCCGTTCCTGCTGCTGCCCGTGGGGTATCCGGCTGACGACGCAACCGTCCCTGATCTGTCGCGCAAGGGGCTCGACGAGATCATGGTCGTCGTCTGATGGCGTGGAGTCGCAACCGTCGCTTCCTACACTGGCCCCATGGGTGATGTGATCACACGGTTTGCTCCCAGCCCCACGGGGGATCTGCATGTGGGCGGTGCACGGACGGCGCTGTTCTGCTGGGCGCTGGCCCGGCGATGCGGCGGACGGTTCCTCCTTCGCATCGAGGACACCGACCAGGCACGATCGACCGAGGGAGCCACGAGGGGCATTCTCGAATCGCTGGCATGGCTCGGGCTGGACTGGGACGAGGGACCCGAGCTGGACCTGTCGAAGCAGACCGTCTGGGGGACGGGTGCCCTGACGGATGTAACGCTCGGCGGGGATCCGCGCGGCGTTGGCCCGTTCTTTCAGGCTCGGCGTCTGGATCGATACAACGAGGCCATCGAAGAACTGATCGAGCGTGATCTGGCGTATCCGGCGTTCGAGTCGCCCGAGGAGTTGGAAGCAAAGCGGAAGGCGGCTCAGGCCCGCAAGGAGACCTATCGCTACGACCGGGCCGCTCTGGCGATCCCGCGTGCGGAGCGTCTGGCGCGGATGCGGGGCGGCGAGCCGCATGTCGTGCGTTTCCGGATGCCCGACGAGGCGATCGTGGTCCGCGACGAGGTGCTGGGAGAGGTCCGCGTCGAGGCGGATCAGTTGGACGACTTCGTGCTGCGGAAGCGCGACGGGTATCCAACCTATCACATGGCGTGCGTCGTGGATGACGAGGGCATGGGGGTGACGCATGTCCTGCGGGGGCAGGAGCATCTGATCAACACGCCGCGCCATGTGGCGCTCCAGCGGGCGCTGGGGTATCGCACGCCGGTGTACGCGCACCTGCCGATCATCTGCAACCCGGACGGATCGAAGATGAGCAAGCGGGACAAGGACAAGACGCTCAAGGGGCACATCCGCTCGCTCGGAGCCGGCGCGGACCACCTGGGGGCGATTGCGGAGGCGGGCGGCGTCTCCGTCGAAGAACTTGAGCACTGGCTCGGCGACAAGCGGGCGCAGCTCTCGCCCGAGGCGCTTGCCAAGATGGCGATCGATCTGGGAATCGTCCTGCCCGAGATCAATGTGCGCGATTTCGCCCGGAGCGGGTATCTGCCCGAGGTGCTGTGCAACTATCTGGCGCTGCTGGGCTGGAACCCGGGTCTGAAGGACGAGGAGGGGCGCGATGTCGAGCGATTCGGCATGGACTTCCTGCGCGAGCACTTCTCCCTCGAGCGACTGGGCAAGAAGGCGAGCCGATTCGATCGTGAGAAACTGCTGGCGTTCAACGGCGAGACGCTCCAGCGGATGCCGGTCGATCATTTTCTGAGTGCATGGCGGCGCTGGCTGGGCGTGGCCATCGAGAACAGGCGCTTTGTTCACGATTTCTCATTGTGGAGAAGGCTCTGGGAGGAACTGAAAGAAGATGCACGGGGCCTTGCGCTGGCACGGGCGGCTCAGCCGCGCACGAAGATTTTTCTCGATGCGATCGAGCATGTGCGATTTGCGCTCGTCGATGACGACGCGGTCGTCTTCGACGAGAAGGCGATCCGGAAGGTGCTGCACAAGGGCGAGCCGAGCGGGCTGGAGATCCTTCGTCAGGTGCGTGATCTGATCGAGGGGATCGATCCGTTCGAGCCCGAGGCGATCGAGGGCGCGATCCGGGCGTGGTGCGAGGAGCGGGGCCTGAAGATGGGCAAGGCCGCCCAGCCGCTGCGCGTGGCGATCACGGGGACGACTGTGAGCCCCGGGCTGGGCGAGACGCTCGCGCTGGTGGGGAAGAAGGGCGTGTCGGCACGGATCGACCGCTGTCTGTTGGCGTGCGATCCGGGGAATAACGGGGGCGACTGATGGCAGAGGAACGCACGCCGAACTTCATTGAACAGATCATCGATCGTGACATCGCCGAGGGTCGCTGGGGACCGGCGGGCGATTCGAGCGTGATCCGCACGCGGTTTCCGCCCGAGCCCAACGGCTATCTGCACATCGGGCACGCCAAGAGCATCTGGCTGAACTTCTCGATCGCCCGTCGGTACGGCGGGCGGTGCTTCCTGCGTTTCGACGACACGAACCCGGCCAAGGAGGATCGCGAGTACATCGAGGCGATCCAGGAGGATGTCCGCTGGCTGGGCTATGCGTGGGACGGCCCGGTGCGTTACGCGTCGGAGTACTTCGAGTGGATGTATGAACTGGCGAAAGAACTGATCGCCAAGGGCAGGGCCTATGTCTGCGAGCTGAGCGCCGAAGAAGTCCGCCAGATGCGGGGCACGCCCGGCGAGCCGGGGAAGGAGAGCCCGTGGCGCAACCGCCCCGCCGAGGAGTCGCTGGACCTCTTCGAGCGGATGCGTGCCGGCGAGTTTCCCGACGGGTCGAAGACGCTGCGTGCGAAGATCGACATGGCCCATCCGAATCTGAACATGCGCGACCCGGTGATGTACCGGATCGTGCGCAAGCCGCACCCGCATGTGGGCGATCGCTGGTGCGTGTATCCGATGTACGACTGGGCCCACGGGCTCGAGGACTCCTACGAGCGGATCACGCACTCGTTGTGCACGCTGGAGTTCGAGAACCATCGCCCGCTGTACGACTGGTTCATCGATGCCATCAACGAGGGACGCGAAGAGAAGATCCACCACAGCCAGCAGATCGAGTTTGCCAAGCTGCTGCTGACGCATGTGCTGCTGAGCAAGCGTAATCTGCTGGCGATGGTGCAGGAGGGCATCGTGCGTGGATGGGACGATCCGCGGATGCACACGCTGCGCGGGATGCGCCGGCGGGGTTGGACGCCCGAGTCGATCCGTGCGTTCTGCGAGGAGGTCGGCGTCACCAAGTACAACTCGCTGATCGACTTCGGGCGTCTGGAGAACGCCGTGCGCGAGCACCTCAACGCCGTTGCGCCCAGGCGGATGGGTGTGCTGCGACCCCTGCGCGTCGTCATCGAGAACTATCCCGAGGGCAAGGTCGAGATGATGGACGCGGTCAACAACCCGGAGGACCCGGGCGCCGGCACGCGCAAGGTTCCCTTCAGCCGGGAGTTGTTTATTGAACGAGACGACTTCATGGTGGACCCGCCGAAGAAGTTCTTCCGCCTGCGTCCGGGGGGTGAGGTGCGTCTGCGCTACGCCTACTGGATCACCTGCACAGGGTTTGAGGCGGACCCGCAGACGGGTGAGGTCGTGCTGGTGCGCTGCACCTACGACCCGCAGACGCGCGGCGGCGAGGCCCCTCCACCTGCACCGGACGGTACGCGGCGCAAGGTCAAGGGCACGCTGCACTGGGTCAGCGCCCCGCACGCGATCAAGGCGGAGGTCCGCCTGTTCGATCGCCTCTTCCGCGCAGAACAGCCGGGCAAGGCAACCGGCGACTTCCGCGACGATCTGAACCCGGACTCGATGGAGGTCGTGCGGGCAATGCTGGAGCCTGCGCTGGGGCCCGAGCCCGCGAGCGACGAGCCGGCCTGGAGCGACGGCATCCGGCGATTCCAGCTCGAACGGCACGGCTACTTCTGCGTGGACCCGGACAGCACGCCCGAGCGGATGGTGCTGAACCGGACCGTGAGTCTGAAAGATTCCTGGCAGAAGGCCAAGAAGCAGTAGGCAGAATCACGCCTTGCATCTGCGGAGGGTGTGCCATGCGATCCATCATCACCGTCGTGCTGGCGCTGTGTGCCCTCGTCATGCCCTCGACGGCCCAGGACGAGTTCTTCCCGCCGATCCGACGGGGCGATGTGCTCGAGTTCGCTCGCCTGCTGGACCTGAGCGAGGAGCAGCGCGACGCGGCGCTCACGCTCTTCGAGGGATATGCCCAGGAAGTCGCCAGACTCCAGCAGGACGCACGCCAGAGGATGGAGCAATGGCAGAAGGCCATGCAGATCGATGATCCGACGCAGTTCGACGCCGCTACGTTCCAAGAGGCAGTGCAGAAGCAGACGGAGATCATGTTCGCGTCGACGCGGGAGCAGATGGACCTCGAGGAGGCGTTCTTCCGGGACCTGGCGCTGCTGCTGGATCAGGCCCAGGGCGAGCGGATGGACAGCGTGCATCGGATGCGACGGCGTCAGATGTATCTGCGTGAGGCGCCCGTCTCGTGGGCTTCGCTGGATCTGATCGCCGCGCTGCGCGACGGTGAGATCGACGCGAGGCAGACGCCCTCGCTGGACGAGGAACTCAGGGAATACGAGCTTGCCATGGACCGCGAGCTCGTCAAGATATCGCGCTTCGTCGACGATCTCATGGAAGGCGGGGCGGCGATCGTCAGCGACCCGTTCTCCCAAGACGCGCAGGAACTGATGGGCTCCTATTTCAAGCACGCGAAGGAGATCCGGCGCATCAACAAGGAGCACGCCCGCCGGATCGTCGCGATGCTGGAGCCGCAGGCACGAGCGAGCTTCGAGGACCTCGTGCGCCGGCGGGCCTTTCCGCAGATCTACCGTGAGACGCCGACGCAACGGGCACTGGCTGTGGCGGCGGGGCTCGCGGATCTGACCGCTGAGCAGCGAGCAGGCATCGAACAGATCCGGCGTCAGTACGAGCGCGAGCGTGCCTCGATCGACGATCGCTGGATGCGGGCGCAGGATGAATACGATGATTCCTTCTCGTTCGAAGACCTGATGATGGGCGGCGGGATGGCGCCGGGCTCGCCCGTGTTCGACGCGATGAACGACCGGCGAGCACTGGATCGTGACTTCCGCGAACGCCTGGAAGCGATCCTGACGCCCGAGCAGATCGAGCGGCTTCCACGCGACCGAGACGCATTCTTCGTTGATGGCGCCGTGCCGTCCGCCGGCGGATAATCCACGCAGACCATGCCCTCGCTCACCCCCGATACACTGCATCCGATGGGATCGCTTCGCGCGTGCTCGTGCTGCGGGCTGGTGCACCGGCTGCCCGCCCTCGCCGACGGGAACGAGGCGGTCTGCGTGCGCTGCGGCACGGTGATCCGGCACGCCTCGCGCCCGCTCAGCCTCCAGCGGGCGGGCGCCATCGCGCTTGCCGCCCTCATCCTCTACCCGCTGGCACTCGCCTTGCCCGTCATGCGCATCGAACGCTTTGGTCACGAGCATGTCAGCAGTATCTGGGGCGGCATGGTGGATCTGCTCGCAGACCGCCAGTGGTTCGTGGGTCTGGCCATCCTGCTTTTCAGCATCGTGACGCCGATCGCCAAGCTCGGTGCGATCTTCCTGCTGTGCACGGGCAACCGGGTGCTGCGCCCCCACCACCGCGCCGCGACATACCGCCTCGTCGAGTTCCTCGGGCGATGGGGCATGGTCGATGTGCTGCTCGTGGCCATCCTCGTGGCGCTGGTGAAACTGGGCGACCTCGTCCGGGTCTCGCCGGGCGTCGGCGTCGCGGCGTTCGGTGCCGTTGTCGTGCTCAGCATGCTGGCGTCGGCGGCGTTCGACCCTCACGCCATCTGGGAGTCGGATGAGCCATGAATGATTCGGACCGGACACCGACAGCACCGACCGAGCAGGGCGACGCCCGGGACGAGCCCGTGCCGACCGCCCGGGTTCGGCGTGCATCTCCGGGAGGGCAGATGGTCTTGGCGTGGGCTCTGCCTGCCCTTGCCGCACTGGTCGTGCTCGGGGTGCTCTATGCACAGGTCCGCGCCGAGCGGGGCGTGCTCATCGAGATCCGCTTCGATGACGCCGCGGGACTCGAAGAGGGTGCCCGTCTGGTCTATCGCGGCCTTCGCGTGGGGGAGGTCCGCGAGATCGAGCTGGCCGAGGACCTCTCGGGCGTCATTGTCCGTGCGGAACTCACCCCGGCCTCGAGCACGCTCGCCCGTGAGGGCAGCGCGTTCTGGATCGTGCAGCCGGAGGTCAGCCTGCAGCGCGTGAGCGGGCTGGAGACGATTCTGGGGCCGCGCTACATCGGCGTGCAGCCGGGTCCGGATGGCGCACCCCGCGCGCGCACATTCGAGGGCCTTGCCCGTGCGCCTGCGCTGACGCCCAGCGCCGACGGCGCCCTCGTGGTCGAGCTGCTGGCCCGGCGGGCGGGCGCCCTTGCCCCCGGCTCGCCACTGCTCTATCGGGACATCCGCGTCGGAAGCGTGCGATCCTTCGAACTTGCGCCGATGGGCGACGGCGTGCTCGTCCGGGTCGAGATCGAGCCGCCCTACACAGCGCTGGTGCGCGAGAAGACCCGGTTCTGGTACGCGGGGGGTGTGGGGGTCGATTGGGGACTTTTCAGCGGGCTGCGCGTCCAGGCCGAGTCCATCGACGCCCTGATCGAGGGAGCCATCGCCTTTGCGACTCCCAAACGCCCGGGAGAGCCCGTCGAGCAGGGCGCCCGCTTCGAGCTCGAGTCATCGCCCCCGGACGGGTGGGAGAACTGGAAGCCCGCGATCCCCATCACTGGAAAGTGACGCCCTCTGTGCGCTCTTTCGCGGGCTTCGCCCCGGAGCGCCTCGGCACTCGCGCGCCCCCTCCCTACACTGGGGCATGAGTCTGCTCGTGACAGGTACGATCGGCATCGACAGCGTGTACACCCCGCGATCGGGGCATCGAGAGCAAGTGCTCGGGGGGTCGGGCACCTATTTCTCGGCGGCCGCGAGTTTTTACGCCCCCGTTCGCCTCGTCGCGGTCGTGGGCGAGGACTTTCCCGACGAGTTCCGCCAGATCCTGCGCGGTTTCGAGGGCATCGACCTGCGAGGGCTGGAGACGCGGGCCGGCTCGAAGACCTTCCGATGGGGCGGGAAGTATCTCGACGACATGGATCATCGCGAGACGCTCTTTACGGAGCTGAATGTGCTGGGCGAGGACCCGCCGAGCGTCCCCGACGAGTATCAGGATTCGCAGATCCTGTTTCTGGCGAACTCGCATCCGGGCGTGCAACTGGGCATGCTCGATCAGGTCGGGGCCCCGATGCTGAGCGTCGCCGACACGATGGACCTGTGGATCGAATCCGAGCGCGGGCTGCTGGACGATCTGCTTCGACGCGTGGACGGGTTGGTGCTGAACTTCGACGAGGCCGAGCAGTTGACGGGGCACGCCAACACGGTCGCGGCTGCGCGCCACATCCTGGAGATGGGCCCGAAGTTCTGCGTCGTGAAGAAGGGCGAGCACGGGTGCATCATGGCCCATGGGGACGGGATCTGTGCGTTGCCGGCGTATCCCGCCGAGCATGTCGTCGATCCGACCGGAGCCGGGGACAGTTTCGCGGGTGGGATGATGGGGTATCTGGCGAGCCGGCTGGCCTCGGGCGAGTTGAGCGATCCGATGGACTTCGACGAACTTCGGCACGCGCTGGCTCACGGAACGATCATGGCGAGTTTCAACATCGAGTCCTTCGGGCTCGATCGCCTTGCATCGCTGACGAGGGTGGAGATCGCGGACCGATTCGACGAGTACGGGCGCATGATGCGTCTGGGCTGAGGGGCTGATGGGCAAGTATCTGCGCCCATATCGCGAAGCGGTGCGCGACTTCGGGACCGGGTTCGAGGCGCTGCTGTGGAACAGCGAGGAGATGCAGCGTCTGCGGTTCGAGGCGATCGCCGGCACGCTGGACCTGCGCGGACGGGCCATCGCCGACATGGGGTGTGGGCGGGCGGATCTGCTGGCGTTTCTCGTCGAGCGTGGGATTCCCTACGGGCGCTATGTGGGCGTCGAGGCGATCGATGAACTCCGCGCCTTCAGCGAGCGGCGAGCGCAGCAGCAGGGCTGGCAGCGTGCCTCGTTCGTGCAGGGCGACTTCGTCGACGATCAGAGCCTTTGCGGGCGCCTCGTCCGCCAGTACGCGATCGATACCTTCATCTTCAGCGGGTCTCTCAACACGCTGCGTGAGCCGCAGGCCCGGCGGGCGCTGCACACGGCGTGGTCGAGCCTCGAGCAGGTCGCCGGCGGCGTGCTCGCGTTCAACTTTCTCAGCGACCGCCACCGCTCGCGGGGGCGGGCCTCGGGGCCTGCCCGGCGGTTCGACACGCTCGGGATGATCCGCTGGGCATTCGAGCGAACGCCCGTGGTCGCCGTCCGCCACGATGTGCTGGGCGACCACGATTGTCTCATCGTGATGCGTCGGGCCTGAGGCGATAGGATTGCTCCATGGCCAACATCCTCGTTCTCCAGCACAGCGATTTCGGCGGGCCCGGACGCCTCGGCGCGACTCTGCGCGATCACGGCTTCCATCTGGACATCCGGCGCGTCGACGACGGCTCGGACCCGTTCCCGCCGGACCTCGACAACATCCATGGCGTTGTCAGTCTTGGGGGGCCGCAGAGCGCCAACGACAGCGCCGCCTGGATCCGCCAGGAGATGCATCTGCTGCGCAAGGCCCATGATGCAGGGCTGGCTGTCATCGGCGTCTGTCTCGGGGCGCAATTGCTGGCCAAGGCTTTGGGCGGAAGCGTCGAGCGGATGGAAAGCCCGGAGGTGGGGTTCGAGCCTGTGTCGCTGACGATCCCCGGGCAGACGGACACGCTGCTGGCGGGCGTGCCGTGGACACATCACGCCTTCCAGGCCCATCAGGACCGCATCATCGCTCCCGAGGGGGCGGGCGTGCTGGCGTCCAGCGAGCGGGCACCCGTGCAGATCTTCCGTATGGGCCTGCGCACGATCGGGTTCCAGGAACACTTCGAGGCCGACAGAACACTCATCGACGCCGTTCTCGGCGCGTGCGGCGATGTCGTCGAGGCCGGCGGAAAAACGATCGAGCAGGTTCGCGAGGAGGCCGAGGCGCATTACGAGCGATTCGCCGTCATCGCCGATCGGATGTGTGTGAACCTCGCGACGCTCTGCTTCGGCTATCGCGATCTGCTGCATGCCTGAGGGCGGCTCGCGCCTGCGGATCCGGGTGCCCGCGGACTTCGTCCTTGCGCGTGATGCCTGCAGTTACGGGTACTTTCTGCTTGCGCCCAGTCTCTGGCGGCCCGCCGAGCGAGCCCTGCGAACCATTCTGGACCTCGAAGGCGGGCCCGTGCGCGTGCGGATCTCGCAGCCCGAAGCGCCCGACGGGAAGCCTCACCCCCGCTGGGGTCGCTGTGCGGGGCAGGCACTGGGTGTGGTGTGCTCACGCCGCCTGACGCGGGGCGAGCAACGCGATCTGCGCCGCCTCGTCACCCGGATGCTGCGTCTGGACGAAACGAGCCAGACCATCGGTGGGTTTCATCGCGTGGATCCGCGCTGGCGTCGCTGCGGGAGGGGTCGTCTGTTCCGCTCGCCGACGCTCTTCGAGGACATCGTCAAGACCGTGACGAGTTGCAACATCCAGTGGCCCGGGACGGTGCGCATGAACATCCAGCTGTGCGAGGTCCTGGGACGCGAGGGGGCCTTTCCACGCCCTGAGCGGATCGCCCGGGCGCGTGCGAGCACGCTGCGGGGGCGCTGTCGGGTCGGATACCGCGATCGCCGCCTCATCGACCTCGCCCGCCTGTTCGTGCGGGGCGAGATCGACGAGGCGTGGCTGCGTAACCCGGCTAACAGCGACGAGGAGGTCTTTCGGTTCCTGAAGACACTGCCGGGCGTCGGCCCGTATGCCGCCGCCAACATCATGCAGTTGCTCGGGCGGTATGCGTTCCTGCCACTGGATACCGAGAGCGTGCGCCACGGGCGGGCCGTGCTCGGTCTCGGGGGCAGCGATGCGCAGGTCATGCGGCGTGTCGAGCGACACTTTGCACGCTTCGGCGAGCACGCGTTCCGGAGTTACTGGTTCGAGCTCTGGCGTTTTTATGAGCGCAAGGCCGGCCCCAGCGAGACCTGGGAGCCGCGCGAGGTTGGGGCGTCGTTCACGGCGAGCAACCTTGGATCCTGAGGCTCAAGGGCGTGCGGTCAAGGCGGGCCAAGGTAGAAAAAAGCCCCGCCGGGGGCGGGGCTGAGCGCGGATTCGTGTGGATCAGCGGGATCAGCGCCGGCGGCGGGTGGCGGCCAGACCGCCAAGACCCAGCAGCGCCAGGCCGGCGGGCGCGGGAACCACATACGCCGCCCCACTGAAGACGGCACTGGTGGTCATCGGGCTGGTGATGTCGGTCAGGTACACGCCCGCGTTCAGGTCGAACGGGTGGATGGTGTCGCCTGCCTCGTCCTCGACGAGGTATGCGACGCCCTCGCCGATGGCGAGTCCGTCGATGTCGGTCTCGCCGTCGGGATACGGAGTCACCAGCGAGATGGTGCCGCTTCCGAAGGCGTCGATGGAATACAGCCCACGCCCATCGGAATCGTCGTTCGTGCCATAGAAGAGGCCGTCGTCCATATTGAACGCCAGACCACCGAAGTCGTACAGGTCGTCGTCGTAATCGAAGACGATCGTGGCGATGCCCGTGTCCGGATCGATGCGATAGATGGCCTCTTCGCCCACATTGCGCGTGCCGTAGAGGGCGCCGTCGGCCCATGCGAGGCTCACCATGCTGAGCCTGGCGCCCGTGTCATCGGTGATCGTGACGGTATTGCCCGGCGCGCCGGAGCCGAGGTCGCCGAAGCCCAGTGTCGACCCGTCGTTGGCATAGACGGTGTTGGTCGTGTGGTCGTAGGCCATGCCCCAGACCTCGAAGCCGGACCAGAGCAGGGCCGCCGACCCGCTGGCGGGATCGACATTCCAGGCGTTGTCGCCCGAGGCGTCGTATCCCACGAGCAGTTGCGCATTGGCGCTGCCAGCGGCGGCCAAGAGTCCCAGTGCAAGAATCGTGCGCTTCCTCATCATCTTCAGATCTCCTCACCCTGGCCCGTACTCTCCCACTCGTCGGGGGCCGGATCCGACGATGCCGGCCCTGTCCCGCACACAGGACAGCCCACGGGGCCGATGGCGCCCCGCCTCCACATCAGTTGTCCGAGTGGCTCTCCACCACCCCAATGCCCGGCCCTCTCACAAGCCGGACACCATGCGACATCTGGGGTATTTCAACCAGAACACGCCCCTTTGTCAAGGGGAAACACGGTCTTGGGTCATTGAATGCTCAGATGCGAGAATCCGCCGAAGCCGCGAGAATGCGGCACGCCGTCGTTACCCCGTCTCCTGCTTGAGCTTGCGCTCCAGATAGTGGATGTCGATCCCTCCCTGACGAAAGGACCCGTCCTGCATGAGGCGTCGATGGAGCGGGATGGTGGTTCGAATCGGGCCGACCTCGAACTCTTCCAGCGCACGGGCCATCCTGCGGATCGCCGAGGGTCGGTCCGGCGCGTGGACGATCAGTTTGCCGACCATCGAGTCGTAGTTTGGCGGGACGCGATAGCCGGGGACGACATGGGAGTCGATCCGCACGCCGGGGCCTCCGGGCAGTTCCCATCGCTCGATCCTGCCGGCGCAGGGCATGAAGTCCCTGTCGGGGTCCTCGGCGTTGATCCGGCACTCGATGGCGTGCCCGTCGAGACGGATATCGCGTTGGCGGAGGGGCAGGGACTCGCCCGCCGCCACCTGGATGCTCAGTTTGACGATATCGACGCCCGTGACCATCTCTGTGACCGGGTGCTCGACCTGGACGCGTGTGTTGACCTCGAGCATCGAGAAGTTCTGATCCTCATCCATGAGGAACTCGACGGTTGCGGCGCCCGCGTAGTTGGCTGTCTTGATGAGACGGGCGGCTGCCTCGCAGACGGTGTTGAGTTTTTTGCGATCGACGCCGGGGGCCGGCGCTTCCTCTATGACCTTCTGGTGCCTGCGCTGCATCGAGCAGTCGCGCTCGAACAGGTGGATGGCGTGCCCGTGCTTGTCGCCGACGACCTGGACCTCGATGTGGCGAGCTCGCTCGAGGAACTTCTCGATGAAGACGGCGCCGTTGCCGAAGGCGGCGAGGGCCTCCTGCTGGGCGGCGCGGATATTGGACCGCAGGGATGCCTCGTTGCGACAGACGCGCATGCCTCGACCGCCCCCGCCCGCGGCGGCCTTGATGATCACCGGATATCCGATCGTGCGCGCGACCTCGACCGCCTCGTCCTCATCCTCGATCGCACCCTCCGAGCCCGGAAAGATCGGGACCCTGGCCTGCTTTGCCGTGCGCTTGGCGTCGACCTTGTCGCCCAGCAGGCGCATCGCCTCGGGGGAGGGGCCGATGAACTCGATGCGGCAGTCCCGGCAGACCTCGGCGAAGTCGGCCCGCTCGGCGAGGAAGCCGTAGCCGGGATGGATCGCGTCGACATCGGCGATCTCGGCCGCCGAGATGATCCGGCTGATGTTCAGGTAACTGTCGCGGGCCGGTGCGTCGCCGATGCAGATGGCGCGGTCCGCGAGGCGGAGGTACGGCGCGTCGCGGTCGGCCTTCGAGTAGACGCAGACGGCCTCGATGCCGAGCTCGTGGCACGCGCGCAGGATCCGCAGCGCGATCTCACCCCGGTTGGCGATCAGGACTCGTTGGAACATGGACTCGCGCTCTCCCCAGCGTCGGGGCTCAAGACGGCTTGACCAGGAACAGCTTCTGCCCGAACTCGACGGATTCGCCGTTATTGACGAGCACCTTGGCGATCGTTCCGCTGCACTCGGCCTTGATCTCGTTGAAGACCTTCATCGCCTCGATGATGCAGACGACCGTGTCGGGCGTGACCTGATCGCCGACCTTGACGAACGGCTCGGCGTCGGGGTTGGGCGAGGTGTAGAAGGTGCCGACCATCGGGGAATCGATCGACACGAGCCCGTCGTCGCCCGCGTCTTCGGCACCGCTCTGGGCAGGGGGCGTTTCGGCTGCTTCGGGGGGTGTCCCATTGGCGACAGCCGGTGCAGCTCCCATCTGCACGACGGGAGATGCGACGACGGGCACGCCGTGGGCTCCGCGCTTGATGAGGACGGTCTCCTCCTTGTCGCGCAGGTCCAACTCGGAGAGGTCGTTCTCGACCATGAGTTTGACGAGTTCCTTGAGCTTGCGGATATCGATCATGATCGCCCATGCCCCAGCCACACGCGCCCGACCGGGCTGCGCCAAGTGATGGCGATGATAGCCTTTGTGTTGGTGTAGGGGCATGGCAAGCGGGCCGCATCCCGAACACATGCCTATCGCACACTGGACTCGAGGAGTCCCATGCTCCGATGGACCGCACGCCTCATCCCGATGGCCCTGCTCGGAGCAACCGGCGCCGTCGTCGGTGTTGTCGTGGGCGGCTGGATTCTGACGGACGATTCCGTGCTGCGTGCAGATGCATGGCGCGATGCATTGCTCCACGAGCGCGTGATGCGCACGCTGGGTGGTGCGTGTGTGGTTGCCTTCGTGGCACTGCTGCTCGCGTGGCCCGTGTCGCGGGCCACGGCCCGCGCCGGTCCCATGTCCGCAGCCTGCTGCATGCTGCCGATTCTGATGCCGCCCTACCTCGTGCCCGGGGCCTGGCGGACACTGCTGGATCCGGGCTCGGCGCCGGGGGCGTGGCTCATCCGTGTCTCGCGCGAGCGGGACCTGCCGCTGGCGCAACTGATCGATCATGGGCTGGCACTGATCGGGCTGGGAATCTGGAGCGCGCCGCTTGCGTGGGTCGTGCTCGTGGTGCACTGGCGCGGGCGGACGCGCGGACGAGCCGATGCCCTCCGGCTGATGACGCCGACACGCCTCGCACGCCTGCGTTTCGATCTGCGCGAGAGTGCGGGGGCCATGCTCGCTGGCGGCACCGTGGCGGCTCTCGCCATGCTCGCCCAGGGGGTGCCCTTCGATCTTGCTCGCATCGACACGATCGCCAGCGCCGTCCGTGTGTCGATCAGTCTGCAGGAGCACGCGCAGGCCGCCATGCGGGCGCTGCCGATCATGGCGCTGGCGGGCGTTGCGGGTTTTCTGATCGCACGGGGCGTGCGGCTATGGCGGATCCCTGCGGGGGACCCGGCGACATCGGTGCATCGCGGGGCCGCCCTCGTCGCGGCGATTGTCATGCTGACGCTCGGGGTGCTGCTGCCGGCCTCGCTGTTCACCCTCTCGCTGCACGATCTCGCGTCCATTGCCCGCTTCGTGCGGTACGCGCGGGGCGCGATGCTCGACACCCTTGCGCACGCGGGCGTGGTGGGCGTGCTGATGGCGCTGCTGGCATGGAGTGTCTCGATCCTGATGCTGGATCGTCCCCGGCTGGGTGCATGGATCACCGGTGGCTTCTGCGCCGTCTGTCTCCTGCCGGGCACGCTGATCGGAGCCTCGATCGCCCACGCCTTCCACACCTGGCCCCCGCTTCGCCCGTGGTCGGAGACGGGCGGCCCGCTGGTTCTTGCGCATCTGGCCAGGTTCGGCGGTGCCGCGTGCCTCATCGGCGTGTGGCTCCGACGCGGCGAGCCCGGCGAGCTCTGCGACATCCTGCGTCTGGGGGGGCTCACATTCCGACGATGGATCTGCGCCGAACTGCCCCGCCAGTGGCCCGGTCTGCTCGCGTGCGTCCTGCTGGGGGCGGCTCTGAGCATGCACGAGGTCGAAGCGGGCGTGCTGCTCCAGCCCGTCGGACACGACGCCCTGGCCCGCCTGCTGCTCGAACTGCTGCACTATCAGCGCCGGGAGGATCTGGCGGCGGGTGTGCTCGTCATCGTGTCGCCGGCGGCGCTGCTGGGGCTCGTTGCGCTCGTCCTGCTCGCCCGGCGAAGACCCGCCGGCGCGTGAGCCCTGCACCGGGAGAGGGATCGTGCGAACCTTCCGTCGGGTTTGTCATTACCATCTGGCAATGCCTGCCGTCTCTCGGGCACACAATCTGTCCCGGCTGTGTCTGGCGTGCGCACTGATCGCGCTGATCTCGGCGTGCGATCGCTCGCAGAGCCGCCCGGGCGAGGCCCTGATTCCCGTGCGGGAGCTCGGCGGCGTGGGACTCGAACCCGGGCTGTTCAACTACCCGCGGGCCATGGACGGCGGGCTCGGGTCGCTCTGGGTCATCGACAAGTCCGCCCGTGTGCAGCGTCTGGACCCCGAGACGGGACACTGCATCGCCTGGTTCTTCATGCCCGAGTTCGATCGGGGCATGCCCACGGGCATCACGATCGCGCCCTTCCTCGACGGCTCCCCGGCTCTCTATATCGCGGACACGCACGAGCACCGTGTGCTGGTCTTCGCCCCGCCGGAATCCGCGGATGAGCCCCCCCCACTGCTGGCCAGTTTCGGGGACTTCGGCGAAGGCCCGGGACAGTTCATCTTCCCGACGGATGTCGCCGTCCTCGAGGACGACAGCGGCAGACCCGTCCGGATCTTCGTCAGCGAGTACGGCGGCAACGATCGGATCAGCGTCTTCGATGCCCGGCGCACCCTTCGCGGCGAGGACGGTTTCCTCTTCAGCTTTGGGTCTCAGGGGGCGGGTGACGGCCCCGTCTTCGACCGCCCGCAGTCCCTCGCGATCGACCCGACACGCGACGAACTGATCGTCTGCGACGCGATCAACCATCGCATCGGGCGGTTCACGCTCGACGGCGACCTCGTTCGATGGCTCGACGGGCGCAGGGCGGATGGAACCGGGGGGCTGGATTACCCCTATGGTCTGCTGATGCTCGCCGACGGCAGGGTGCTCATCTCGCAGTTCGGAGCCTCGCGCATTGCGTTGATGGATCTGGAAACGGGCGTGATCGAGCGGGAATACGGCGTGCCCGGACGCGGCCCGGGCGAACTCAGCACACCATGGGCCCTGTGCGCGCTCGACGGGCTCTGCTTCGTGCTCGATTCGGGGAACAACCGCATCCAGGCGTTCCGCCCGTGGGGGGTGTCTCCCCGCCTGCTCCACGACGGGGATGAGACGCCATGAGTCTGCTCAGTGCCCTCGTCGCAGGACCGATCCAGTTCGATCGCCCGGGGTGGCTGCTGCTTGCGCTCGTGCTCATTCCCCTCGTCGTGCTCATCGGGCGGTCCAGCCTCGCGGGGCTCGATGGCCCGATGCGATTCGTGGCCCTGGGCATCCGGATTCTGCTCGTTGCGGGCCTCGTGGGCGTCCTTGGCGAGCCTTCGACCCGAAGAGTCGCACACGATGTCGCCGTCACGGTTATTCTCGATGCGTCGCGCTCGATCCCCCTGAGCCGCCAGCAGCAGGTCGACGAGTTCCTGGAACTTGCCAGCGCGGAGAAGCAGGCGGGCGACCGTCTGGGGGTCATCACGGTCGCCAAGGAGGCGCTGGTCCAGCGCCTGCCGGCGCCGGGGGTGCGCGAGATCGAGCGTCAGTACACGGGCAATGTCGAGGCGACGAACCTCGCCGAGGGCCTGAACCTGGCGATGGCGGTCACGCCCAAGGACGCAGCGGCCCGTTTCGTGATCGCCTCGGACGGGAACGAGACGGTCGGGAGCCTGCTGCAGGTCGCCTCGGCAGCGCGAGCGGCGGGCCATCCCGTGGATGTGCTTCCCTTGCGATACCGCTACCCGCAGGAGGTGATCGTCGAGCGTCTGATGGTCCCGGCGACGGCGCGCCAGGGTCAGGTCATCTCCGTGCGTGTCGTTCTGCACGCGACCAGCCCGACCAGCGGGATGCTCTATCTGAGCATGGACGGCGAGCCGATCGACATCTCGCCCGACGATCCGTCCATGGGCGTGCTCGTCGAACTCGAGGCGGGCCAGAACATCGTCACGCGTCAGGTGTATGCCCAGAGCCACGGCCCCAAGCGGTTCGAGGCGCGATTCGAGCCGATCGTGCGTGCCGGAACGCCCGTAGGCGACAGCATCAGCGAGAACAACCGGGCATTGGGCGTCACCTTCGTCTCGGGCGAGGGGCGGATCCTCGTCGTGCGAGAGGACCCGGAGGAATCCGCTCTGCTCGTGCGGGAGCTGCGCGCCAGCGGGCTGGCGATCGAAGAGACCACCGCCGACCTGCTCGCGGGCGATCTCACGGGCCTGAGCGCCTACGACGGCATCATCCTCTGCAACGAGCCGGCGTACAACTTCTCGAACCGGCAGATCGAGAATCTCCGGCGCTATGTGCACGATCTCGGCGGCGGTCTGGGCATGATCGGCGGGCCGGAGAGTTTCGGTGCCGGCGGGTGGATCGGCTCCTCGCTCGCCGACGCCCTGCCGATCCGTCTGGATCCGCCCAGCAAGCGTCAGATGCCACGCGGGGCGCTCGTGCTCGTCATGCACTCGATCGAGATGCCCAACGGCGTGTTCTACGGGCGTCAGGTGGCGCGTGCGGCGGTCGACGCCCTGAGCCGCCTCGACCTTGCGGGCATCATCGAGTACAACCCGATGGTCGGACGGCAGGATCAGTGGGTCCACCCCCTCGCGCCTCTGGGCGACAAAGCCGCGATCCGGCGCTCGATCAATCGCCTGGCGTTCGGCGACATGCCCAGTTTCGACCCCTCGCTCCGCAAGGCACTCGAGGGCCTTCGGGCGGCCGACGCGGGCCAGAAGCATGTCATCGTCATCTCCGACGGCGATCCGTCGCTGACGCGCCGCCTGATCGACGACTTCGTGATCGCGGGCATCAGCATCAGCACCGTGGGCGTCAACCCGCATGTGCGGGGACAACTCGGCACGCTCAAGTTCATGGCCGATCGCACCGGCGGCACCTTCTACGATGTGGGCACCAACTACAAGGATGTCGTGCGGATCTTCTTCAAGGAAGCCCAGATGCTCCGCCGGAGCATGATCTGGGAGGGTGAGCCGATCATCCCGCGCGTCATTCCGACCGGCTCCGAGCCGATGCGTGAGATCGGCGCCGTGCCCCCGATCCGGGGCTATGTCGTCGCCGCGGACCGCGAGGGGCTCAGCGTCGTCACGCTGCGAGCGGGCGAGGAGAACGATCCCATCGCCGCCCACTGGCAGCACGGGCTCGGACGCGTCTTCTGCGTCACGACCGATGCCACCAGCAGGTGGGCCGGCGACTGGACGAACTGGGCGGGCTATCGCAAGTTCTGGGAGCAGCATGTCCGCTGGATGATGCGTCCCAGCGGATCGGCGAACATCCGCATCCTCACGCGCACGGAGGGCGAAGAGACCCTCGTCACGATCGAAGCCCTCGACGAGGAGGGTGAGCGTCTGCCCACGGGCATCTTCGAGGGGCGGGTGGTCCTGCCCTCGGGCGAGGCGATCCCGCTCGAACTGCGTCAGGTCGGCCCCGGTCGCTGGGAGGGGTCGTTCGAGTCCGGCGAGCCCGGCACCTATGTCCTTGCGACACGATTCGCGGGCATCGCAGACGACGGGAGCGAGGGCATCCGGGGCGTCGCCCAGGCCGCCGTCACCCGGCCGTTCGCCGACGAGTTCCGCGCTCTGGAGGACAACAGCGCGCTGCTCGTGCAGGTCGCGGAGATGACGGGCGGGCGCGTGCTCGACCCGAGTGATCCCGCTGCCGTCGATCTCTTCACACGCGAGGGTCTGACCATGCCGGTGGCCACACGCGCGATCTGGCTGCCGCTCCTCGTCGCCATGAGCGTGCTCCTGCTGGTGGATGTGGGCGTGCGGAGGGTGCGGATCGAGCCCCGCGCCGTCCTGCACGCCATCTCGCGCTCGCTCCGGGCCCGCGACGAGACAAAGAAGACACAGGTCGAGGCGCTCCGAGCCGCACGCACCAAGGCACGCTCACGCATCGACGCCGACCGCACACACAGGTTCGAGGTCGACGACGAGACCTTGCGCACGCAGCACGACAGGCCCGTCGTGCTCTCGGGGCAGGACGAACAGGTACCCGGACAGAAGAAGCCGAGACCGCCCGCCGCGACGGAAGAAGGCGGCGACGGCATGAGCCGCCTCATGGCCGCCAAGCGGCGTGCCCGCGCGGAACTGGACGACACCTCTGAGGAGTAGCAGATGCACGACGAGACCCCCGAAGCAGTCAAGGCCCAGTGCGAGGCGTTCCGCGCGACCTACGAGCGCCTCAAGGAGGAGATCTCGAAGGTCCTCGTCGGGCAGGAGGATGTCATCGACGGCGTGCTGACATGCCTCTTCGCCGGGGGCAATGTGCTGCTCGAGGGCGTGCCCGGGCTGGGCAAGACGCTGCTCGTGCGCACGCTCAGCCAGACGCTGCACCTGCCCTTCAGCCGCATCCAGTTCACCCCCGACCTCATGCCCGCCGATGTGCTGGGCACCAACATCGTGATGGAGGACCCGACGACGGGCGAGCGCCGGTTCGAGTTCCAGAAGGGGCCGATCTTCGCGCAGGTCATCCTCGCCGACGAGATCAACCGCGCCACGCCCAAGACGCAGTCCGCCCTGCTCGAGGCGATGCAGGAGCATCGCGTGACCGTCGCGGGCAGGACCTACACGATGGACGAGCCCTTCATCGTGCTCGCGACGCAGAACCCCATCGAGCAGGAGGGCACCTATCCGCTGCCCGAGGCCCAGATGGATCGGTTCCTGTTCAAGATCATCGTCGGTTATGCCAAACTCGACGAACTCATGACCATCATCGACCGCACGACCGGCAGTCAGGCCCCGAGTGTGGAGGCGATCCTCGACGGCCCGCGCATCCTCGAGGCCCGCGACCTGATCCGGGGCGTCATTATCGCGCCGCATGTCAAGGAGTACGCCGCCCGCCTGATCCTCGCGACCCACCCCGAGGGGGAGTTTGCCGCAGGCGGCGCCGACGGGCCGACGAACCGGTACATCCGTTGCGGCGCAAGCCCCCGGGGTGCCCAGGCGCTCATCCTCGCGGCGAAGGTCCGCGCCATCACCGACGGGCGATACCACGCCTCGATCCGGGACATCCAGGATGTGGCGCTGCCCGCCCTGCGACACCGCCTGCTGCTGAACTTCGAGGCAGAGGCCGACCGCATCGATCCGGACGAGATCGTCCGCCAGATCCTCGAACTCACCCCGACCGAACCCATCGCCGTCTGAGGAAAAGCGACCCGCTCCATGCAACGCACCGCGAACATCAGGCGACCGGAGTCGATCGACGAGCTGCTCGACAGCCGCCTGATCGCCAAGGTCTCACACCTCGACCTTGCCAGCCGCAAGATCTTCGCGGGCAAACTGCGCGGCGAGCGGCGCAGCAAGAAACGCGGCGAGTCCGTCGAGTTCGCCGACCACCGCCCGTACGCCCTGGGCGACGACATCCGCCACATCGACTGGAACATCTACGCGCGCCTGGACCGCCTCTTCCTCAAGCTCTTTCTCGAAGAGGAGGACCTCTCGCTGCACATCGTGCTCGACGCCAGCGCCAGCACGGACTGCGGCGAGCCGAACAAGTACCTCTTCATGCAGCGGGTCGCCATGACGCTCGGCTACATCGGCCTGGTCAACTACAACCGCGTCTTTGCGACGATCATGGGAGGCTCCCCGCGTGAGGGCGAGGCTCCGCCCGACGAGCCGCCCCTGCGCGTCATCCGCAACCTGCGGGGCAGGCGCCGCACGCACGATCTGGCACGCTTCCTCTGCTCCATCGAGCCCGCTGGCCCAAGCGACTTTCGCACCCACGCCCGGCGTATCGCCCTGTCGCGGACAGGGCGGGGCGTCATGGTCGTGCTGAGCGACTTCCTCATGAAGGAGGGCTACGAGGACGCACTCCGCCTGCTCGCAGGTCGCGGCTACGACCTCTTCTGCATCCAGGTTCTCAGCCCGCAGGAGGTCGAGCCCGACATCCGCGGCGACCTTCGCCTGACCGACATCGAGGACGCCGACACCGCCGAGGTCACCATCAGCGCTCCGCTGCTGAAGCGATACCGCCAGATCCTGAGCGCCTATACCGAGCACCTCCGCACCTTCTGCGCCCGGCGCGAGATCACGCTCCTGAGCGTCCAGTCCAATACGCCGATCGAGACGCTCGTGCTCGACTACTTCCGCAAGCGGGGGCTGCTGCGATGACCTGGCTTACGCCCGCGCTGGCAGGTGTCGTCGCCGCGCTGACCATCCCGGCGCTGATCCTGCTGTATTTCCTCAAACTCCGGCGTCGTCCCGTCGAGATCTCATCGACCCTGCTGTGGAAGAAGGCCGTCCAGGACCTCCAGGCGAACGCCCCGTTCCAGAGACTCCGCCGAAACATCCTCCTGCTGCTCCAGCTGCTGGCCCTGATCGCGATGGTCCTGGCCCTGGCCCAGCCCCAGCGCAACGACCTGGCGACCGTCGACGATCGCCATGTCATCCTGATCGACCGCAGCGCGAGCATGAGCGCAAAGGGGGCGGACGGACGCACGCGCCTGGAGCGTGCCAAGGAAGACGCCCTGGCGATCGTCGATGCGATGCGCGAGGGCGACTTCTTCAGTCGGAACCTCGCCGATCAGCGCCCGCAGGAGGCGATGGTCATCGCCTTCGACACCACCGCCGAGGTGCTCTCGACCTTCACCAGCGACAAGGCCCGCCTGCGGAGCGCGATCCGCAGCATCCGGCCGTCGCACGCGCCGGCGTCGCTGGACGCCGCCATGAAACTCGCGCGCGCCCACGCACCCGTCCGCCGGATCACGGACACCTTCGTCGATGAATCCGGCAACCCACGGAGCCGCCAGATCGAATCGCTGCGGGCGGGCGTGGGCACGATCCACATCCTCTCCGACGGTCGCCTCGCCGATGCCCAGCGCGTGCTTGCGGGCGTCGAGGACACGCTCCGGTACCACCCCGCAGGAGACCCGAACGAGGTCAACCTCGGGATCGCCACCCTGCGGGGCGAGCGTGCCTACGACGACCCGGACCGCCTGAGCATCTTCGTCGCTGTCGAGTCCAACGCCCCGAATCCGCGCTCGATCGATATCGAGATGCAGATCGCCGACGCCGTGCGCGTCTACCCGCTGACCGTCCCCGCACGCGCAAACGACGCGCAGAGCACCGATGCGTCACAGGGTGCCAGCGTGCCGGCCCCCCCATCCACCGCATCGACACTCATCGAACTGACGATGCCGGAGGGCGCCCTCGTCGAGTTCCGCCTTTCGGGCGAAGCGATGCGCGACGACTCGCTGGCGATCGACAACCGCGCGTGGCTCGTCATCCCGCCCGCGAGGCACACTTCCGTGGCCCTCGTCACCGCCGGCAACCCGTTCCTCAGCGACTGGCTCGCGACGCTGGGCTTCGACCGCTTCGAGGTGCTCGCGCCCGACGACGCGCGCACGGTGCTCGACGAACCCTTCGATGTGGTCATCCTCGATCGCACCAATCCCTTCGACGACGCCCAGATCCCACCCGGTCGATACCTCATGCTGGGCGTCCTGCCCCCGGAGGGCGTCAGCAGCACGGGAACGGCCCCAAACGCCCAGTTCCTCGACTGGTCGCGCGAGCACCCTGTCACACGCGATCTGACGCTCGAGGCGGTCCAGATCGTCGACATGCCCCGCCTGACGGTCGACGCGGACGCGGGCGTGCGCACACTGGCGTCCACGAACGCGGGGCCGGGAATCTTGGAGTGGACCGCCCCGGAACTGCGTGCCATCAGCGTCGCGTTCGATCCGCTGTCGAGCACATGGCCGTTCGATGTCAGTTTCCCCGTGTTCATCGCCGGGGCGATCGCCGACCTCTCGGACGACGACGAGGCGGGTGCCCTGGCCCAGCTGCACCCGGGTCAGATCCTCGACGATCGCATCCCGCGCACGGCCGGCGATGTCCAGATCATCGCCCCCGACGATCGCGGTGCTCCGACGCGCGCCGCCCAGCGGCTGACGCCCGCCCCGGACGGACGCATCGTCTTCGGCCCGCTCGACCGCGTGGGTGTCTACAAGCTCCGATGGAAGGGGCCCGCGGGCGCGGGCGATGTGCCCGATGCAGATCGCGTCGCCCGCTACTACGCCTGCAACCTCCTCGACCCGCTGGAGTCCGACATCACACCCGCGCCCGAGCTCGCGATCGCCAGCGATGTGGTGCGTGCGTCGGCACGCGAGCGTCGCCAGGTCGTCCGGCGATACTGGCCCTGGCTCGTGCTGGCGGCCCTGGCGATCCTGATGCTCGAATGGTGGGTCTACAACCGCAAGGTCCACATCTGAGCGCCCATGGGCGTCCGTCGTGCGCGGGCCCATAGGCTCGGGCCGTCGCAGATGGCGTCGAGCGGCAGACACATGGACTTGTGCTGGAAAGCCCGGTTCATGCCATCGTCGCCCGCGTGGATCGTGTCCGATCGGCAGCACTTGACCCGTTGCAAGGTGCGAGGCGGTAAGATGGGCAAGGTTCATGCGTGATGGACCGAGGAATTCCCGTGTTCGTGCGCACGCGGGCGGCGTCGGGGTCTTTCTCGGGTCGGACGAGCTCGTGTATGAGCCGGCCCGGATCCCGGGGTGGGTGCTCGGCAGGGCGTTGCGTCGAGCTCCGCCAGGGGAGAGGTGAGAGTGGCCCGCTTGCGGGACCGGGTCCGGCTCGACGGGGTGCCCATGAAGAAGGATGTCTTCCCCCAGACGATGCGGACTTGGATCGGCGATCGCCTTCGTGAGGGCGGCGCGGGTCGCAGCGCGATCAATCGCCACCTGATGGAAGTGTATTTTCATCCGCTGAAGGTGTATTTCCTGGGCACACGGGATCGCTGGCTGGGCGACGCCGACGACATCGTGCAGGGGTTCTTTGCGGATCGTCTGTCGCGGGAGTCCTTCGTGGAAGACTGGCTGGCGAGCGGGCTGCCGCTGCGTCGCTGGCTGTGCAACGGGCTGTGCTTCTATCTCAAGGAGTTGCGCCGTGCGAGGATGCGAGACGGGCGTGACGCGGCGCTGGTGGGCGAGCGGGCGGCAGACTCGGACGATCCCGAGCGGGCGATGGATCGGGCGTTCGTTGCGCAGGTCGTGCGGCGGGCGCTGATCGAGGCGGAGGCACGCTGCGCCGACGAGGGGCTCGGCGAGCACTGGATGATCTTCGAGCGGCACACGATCGAGGGACGCTCGTATCAGGACCTCGAGCGCGAGACGGGGATTCCCGCTGCGCGTCAGGTCGTGATGAACCGAACGGCGTCGAAGCGTTTTCGCGAGGCGATCCGGGAGTTGATCGCGCGTGATCTTCCCCATGACGACCTGGACGGGGAGATTCTCGCCCTGCTGGAGGATGCGTGATGATGATGGACGACGGGGCACGGTCGCTGGAGCCGGAGACGCTCTCGACGCTGCTGCGGATGGGGCTGGAGGGGCCGCGCCGCCCCGTGGATGATCTGATCGACCGGATCGCACAGCCCGACGGACATGCGTGGCTGGACCGGATGATTCGACACGATCTTCCGTTGGGAGAGCGGCGGATCATTCCGCGTGTGCTGCACCGGCAGGCACAGTTGGACGAGGTGCACGAGTTGAAGGCGATGGCCAAGGAGCGCCTTGCGCAGGTTCGAACGAGCCAGGATCGTGTCAGCGCCCTGCTCTCGTACTTCGTGGCGATTGCGGGTGGGCTGGCCCAGTTCCATCTGTCGATCACGAGCCGGGGGGCGGATGATCTGGTGCCTGCGCTGCTGGATCTTGCCGAGGCCATGCCCGATCGGATGGCAGGCCTGTTCGCCGACGCGGCGCTGCATGGCGGGGCGTGAGGCTCACTGCCGAGAGCGTGGGCGGACGCGGACGCGGAATCGGAAGACATCGTCACCCGGGAAGGCGTCGGGCTGGTCGCTCTGGAGGCGGACTTCGCACGGGACGATTGCGGGGTGATCGACACGCCAGGCATCGGCGAGGCTGAGCTGGGGGTCGGCGTTGCCCGCACCGACGCGCACGCTCGCCGAGGCCCCGTCCACGGAGCGGGTCAGGGTC
>WGEO01000201.1 GCA_015492715.1 Phycisphaerales bacterium | reverse complement strand
CCAAAACCCCCTCTGGCGGCCCCGCGGCGCGGGGTTTTGGTGACGGGGACGCGTCGCCGGGGCGTCGGCGCGCGTCCATCGCGTCGGCCCGGATCGTCGGCGAACAGGTCGCACTCACGCAGCCCCAGCGCCTCCAGGACCGCCCGCGTCTCGCACCCGGCGTGGCAGTGGACCAGCACCCGCCCGTCGTCGCCGACACCGATCGACAGGCTCGGATTGCGATCCTCGTGGGCCGGGCAGCACGCCGACCACCCCGAGCCCGAACGCCTCGCCTCGATCCCGCACTCGCGGAGGGCGTCCAGCACGCGTTCGACGGGGGCGCTCATGGACGCACCGCCTTCCGGACGAACGCAACTGACACACCGGACGACGGGACGCACACACACAGACGCCCCGAGAGACGACACGACAGACAGCAGCACACCATGGGCCCTCTCCTTGTCGCGGCCACGACATGCGACCGCCACAGAAGGCCCGGTGTCCTCCCGATGGGCGCACAAACGCGTCGCTCGCCCGGCCCGCCGATCGCGCAGGTCTCTGGGCCGCAGGAAGATGCGTGTATTCCGAAAAACCTCGGAAACACCCCCACGCCCCGCCGCCGCGCGCGCACACGGACGACCCCCGCAACCCGCGACGACGAGGAGACCCATCGCCGGCGGCGCAGGCGCGACGCACGCGATCGCGCTCCTCACACCCGCGCGGAAAGGAGACCGTGCGGGCGTTCGCGCATCGCGAGCGACCGGTACGCAGAGCGCCGCACCTGCCGCCGCCACCCGTCCCGCCCTGATGATCGCGGGGCGGGGGATGCACGCGGACGCCGGCAGACGCCGGATCTCGGGCCCTGATCCTGTCTCATCCTGCGACTTGCCGGAGCACACATCGCGTGGCGGTCATCACCGGCGACTCCCACGGGTAACGAGCATCGGCACCACATGCACCGCCCGCATCAGGACGCCCGCGTTCGTCGTAAGTCAGACGAACAGGTGCCCGCCCCGGCAGGCGAGCCGGCACCCCATGGCGATGACGCGTGAGCCGATGTGAGCATTGAAGAGCCTGATCCAAGGACCCGCCCGCCGCAGCGTCCGAGCGTTTCCAGCCGGCCTTGCACCCCGTCGGACCGGTGCGCCAAGGGAGACACCGCACGAGCCCGGCAGCCGGGCGTGTCAGCTCCCCGAGGCAACGCAATCGCCCCGCGGGTGCCGGCAGCCTGATCGTGCCCGAAAGCAGGCCACGGCGCCCAGGCACACACCTTGTAAGCCCCTCGCCGATACGCGCGGGCAAGTTGCCGACGAGACGCTCACCGGCTCGAGGCAGGCATCCTCAGAAGATACGCACGCTCGGCACGCCCTCGATGATGGACAGAATCGGACAGACATGCTCCTCCAGCGGCTCGGGCTTCGTGTCCCAGAACCTCTCGAAGATGCGATCGGCGTCCGCTTCGTGGCTGCGCATGGGCTTGTTCGACAGGAACGCCTATCAGGCCGCTAAGCAGTGGTCGCCGACGCTCGGTTTCTCTCGACCGAGGGGTCGAGCGAGGGTGTTTCCGTCCCCGGTCCAGCGTGCGCCGTCCGGGGCACTGCCGCTCATCCGGTTAGGTCGCTCGGTCAAACGGATCATCCGAAGCAGATTCCACGCGGCCCCGACGAGTCCGGCGTCGTCTTGGATCCGCGACCGGCCCAGGAATCGGGTCTGCCCCAGCCCGCCATGTCCTTGCACCAGCCGATCACGGGCTCGATCAGACATCCCTCCATCGCTGGCTGACCCGATAGCCCTTCGTGCGCTGCCGTCGGCACATCCGGCGGCGGGCCTCGTGCCGCTCGCTGTCGCCCATAATCCGAGTGCTCGGCAGGGCTGCGCGCGACCGGATGCCCCGTGCCTCCACCTCGCAGAGGAACGCGCCCGTCGGCCGCATCGAACGCAAGATCGACGCACAGACCGCTGGCGCTATCAGTCATCAGATGCATCGAGTGCGAGAGGTAGACACCGCCATCCCCCTTTCGCATCAGCCGCGCCTCGGGATCCACCACGGATCGGTACATCCTGTTCGACAGCTTCGTGCGGTCGAAGCCAGACCACCTGTTCAAGTCGTCGTCCTGGTCATCGCCGATCGGCCTGATCAAATTGTGCCCGGCCAGCGACCGGATCATCGTCGCATCGACCGCAGGTGATCGCCATCAAGGAGCCCCCTCGGCCACCACACATTCGAAGAACTTCCACACGATCTCGTGCAGCTCGAGCCGCTTCCAGTTCATGCTGAACACCTCCGGCGTGAACGCCGGACGCTCCGGGGGCCCGTCGATGAACCACCGATGGAGCAGGTTGAACTCGATCGCCTCGCACAGCCGTCGCTCGGGCGGGATGCTCGCACGATTGGGCCGTGCCGGAGGCACGGTTGAAATCCCGGCTCATCCCCGACAGGGCTCGATCGCACCACGCCTTGGTGGGCCGTCGTGGGTGATCCGCCGGGATCCGCTGCTCGAGATCGAACGCCACGAACATCGCCTACTGTCGGTCGACCCGACCTCGCATCGACGACCTACTTATCGATTCGCGTGCAAGATACCATCGCGCCATCCGGGCTGCGTTCTTTCGTGGCCTGCTAGCCTATTCCCCGTCGCGTATAGGCCGCCAGTGGGTCGATCCGCCGACGCCGAGTTCGCCAAGCAGCTCCGCCCACCAGATACCGGTCTTGGGCACAAAGAGGATTCCTGTCAGGCAGAGCCGGTCGTCGACGCGTGCCCACCCACCCCAAGGATCCGGCGGTGTCTTCGGGATCAGCGGCTCGGCCCGTTTCCACAACGCACCCGCGACCACTCATCGATTCATGCATCGTCCCTCCTTGGTCGACGCATATCATCCCACGATCATATCAAGAGCGCAAGCATCCCGTTTCGAAGAGATTTGAACTCGTGCCATAGGGAATTCATAACAAATAAACCTGGCCATCGGCACGCGTCGCTCTCTGAGACCCGTATTCTCAGCTCGTCCACTCCTTGCACAATACCTCCGCCTGTTCCAGCACGAGCTCTGTCGCCCGTCGTGTCATGTCCGGCGGATATCCGTACTTTCTTAGGAGCCTTTTTACCAACACACGGATCTTCGCGCGGGCATTCTCTCGCACTTGCCAGTCGATCGTTACGCTCTGCTTGACTCGATCGACGAGTTCCTGTGCAAGCATGCGAAGCTTATCGTCCCCCATGACCTCCCGCGCACTCTCATTGTCAGCAAGGGCATCGTAGAATGCGACCTCGTCCTCGGTCAGGCCGAGTTTCTCCCCGCGAGTTTGGGCCGCTCTCATTTCCTTGGCCAGGTTGATGAGCTCCTCGATAACCTGCGCTGCTCCAATCGCTCGATTCTGGTATCTTCGCAGTGATTCCTCGAGCATCTCGGCAAATGATCTCGTCTGAACGACATTCTTCCGCATCCGCGTCTTGATCTCGTCGTTGATCAGGCGCTTGAGCAGTTCGAGTGCGAGGTTCCGATGCGGCAGGCGTCGCATGTCCGCGAGAAACTGATCTGACAGGATCGAGATATCGGGCTTCTCCAGTCCCGCGGCTGCGAAAATGTCAACTACCTCGGTGGGGTACACCGCGCGGGAGACGAGTTGCCGGATGGCAGACTCGATTTCCTCCGGCGACCGTTCCGACTCCGACGCAGCGACCTTGACGAGCGCCGATCGGATCTCCTGGAAGAGGCCGACCTCGTCCCGGATCGCCATCGCCTGCTCGTGCGGCACCGCAAGCGCAAACGCCTTCGATAGCGCCGAGACCGCCTGAACAAATCGTCGCCTGCCGTTCTCCAACCCAAGAATGAACTCCATCGCGTCTGCAATGCCGGACATCCGCTTCGCGGGCTCGGCACGCAGCACCGCCTGATAGTCAAAGCCGTGCAGAATGTCGCGAACAACCTCGTACTTCTCCATCATCACTGCGACTGCCTGGTCCTGATCAACCGCTGCCTGGCCCTTGCCGCCGCTGGCGGTGTATGTATGCAGGGCCTTCTTGAGCGCGTCGGCGATGCCGAGGTAGTCGACAACCAGCCCACCAGGCTTATCGCGGAAGACACGGTTCACACGGGCGATCGCCTGCATGAGGTTGTGGCCCGTCATCGGTTTATCGATATACATCGTGTGCATGCTGGGACAATCGAAGCCCGTCAGCCACATGTCCCTCACGATCACAAGCTTGAGTTCATCCTGCGGATCCTTGAACCGTCTGGCGATCGCCTCCCGCTGCGCCTTCGTTCGGATGTGAGGCTGCCACGCCGGATCATCCGACGCTGACCCACTCATCACGACCTTGATGACACCCTTGGTATCGTCGTCACTGTGCCAGTTTGGGCGCAGCTTGATGATCGCGTCGTACAGGTCCACGCAGATCCGGCGGGACATGCAGACAATCATCGCCTTCCCATCCATCGCTTCAAGGCGCTTCTCGAAATGCTCCACGATGTCCCTGGCAACCAGCCCCAACCGCTTCTCTGTGCCAACCATCGCCTCGAGCGCGGCCCACTTGCTCTTGAGCCTCTGTTTGTCGCTCTCCTCCTCCCCCTCAGTGATCTCCTCAAACTCCGGGTCGAGGTGGGGCCTCTCCTCCTCGCTCAACTCCAGCTTTGCCAGACGCGATTCGTAATAAATCGGAACCGTTGCGCCGTCCTCCACGGCGCGGAGGATGTCGTACTTGTCAATGTAATCTCCGAACACCGCTGGGGTGCTCTTGTCATCCAGTTCAAGCGGCGTACCCGTGAACCCAATGAACGACGCGTTCGGGAGGGCGTCGCGAAGATACTTCGCCATGCCATACTTGATCTCGCCGCTCTTGCGATCGACCTTGGCGCTGAACCCATAATGACTCCGATGCGCCTCGTCGGCAATCACGACGATATTTCGGCGTTCGCTGAGTGACTCTCCTCCCTCGAACTTCTGCATTGTCGTAAAGATCACACCCCCGGATGCGACCTGTAACAAACTCTTGAGGTGCTCCCGGCTCTCAGCCTGCACGGGCTTCTGCCGCAGCAGTTCGCTGTTGACGCTGAAGGTGCCGAAGAGCTGGTCATCGAGATCGTTCCGATCGGTGATGACGACAAGCGTCGGGTTCTCCATTGCCGGATGGGCGATGATCTTCCCGGCATAAAACACCATCGAGAGGCTCTTGCCCGAGCCCTGCGTATGCCAGATGACCCCGGCCTTCTTGTCGCCGTCCGGTCGGCTTGCCTCAATCGTCGTTTCAACCGCCTTGTTGACCGCCCAGTACTGGTGATAGGCTGCAGCCTTTTTGGCGATCGACTTCCCGTCATCCTCGAAGGTGACAAAGTGCAGGATGTAATCGAGGAATCGGTGCTTCTCGAACACGCCTCGGATGAGCACCTCGTGCTGGATTTGGGAGACCGGGGCCACCGTCTGGCCATCCACCGTCCGCCAGGGCATGAACCGGTCCCACCCCGCGGTGATCGTTCCCATCTTGGCTGAGAACCCGTCCGAGATCACCACAGCCTCATTGGTGGCAAACAGCGACGGGATATCGTGCTTGTAGGTCTGTATCTGGTTGAACGCATGGCGAAGGGTGGTCTTCTCCTCTGCCGGGTTCTTGAGCTCGATCACCGCCACCGGCAGCCCGTTGACGAACACGACCACATCCGGCCTGCGGTTCCGCTTGTCTTCGATCACCGTGAACTGATTGACCACGAGGAACTCGTTGTCGTCGATCTTGGCAGGATCGCGTTCGATGAGCCAGACCTTGCCGTGTCGCTCTTGCCCGTTGTCTCGCCAGGAGACATCGACGCCGTCGGTGAGCAGGCGGTGGAAAGCCCGGTTGTTGACAATCAGCGATGGGCTCTCAGCACGGGTGATGATGCGGACCGCTTCGTCGATGGCTTCATCGGGCACATCGGGATTGATGCGCCCCATGGCGTGGCGGAGCCGATCGACGAGGATCACCTGGCCGTAGTCTTGTCGTTCGGGAGCGTCGCCATCGGGGGCAATCTGCGGCCCGTGGATGTAGTCGTAGCCAAGCTCGCGGAAGGTATCGACCGTGGCGATCTCGAGTTGGGATTCGTCGAGGTAGCCGGTCATGCCCCCTTCTCCTCCCCGCGCCACTTATTGACTAGGCTGTTTACTTCATGGATAACCTTGCTG
>WGEO01000200.1 GCA_015492715.1 Phycisphaerales bacterium | reverse complement strand
ATCGACCAGCCCCGCATCGCCGCTGCCCACCACACGCAGCACCCGACTCACACCCGACGCATCGGGCCAGCCGGCAAACACGACCCGATGGTTCGACGAGTCGCTGACGGCGAGCATGCCCTCTCGCTCGCCCGAGGGTGGAATCCCAAGCACCTTGCCGGGAAACCGCAGGCCGCCGACGGGCTGGACCTCCCCGTCGAGCACGATCCGCGTGCGCTGCCTGGCGAGCGTGCCCGTCTGCCTTCCCTTGCGCAGGGCGTCCTCGATGGCACCGTCGAGCAGCTCGCGGTTTCCCTCGCCGCTGGCAATCCCGATGACCCGTCCGTCGGCTCCGATGAGCACGAAACTGGGCCAGGCCCGCACGCCGTACTTCTGCCAGATCGCATGCTCGCGGTCGATCACGACCGGATGGCGGATGCCGTAGCGATGGATGGCGTTGCGGATGCTCCGGCGGTCGCCCTCGGCCTCGAACTTGGCCGAATGCACGCCGATGACGACGAAGGGCTCGTCCGCGTACTTCTGTTCCAGATACTCCAGATCCGGCAGGACCTGCATGCAGTTGATGCAGCAATAGGTCCAGAAGTCGAGCAGGACGACATGCCCCCGCAGGTCCGTGTCGAACCGGAGTGGGCGATCGCTGTTGAGCCAGCCGAGGTTGGGCTCGAGTTCCGGCGCTCGCGGGCCTTGCTGAGCCATCGCGGATCCTCCCGAGAACACCCGCGGCGCGATCGTCAGCGCCGCCAGGAAGAACGCAAAGAACAGCACGAATCGCAGGCTTCGCCGGGTGAATCTTCGCACGAATCGCTCCCTGTGCCGCGCCACCCTCCGCCCTATGAGGACATCATCTGGTCGAGGTCGACGATCGCGCCCCTGGACTGTACCGACTCGACCCGCCCCCGCCGCAGATGGGCGATCAGAGCCCGCATGTCCTCACGCAGCGGAGCCGTGAAGCGCAGACGCTCGCCCCGCATGGGATGGGTAAACGACAGCAGCGCCGCGTGCAGCGCCTGACGCTCGATGATCGCCCCCCCGTCGCTCTCGAACACCCGCCCGCCGTACATGTCGTCGCCGACGATCGGAAACCCGCGGTCGCTCAGGTGCACGCGGATCTGGTGCGTGCGACCCGTCTTGAGTTCCAGTTCCACGAGCGTGAAGTCCCGATCATGCACGGGACGATCCTCCAGACGGTACCACTCGCGAACCCGAGCGATCGTCACCGCCTGCTTGCCCAGATGGTCGTGCCGGACGACCTGACGCTCGCGATACCCCTTGGCCCGGCTGGGGTGCGGGCCGATCGGCGCCTCGATGACATCCGTGGACGGCTCGATCCTCCCGTGGACGACCGCCAGATACCGCTTCTCGACGGTGCGCTGAAAGAACTGCTCGCCCAGGTCCCAGTGCGTCTCGTCGTGCTTCGCAAAGACGATGCACCCGCTCGTCCTGCGGTCCAGGCGATGCACCACGCCCGGACGCTTGAACGCCGACCCCACCTGCGACAGCCCCTCGCCCGCGTGCTGCACATGCCACGCCAGCGCATTGAGCAGCGTCCCCTCCTGCTCGCTCTTGGCGGGATGCACGATGATGTCCGGACTCTTGTTCAGGACGATCAGATACTCGTCCTCGTACAGCACCTCGATGGGGATCGGCTGCGGCACGATCTCCTTGCTGGGCGGGGGCGGGATCACCACCTCCACCACATCCCCACGACGAAGACGCGTCGACGAACGGGCCGTCCGGTCGTTCACACGCGCAAGCCCGTGCTCGATCAGCCGCTGGATCCGGCTGCGGCTCATGAAGCCCACGCGATTGGTCAGATACTTGTCCAGCCTCGTGTTGAGGTCACGCTGCAGGCGGAAGGTCAGGCGAACACCCTCGTCCTCGTCGCCCGTGTCCTCCCACGCCCGACGCAACGCCTCCGGGTCCACCCTGCCGCCGGGCAGCAGCAGATCCGCGATGCTCGACTCGCTCGTCTCGCTCTGCACGCCAGAACCGCCGACGGGCTCAGCCACCATCGGCGCCGTCATCCTCACTGCCGGAGGGTTCCCGACCGCCATCCCCACCCGGATCGTCGGCGGGCGTGTCGTCCGAAACGCTCCCATCGCCCCCATCGTCCTGATCGTTCGCGGGTTCCTGCAGCGACTGGGCCTCGCTCTCGGACGATTCCTGAGCCTGCCGGAGAAGGTCATCGATATTCAGCCCCGAGAGCGGATCGTCGTTCACGCGCGCACTCTCGGGCAGGTCCGCACTGGCATACAACACGGGCATGGTCGTCAGATCGTCCAACGCCTCGATCCGCTCGCGTGCGTAGGACACCGCCTCGTCGTACCCGTGGGCCTCACCCAGCGCGATCACACGCTCGTACCAGCTACGAGCCGACTCGCGGTCGAAGCGGGTCTCGGCGACCGCGGCCTTCCCGAACGCCGCGTCGATCGCGAAGATCACCGTCCCCACATCATCGACGGACGCATCGAAGACCTCGCCATACAGCCCGTCGGCCCGATCCAGCGACCTGGCCTTCTGGTCCTCGCTCAGCAGGTCCTCCTCGGTCAGCACCGAGCCGTCCTCGCCCACGGTCGCCCCGGGCACGAGCCCCAGACGCACGGACTCCAGGTACAGGTCCGCCGCCTGCAGGCGGGCCATCGTCGGCACACCCCGGGCACCCTCGTGACGCTGGGCGATGTCCAGCAGGGCCTCGGGCGTCGGATCGATGGCAAGGATCTCCTGATACTCCTGGAACGCCCGGTCGATCTTCGCCTTGCGCCACTTGGTGAGCTGGATGTTGCCCACATACAGGGCGAGCACGATCAGCACCACCCAGAGGATGCGGTTGCCCCACTTGTTGAGCCAGTCGATGAAGACCTCATTGAGCTTGGACTCCTCGAGCCCGGCTCCCTCGCGAATGTCCTTCAGACGATCATCCAAGACGCAACCTCCCGCTGGAACACGGATGGTAGGAGCCCGGACCTACCAGAACCGCCAGGGCGAGGGGTCCTCGATCGCCCGATCCGACACCAGCGTCCGCCGAATCAGACGGGCCAGGGCGTCGATCCCCTCTCCCGTTCGTGTCGAGACCGCCAGGTCCGCCTCCCATGCCGGCGCTCCCAGATCGCGCCGCAGAGCCACGGTGAGCCGCCGACCGCCCATGACCGGAAGATGCTCTGGCGCAGGCGGTGGCGAGCCGCTATCGCCACAGAGCAGGACGAGATCCGCACGAGCGACCTCGATCTCTGCAAGACGCCAAGCCTCTGCCTCCGCTGAGTCAGGATTATTACGCAATCCGGGTGTATCGACACAGCGAACACAGAGCCCGTCCAGTTCGAGCATGACCCCGACATGGTCGCGCGTCGTGCCCTCCTCGTCGCGCGTGATGGACACCATTCGCCCGCCCATCGCGTTCAGCAGGGTGCTCTTGCCAACATTCGGAGGCCCCACCAGCACGACGGTCGGGGGCACGAGCAGGTGCATCCGAACGCGATCGAGATCGGGATCCGTGCGGGCGTCCGGCTGGGACCAGCGCTCGGGCTGGACCAGCAGCAGGTCCACGCCACGCGGGCTGGCACAGGAAGCCAGTGCCAGCAGCATGCGGGCCTCGATCTCGCTGGACGCCTCGGGATACAGCGCCAAGGGATCGATCTCCTCCCATGCTTCGAGTCCAGCATCGCGCAGGACCTCGCCCAGACGCCGGAGAATCTCGACCCCGCCATGCGGCGTCAGGATGCAGCAGGTGGGACTCACACGCATCACCACCCCCTGATCCACGCCCAGCAGATCCCGCAGGCGGACCTGTCCCACATCCACCATCCCGAGTCCCAGATGTTCGAGGACGCGATCGAGTTGGTCGGCATCGTCGGCGGCAATCTGGAGGATCCCGACGCCCGCCGGGACTCCCTGCGGCGAGCAGAGTCGCCATCGGGCGCTCATCGCTCGCCCTTGTCATCCAGAGCCTGCCGGGCGGCCTCGACGATGCCCATGAGTTGCAGGTCCGGGACGATGTGCTCGATCGTGGGATCCTGCTCGAACAGGAGCGGCGCATCGCCCCCGGTGGCCACGATCTGGGGATATGCCCCGTAGCGCAGGGCGTAGCGCTCGATCAGGCGATGGACGCCGCCCCGGCAGATACTGAGGACCCCGAGGAGCATCGCCTCGGGCGTGTCCCCGCCGAAGGTGTGCGCCGGCTCCGTGATTTCCTCGATCAGCGGGAGCGTCCGGGTCCCTTCGTGAAGGGCCCGCAGGCACATGCGCACGCCCGGGGCGATCGCGCCGCCCATGAATGTGCCCTCGCCGTCGACGAAATCGGTGGTGATGGCGGTGCCCGCGTCGATCACGATGCAGGCCTGACGGGCATGAGTAAACGCACCCAGCGCACACACCAGACGATCATGCCCCACCGTGGAGGCATCGCGCAGGGCGTGGCGGATCGGGATGGGCAGATCGCGACCGAGCACATAGAGGTGCTCGACGCCGTCGTCCCGGAGTGCCCGCTCGATGGCATCCAGGGCGGGCGGATTGACGCCGGCGATCACGACGGCGCGAGCATGGGCATCGTGGATTGCGTCGCGCACACGGGCGACGATATTCCGGACATCTTCAACCGGATAGGAAACGGGATGGACAAGGGCTTCACCCTCGGTGTGGGCCAAGCGGGCGCGCGTCGTGCCGATGGCCAGGGCGACGATCGCGGGAAATGGCGTGTTGGTATTGCTGTCCGGCATGGGCGTACCCTTGGCTCCGGTGATTCGATGCGAGCTGGACAGGTCGATCAAGCGGCGCACGATCGGGGACTTCGCGTTTCCATTGGGTGTTTATCCGGTCGAGCAGATGACCCCGATCCAGGGGTACAGTGTCGAGTTCGAGCCGGCGGACTCGGGAACGAGCGACGAGTGGGAGGAGTGGCCCGACCGGTATGTGTTCGAGGGCGTGATCTCCGCCGAGCGCCTGCGACCGCTGTGCCGGGCGCTCTACACGCTGCTGCCTCTGCGGGTGTATCCGATTCTGGATGTGATGGGGCATGACGCGTATCGGGAGATCGACCCATATATCGCGTACGATCCCATCGGGCTGGACCGCTTCGTCGAGGGTGTTCGTCGCTATGGAGACTTCCTCTTTGAGGATGGCCTTGTCGGGTTTGGTGCCATGAGCGACGACCCGTTTCTGTATTTTTTTCTGGACGAGCACAAGGTGGTCACGGTGCGCTGCACGCCGAGCCATCGTGAGCGGGTCGAGGGGGTGTTTCGTGCGTTCGATCTGGCGTGCGTGCCGGCCCCGGCGGGGGCGGACGCGGTTGCCCATGAGCACCGTGGGGTGCTGTATGCGCCGGAGGACCAGCCGGAACTGCTGATCGCGGAGGAGATCGTCGAGCGTCTGGTGGAGGACTGGGAACTGACGCTGAACATCGACCGGGAGGCGAATCTGGACGACGAGGGTCGGGAACTGGGGGTCACGCGCTGGCGGTGCATCGTGCGGGCGGTCGGCGAGGAATCGCAGACGCTGTATGTGGAAATCCTGTTGCATGCCGGGTCGCACCGGCAGGCCGAGGATCTCGCCCTGGCGCAGGCGAGCGATGCCCTGGCGAGTCGGTCGCTGGTGTTCCATGATCTGGTCTGTGTTTCAGCGGACCGGATGACGGCGGAACAGGAGGGCGAGTTGCTGGATCGCATCCGTTCCCAGAGCGGAATCGAGGGAAACCCCCTGGATTCGCCGAGCGAGGGGCATGTGGTGCTGGCGCGGGTGCTGGGCGGAGCGTGAAAGTCCACATGGCGTTTCGGCGAGGATCAGAAAGCGCAGGTGGGTTTGGCAAGTGCTGGAACCGGGAAGTGGTGGTCGTGCCAATAGAGGGAGCCCGGCCTGCCCGATGTGCTGATGGGGAAGATTGGGTGTAGTCGAGAACAAAGTTTGCGTTCTGGGTGCTGGGGGACTATCTTCTGCGTCCCCGGGGCGGAACAATGGGCCAGCGGGCGGGGCATCGTCGTGCCCTGAGCACAAGGAGCAGGGGCGGGGATGTGTCGCCTCGCCGACGGATGCGGGTAGAGATGCGGGGCGAGAGCCCCCGAGACTCTTGCTGGAGAGCCGAATGCCGAGCCATCGAACGAACCGATCGGTGTCATCGCTTCTGATCGCCTGTGCGCTGACGGCGTGCGGCGCGAGCCCCCTTCTGGCGAGCGGGCCGGATGTGGCGGGGACGCTGAACGCTGAGCAGGTGCAACGGACACTCTTGCGGGCAGCGGAGTTGTTGGAGCAGCATCGCCCGGTCGCGGCCCGGCGGGTGCTTGCGGACCTGCTGCACGACGGCGGGCTTGGCCTGGGCCAGCGTGAGCGCACGCATGCGTACGACCTGATGGTCGCGGCCCGCAATGCGGAGCGGGCGTTGCCGGCGGTGGAACGAGACCTGCAGGACGCCGAGGCGGCGCTTGCGAGCGACGACCTGCTCCAGAGCGAGCGTCTGGCGCTCTCGGTGATCGATGGCGAGGATGTGGACGGTGAGCAGTTGCGTCGTGCCGAGCGCGTGCTGCGCGAGGTGAAGTTGCGTCGGGTGGAGCTGGAGCCGCGGGTTGCTCCGGCGCTGCGTGCGGCCCGGGAGGCGTTGGAGCGGGGCGACATGCTCGCGGCCCAGCGGAGCCTGGGGTGGATCGCGCGGAGCGGGGTGTACACAAGCCCCCGCCAGCGTGCGATGCTCGACGACCTCCGGCTTCAGGTGGTGGCGCTGGAGCGTGCAGGCCTGGGCGGCGGTTCGACGCTGACGATCAGCGCCAGTGCGCAGTCGGACGAGCCCCCACCGGCCCCGGATCCCATCGAGGAGGCCAACCGCGAGGAGGTCCAACGGCTTCTGGGACAGGCCAAGACGCTGCGTGAGAATCGCCAGTACAACGAGGCGCTGACGATCCTCCGACAGATCGAGGCGGACTACGGCGGATCGCTGGACGACGAGACGAAGCAGGCGCTGTCACGCGAGATCGACGAGATCCTGATCCTGCTGCAGGAGCAGCCGGCGGGTTCGACGCTGGGCGATCAGGTCTCGGAGCGTGAGCAGGTGCGCGACGAGGTCCGTGCGGTCTACGAGAACCTCATGAACCGCGCCCGTCAGGCTCTGGACGAGGGGGATACGACGGGCGCGCGAGATCTGGCGCTGCAGGCCAAGCGTGCGATCGAGGACGCCCGGGATGTCTTCGGCGTTGCGGAGGTCGAGCAGAAGGTCTCTGCAGCCGAGGCCTTGCTGACGCAGATCGACCAGCGCGAGGAGCAGATCCGGATCCAGGAGTTGAACCGTCAGGCGGCCGAGGAGGCCGAGCGTGCCCGTCGCGAGGCGATGGAGCGCGAGCAGGACAAGCAGCGGAAGATCCGCGAGGCGATCGTGCGGGTGCGCGAGTTGCAGCTGGAGCGGAAGTATCGTGAGGCGCTGGATGTGCTGGATCAGCAGGTGCTGTTCCTCGATCCGAACAATCCCATGGGACTGCTGCTGCGCGAGGTGATCGCGGACGCGGCGATCTTCCAGGACTTCAACCGCAACCGGGCGATCGCACGACGGAACACGGCGAACCTGACGCAGGAGAACCGTCGGGCGACGATCCCGCCGGCGGGGATCGTGACCTATCCGGAGGACTGGCCGCAGTTGAGTTACCTGCGGACGACGGGCGGTCAGTACGCCGAGAGCCCGGAGAACCGGGCGGTGCTGGCGACGCTGCGCGAGAAGCGTCTTCCCAATGTGGACTTTGCGAACAACACGCTGGGCGAGGTGCTGGGGTTCATCGAGCAGGTCTCGCTGGTGAATATGGATGTGGACTGGGACGCGCTGGAAGAGATCAACATCACGCGCGACGAGCCGGTGAATCTGAGCCTGCGGAATGTCGCGATCGAGACGGTGCTCAATCGTGTGCTGGAGAAGGTCAGCGAGGACGACTTCGGCGACAAGGCCGCGTGGGCGGTGCAGGATGGCGTGCTGGTGATCAGCTCGGACGAACAGATCCGCAGGAACACCGTGCTGGACATCTACGATGTGCGGGATCTGGTCGTCGAGGTGCCTGACTATACGAACGCGCCAACCTTCGACCTGAACAGCATTCTTCAGAACACAGGGCGCGGAGGCGGTGGTGGCGGGCGAAGCCCGTTCCAGAATACGCAGCAGCAGCAGAATGCTTTCCAGCTGACGCCGCTGGAAGAACGCCTGGACATGATGAAGGACATCATCCGGGAGACGGTGGATCCGGACGGGTGGCGTGCCAACGGCGGGGATACGGGCTTCATCCAGGACTGGCAGGGCCAGTTGATCATCACGAACACGCCGAGCAACCACCGGGAGATCCGCGGGCTGCTGTCGAAGTTGCGTGAGTTCCGGGCGGTGCAGATCAATGTCGAGGCGCGATTCCTGACGGTGAGCCAAGACTTCCTGGAACAGATCGGGTTCGACATCGATCTGATCCTCAACGCGGACAACAACCAGATCACGACGGCGCGCGGGTTCGATCCGACCGTGCTGCCGAGCGACTTCTTTCAGGACGGTCGGCTGACGCGCAACATCACGGGTGCGTTCCAGCCGGGTGGTCCTGCAAACTCGCAGATCACGCAGGGCACGGTGCCGCCCAACCGCGGTTTCAGCCCGGTGGGAACGATCCAGGACTCGCTGGGCTTGGTGGGCGCGCTGATTCCCTCCCAGGGGATCGCCTCGCAGGTGTTGGGACGGGCCCCGGCGCTGGGCATCAGCGGGACTTTCCTGGACGATGTGCAGGTAGACTTCCTGCTGGAGGCGACGCAGGCGGACCGTCGGAGTACGACACTGACGGCACCGCGACTGACCTTCACCAACGGACAGACCTCGAATATCTTCATCACCCGGCAGGTCGGTTTCGTGAGCGATCTGCAGCCGATCGTGAGCGATTCGGCGGTCGGCTTCGATCCGACGATCAACACGATTTCCGAGGGTGCGATCTTGGTGGTCGGGGGCACGGCCAGCGCCGATCGACGGTTCGTGACGATGAATGTGCAGGCGTCGATCGGACAAATCGAGGGCTTCGAGAACGAGACCATCACCGCGGTCGCGGGTGGCCAGCTCGTCCAGTCTGCAGATGTCGGCTCGAACATTCAGGTGCCGACGGTGCTGGCAACGCAGGTAAGCACGACGGTGACCGTGCCGGACCAGGGCACGATCCTGCTGGGCGGTCAGCGGATCGTCAGCGAGTTCGAGGTCGAGGCGGGCGTGCCCGTGCTGAGCAAGGTGCCCGTGCTCAACCGGTTCTTCAGCAACCGGATCCAGACGAAGGAGGAACAGACGCTGCTGATCCTGCTCAAGCCGACGGTGCTGATCCAGTCCGAGCAGGAAGAGTTGCAGTTCCCAGGTCTGGGCGACACGCTCGGGTCGAGTTTCGGCGGCTGAATGGCAGCGGCAAAGGGTTGCGATGCACGGGCGGTCTGCCGGGGGTGGGCCGCCCGATTTTCCGCCCTGGCAAGTGGACGGGGCGGCGGCGTGCAGGGGGCGGCGTGAGCGGCTATGATGGCTCAGGCTCGGGCT
>WGEO01000199.1 GCA_015492715.1 Phycisphaerales bacterium | reverse complement strand
GTGAGCGAGTGGGGCGAGGCCAGCCCGCCCAGCCCCGCGGGGATGAACGAAAAGCCGACGCCCCGGGCGTCGTATCGGGCGATGTCGCTGGACAGCCAGCCGCAGACGAGCAGGTCGTCTGCGCGGGCATGCTGGGCGGGAACAGTGAGGGTGGCGAAAAGGACAACAGCACCGCGGGTGCGCATCGACATGGGTGGCTCCTCTTGTTTCCCCCACGCCGGCGCCACCACCCTACCAGCAGGTGCCCTGCGGACCCCGGCATTGGGCTTTCGAATGCGTGCGGACTTGGCAGATGCGCGGCGTCCGGGGGCCTCAGCGCTTGCGAAAGCCGACGACGAGCCCGGCAAGCGCGGCTCCTGCCGAGGGCAGGCGTCCCGTGATGAAGGTCCGAAAACTCTCGAGGCTCTCGCGGGTCGAGGCCAGCAGCGAGCGGTAGTGATCCTGCATCGTGTCCCAGTTGACGCTGATGATGCCGGCGTATTCCAGGCCCAGCAGCAACAGGAGGAAGACGCCAGCGGCGACGAGGCTGATACGCAGGAAGGTGCGGGCCGCATAGGCGATCGCGAAGCCCACGACGAAGCTGAAGCCGAACCGGAAGACCGCGGGCGAGAGGTCGTCCAGGAGCGAATCTTCGGGTGGGGGCTCGCCCTCGGGAACATCGGTGAGCGACTGCACGCCGGGTGTGGCGTGTGTTTCTGCGCGGGTGTCTCCGGGTGCGTCCATCCCGCCCGTGACGCCCCAGAGCACGGCGCCCAAGAGCATGAGCACGCCCGCTCCCAGCAGGCAGGCGATCTGGACGCGGGTCAGCGTGCGTCCGGCGGCGGGTTTGGGGGCGTCTTCGGGCATGGGTGGGTCACCTGACGAGAGCAGTGTAGGGGGTGCTGCCGGGCTCTCTCGTTGCTCCTAGAGTCATTCGGTGAACAGGAGAAAGCCATGAGCACAGCCGACCCGTTCAATGCCCGCGCGACGCTCGGCGTGGGGGGCAAGCAGTGGACCTATGCCCGACTCGGGGCGCTCGAGGATCAGGGCGTGGGGCGGATCGACCGCCTGCCGTACTCGATCCGGGTGCTGCTGGAGGGGATGCTTCGGAATCTGGACGGGTTTACGGTGACGGCCGACGATGTCGCGGGGCTGGCGTCGTACGACGCGAAGAAGGTCAACCGGGTCGAGATGCCCTTCAGCCCGGGGCGTGTGGTGCTGCAGGACTTCACGGGCGTGCCCTGCGTCGTGGACCTGGCGGCGATGCGGGACGCCATGCGGACGCTGGGGGGCGAGCCGTCTGAGATCAACCCCGAGGTGCCGTGCGATCTGGTGATCGACCACTCGGTGCAGGTGGACGACTTTGCGACGCGGGTCGCGCTGACGATCAATGCCCAGCGGGAGTTCGAGCGCAACAACGAGCGGTATCGGTTCCTGAAGTGGGGCCAGCAGAGCCTGAGCCGGTTCCGCGTGGTGCCCCCCGCGACCGGGATCGTCCATCAGGTGAACCTGGAGTATCTGGCGCGGGGCGTGCTGACGCGCGAGCGCGACGGTGTGCGCGAGGTCTTCCCGGATTCGCTGGTGGGCACGGACAGCCACACGACGATGATCAACGGGCTGGGCGTGGTCGGCTGGGGCGTCGGCGGGATCGAGGCCGAGGCCGTCATGCTGGGCCAGCCCGTGTACATGCTGACGCCCGAGGTCGTGGGCTTCCGCCTGAAGGGGCGTCTGCCCGAGGGGGCGACGGCGACGGACCTCGTGCTGACGATCACGCAGATGCTGCGCCATCACGGCGTGGTCGAGAAGTTCGTGGAGTTCTACGGCGAGGGGATGGCCGAGCTGAGCATCCCTGATCGGGCGACGATCGCGAACATGGCGCCCGAGTACGGGGCGACGATGGGGTTCTTTCCGATCGACCAGCGGACCATCGACTATCTGCGGTTCACGGGGCGCAGCGACGAGGAGGTGGATCTGACGGAGGTCTACGCGAAGGCGAACGACCTGTTCTGGACGCCCGAGGCGCCGGTGCCCGAGTTCAGCGCCGTGCTGGAGCTGGATCTGTCGACGGTCGAGCCCTCGCTGGCGGGCCCCAAGCGCCCGCAGGACCGCGTGCCGCTGCGCCTGATGCAGAGCGAGTGGCGTCAGAACCTGACGGATGTCTTCGGCAAGCCGATTCCGGAGGAGGCGATCGACCTGAACCGGTTCGCGACGGACGGGGGCAACGGCAACGCCGAGTACAACCCGGACGACGAGGAGGTGCCCGACCCCGAGGCGGTCTGGGTGGAACTGAGCGAGCAGAGCCATCCCCCGCGTCCGGGCATGCGCGTGCCGCTGACCCATGGGAGCGTCGTGATCGCGGCGATCACGAGCTGCACGAACACCTCGAACCCGGATGTGATGATCGCGGCGGGGCTGGTGGCGCGCAAGGCGCGCGAGCGCGGGCTGACGCGCAAGCCGTGGGTCAAGACGAGCCTGGCACCGGGGTCGAAGGTGGTGACGGAATATTTCGACGCATCCGGGCTGAGCGAGGACCTGGAGGCCGTGGGTTTCTACACGGTCGGGTACGGGTGCACGACCTGCATCGGCAACTCGGGCCCGCTTCCTCCCGAGATCGAGGACGCGATCAAGCGCGGGGATCTGGTTGCCGCGAGCGTGCTGAGCGGGAACCGCAACTTCGAGGGGCGGGTGCACCCGGCGGTCAAGGCGAACTATCTGGCGAGTCCGCCGCTGGTCGTGGCCTACGCGATCGCCGGCACGGTCGATATCGATCTGGTGAACGATCCGATCGCGCGGGACAGCGAGGGGCGTGAGGTCTACCTGCGCGACATCTGGCCGACGCAGGACGAGATCGCGTCGGTGCGTTCGCAGTGCGTGACGCCCGAGCAGTTCAAGCGTCGCTACGCCGATGTCTTCACGGGCAACGAGACCTGGAACAAGGTCCCGGTCAGCCAGAGCGAGCTGTATCCGTGGGATCCTTCATCGACCTATATCCAGAATCCGCCGTTCTTCGAGGGCATGGGCGAGGAGCCGCCGGGATTTGCGAGCGTGCGGGGCGCGCGTGTGCTGTGCCTGCTGGGCGACAGCGTGACGACGGACCACATCTCGCCCGCCGGTCGCATCGAGCCCGAGTCGCCCGCGGGGCAGTATCTGATCGAGCACGGGGTGGAGCCGAAGGACTTCAACTCGTACGGATCGCGTCGCGGCAACGACCGTGTCATGACGCGCGGGACCTTCGCCAATGTGCGCGTCAAGAACCGCCTGGCGATGGAGAACGGGACGATCCGCGAGGGCGGCTGGACACGCGACTTCACGCGGGGCGCGACGCTGGAAGAGGCTCCGATCGACTGGATCTTCCATGCCGCGATGAACTACAAACAGCAGGGAACGCCGCTGGTCGTGCTCGCGGGCAGGGACTACGGGATGGGTTCCAGCCGCGACTGGGCGGCCAAGGGGACGATGCTGCTGGGCGTGCGTGCGGTGATCGCGCAGAGTTTCGAGCGGATCCACCGGAGCAACCTCGTGTTCATGGGCGTGCTCCCGCTGGAGTTCGCAGACGGCGCAAGCGCCGACAGCCTGGGGCTGCGCGGCGATGAGGTGTTCGATATCGACATTCCCGACCCGCTGGAGCCGCGTGCGACCATCCGCGTGCGTGCGACACCACCGGGCGGCGGAACGCCGATCGAGTTCGACTGCGTCAGCCGGATCGATACGCCGATCGAGATCGAGTACTACCGCAACGGCGGGATCCTGCAGACGGTGATCCGCAAGAAACTCAACGAGTCGAAGCAGACGGCGTGAGCGCACAGGCCGCCCGATCGGTGTCGGTCACCGTGTGGGCTGCGGGGCATGTATCTGCGCAGACGGCGCACGCTCCGTCTCTGAACGGCTGAACGGCGGGAGACGATTCGGTGCTGGTTTCAGACGCGCTGGCGTCGGGCGTCCTCGGGCGTCAGGCCCGCGAGGACGGCCATGGTGGCCAGACGGATGCGGCTCTTCTCGCCCAGCTTGCGCACGATCGCGTCGCGATGCTTCTCGACCGTCTTGGGGCTCAGCCCGAGGTGCTCGGCGATGAGGCGTGTCGGCAGGCCCCGCCCGATCAGCGAGATGACCTCGAGCTCACGCGGGCTCAGGCGATGGAGGTCGCCCAGTTGGATGAAACGCGAGAAGATCGTCTCGCCGTTGTCCTCCAGCACACCCGCGACAGGGTGCGTGAATACCACACACACGGCCTTGCCGTCGGGGGTGTCGTCGGCAGCGACGGGGGTGATCAGCGAGATCAACTGGCGACCCTGCCAGATGGTGCGCACGCGGATCGTCCGGTTCTCGTGGTGAGCATGGCGAAGCATGTGCAGGCGTTCGGCCGCCCAGTCGACGGGGAAGGCACTGTTGAGATCGAGCGACGGCTCCTCACCCGCGTGGGAGGGGTCCAGTCCGAACAGGGCACACTCGCCGGCCGAGAGAAACCGGGCGACGCCGTCCAGCGTCCACACACCCAGCCCGACACCTTGCTCGGCGCCGAGTGTCCGCCACGCCTGCTCGCCCCACGATGAAGCCATGTCACTCGCTCCGTGCAGTTCCGTACCCGCTTGATTCAACATCGAAGACATCCTGCGATCTCCCTTCCCCCCCCGAGAGGTATCAGGGGGGAAGAATAGGGGGATATCAGCCTTGTGTGCACAAATCTGTGCCAAAAAACCCGCCCGGGTTCCCATTTCTCGGAATCGACGGGCAAATCTGTGGGTGTATTCCAAGGGATTGCATGGGGATAATGGCCAACCCGATCAAAGCCCGGTCTCCTGTTTCAGGCGCTGGCGGTCCCAGATCTCGACGCCGAGTTCTCGGGCCTTGGCGAGTTTGGACCCGGGGTTCTCCCCGACGATCAGGATATCGGTCTTTCGGCTGACCGAGGTCGACGCGTGGGCGCCGAGGCGTTCCAGAGCCTCCCTGATCTCCTCGCGGTCGTATCCCTCGATGGCTCCCGTGACGACCACGGTTTTGCCCGCCAGCGGGAGGGAATCTTTCGAATCCCTGCTCGTGTGCGGGCGAAAATCTCTGCTGGCGAGGCTGACACCCACTTTCTTGAGTCGGCGGAAGGTGTCCTGCGCGGGCTTGCTGTGCAGGTATGCGTAGACGATGGGTGCCGTCAGCGCGCCCAGGCCGGTCTCGGGTGGGTCGGGGATCGGGTCTTCCGAGCCGGTCAGTTCGCGTCGTTTCTCCCGGCTCATCTGGTTGACGGCCTTGGGCATGAGCATCCAGAGCGGGGCCGCCAGCAGCGCGTCGATATCGGGAAAGAGGCGCGCCAGTTGGCGGGCGGTGGCGCTTCCGACATGGCGGATGCCCATTCCAGCCAGAACTCTGGCCATGCCGCGACCCTTCGCAGCCTCGATACCTTGCAACAGGTTGTCCACCTTCTTCTCGCCCATGCGGTCGAGCATGAGCAGGGCGTCGCGGTATCGGTGCAGGGTGAAGATGTCGGCGAAGTGCTCGAGTGGGATCGTGGGTACCTCGGGCGGCACGCCCAGCTCGATGCGCAGGGCGTCGTCCGGATCCAGAGCGGTCGCGCGGATCTGATCGATGGTCCGCTCGCCCAGGCCCTCGATGTCCATCTGCCCGCGACCGGCGAACCAGATGAGTTTCTCGCGCACCTGGGCGGGACACTCGGGATTGATGCACAGGCGGGCGGTCTCCAGCTCGGGATGGTCCACGGCCTCCGGGGGGTCGATCTCGATGGGGCCGGCGCAGACGGGGCACCTGTCCGGCGGCCTGATCCTTCGCGCGTTCTTCGGACGCAGCTCGAACACCACGCCCAGCACATACGGGATGATCTCGCCCGCCTTGGTGACCTCGATCGTGTCCCCGATGCGGATGTCCTTCTTGACGATCTGCCCGTAGTTGTGCAGCGTGGCGTGCCGAACGATCGTGCCGCTCAGCAGCACGGGCTCCATGACGGCGCGCGGCGTGATCCTGCCCGTCTTGCCGACCTGATGATCGACGGCGAGGAGTTTCGTGCGCTTCTGCTCGGCGGGATACTTGTACGCGATGATCCAGCGTGGGGCCTTGCTGGTCGTTCCCAGGCGGCGCTGGGCATCGAAACTGTCCACGCGGACCACCATGCCGTCGGTGGCATAGGGAAGGGTGTGCCGGATCCGGTCGAACTCGTGGACGGCCCGCAGGATCTCGTCGATGTTCGTGCAGCGGGTCAGGTGCTCGCTCGCGGGGATGCCCAGGGAGCGGCACCTGGCGATGAACTCCATGTGCCCGCCGGCGAATCCCTCGTCCATCTCGCCATAGCCGTGGGCGAGGAAGCCCAGGTGTCGGCGTGCCGCCACGCGCGGATCGAGACTCTTGAGCGTGCCCGCACAGGCATTGCGCGGGTTCATGAACAGTTCGAGCCCGCGTGCCGCCCGCTGCTCATTGAGCTTGATGAACTCGTCGTTGGGGATGAACGCCTCGCCCCGGACCTCCAAGACATTCGGCGGCGTGTCGCTGTGCAGGTGGAGCGGGACGGTCCGGATCGTGCGCACATTGTGGGTGATGTCGTCGCCCCGCCTGCCGTCGCCGCGTGTGCTGGCGAGGACCAGCTCGCCCTTCTCGTAGCGCAGGCTGACCGCGACGCCGTCGATCTTCGGATCGGCGCAGAAGTCGATCGTGTCCCGTGCGAACAGGCCCTCGCCATCCTCGCCCAGCAGGCGGAGGACCCGCTCGTACCACTCACACAGGTCGTGCTCGTTGTAGGTGTTGTCGATGCTGAGCATCGGGACGCGATGCTCGACCGTCCGGAATCCTTCGATCGGCCTGCCCCCGACGCGACGGGTCGGGCTGTTGGGGTCGTCCAGTTCCGGGTGGCGGGCCTCGAGTTCCTGGAGTTCCTTGAGGAGTCGATCGAACTCCTCGTCTGACATGATGGGGTCGTTCTCGATGTAGTACGCGTCGTTGGCCCGATCGAGCAGCCTGCGCAGCTCGAGGATCCGGGCTTTCTCGTCGTGTGTCCCGCTCACGGACGATCGTATGGCGCGCCGTGGCGCCGCTCACCCCGCCCGCTATGGGTCCACGCTACGATCGCCCATGAGCGCCTCGATCATCGATGGCAGAGAACTGGCACGGCGGGCGCGTGCGGACCTGGCCCAGCGCGTCGAGCGGATCCGGGCCGCCGGCGGGCGCGTCGGGCTGGATGCCATCCTCGCGGCGGGCAGCGATCCGTCGCTGGTCGGACCCGCGCGCGTCTACGCCCAGAGCCAGGGCAGGACCTGCCACGAGCTCGGCATCGACTACCGCCTGCACGAACTGGAAGGAGCGGACTTCGACGCCATCGCCGGGCGGGTGCTCGTGCTCAACGAGCGTGAGGAGTGCTCGGCGATCATGGTGCACCTGCCGCTGCCCGAGGGCATCGACCCCTACGAGGTCCAGCGTCTGATCGCACCCCAGAAGGATGTCGAGGGTGTCAACCCCGCCAACATCGGCAATGTCGTCTACGGACGCGAGGGCTACGCGCCATGCACGGCCCTGTCGGCGATGGCGCTCATCGAATCCACGGGGGTCTCGCTCGCGGGCAGGCATGCCGTCGTCGTGGGTGCCAGCGATGTCGTGGGCAAGCCGCTCGCCGTGCTCCTCATGCGTGCCGAGGCGACCGTCACGAGTTGTAATGTCCACACGCCCGATGTGCCCTCGCTGACCCGCCGGGCGGACATCGTGATCGCGGCGGCGGGCGTGCCGGGGCTCATCCGCGCCGACATGATCCGCCCCGGTGCGATCGTCATCGATGTGGGTGTCAACCGGATCGAGGGCGAAGATGGAAAGACCCGCACGGTCGGCGATGTGGCGTTCGATGAGGTCCGCGAGGTCGCCTCGGCGATCAGCCCCGTGCCCGGGGGGGTAGGACCCATGACCGTCGCCGTGCTCCTGCGCCATGTGGTCGACGCCGCCGAGCGGGCGTGCGGCCTTCGAAGCGGGGGGCGTCAGGGCATGGGCAACGGATAGCCCTCTCGCCGGCGGTAATCCTGGAGCGAGTTGTCGGCGTCCGTCAGCCGCCAGCCATCGGGATCCCACGAGAAGCCTCGGTCGTGCCAGTAGGCGAGGTTCACGAGTTGGCAGCACGCGATCGAGCGGGCGCCGACCTCGACATCACAGATCGGACGCGTGCGCGCGTGCACGCAGTCGATCCAGTTGTCGAGGTGGCTCGCGTGTCTGGGCAGGCGATGGGCCTCGTCCAGCGGTTCGTCGAGCATGCCCTCGGGCACGCTCACGATGCGCCCGCGATCGACATGGAGCATGCCGTCCGTGCCGATGAAGGTCGTCCCGCTGGGGCCGCCGTGGGTGACGACCGTCCCGTCGGCATAGACGAGGCGGGCGCCGCGCATGATCGATCGCAGGGGCTTCTCGGGGAGTTCGACGCGTACGGGACCGGAATCGTCCATGCCCAGCCCCCACTGGGCGATGTCGTAGTGGTGGGCTCCCATATCGGTGAAGTAGCCGCCCGAATACTCGCGGTAGGCACGCCAGCGGGGGTAGTGGTTGTGCACGCCGCGCGGGCTCAGTTCGCTGTGGTACGGGCGCATGGGGGCTGGTCCGAGCCAGCGATCCCAGTCCAGCCCGGCCTCGGGGTCTTCTGCGTCCAGATCGCACCAGCGGGCGGGATCACCCACCCCGACATGGACCTGCACGATCCTGCCCAGGCGCCCGCTGCGCACGATCTCGCAGGCCTGGACGAAGCGATGGGCGTACTCGCTGCGCTGCTGGCTGCCCGTCTGAAAGACACGATCGTGCGTGCGCACCGCGTCGATGCAGGCGCGCCCCTCGTGCAGCGTCAGCGTCAGCGGCTTCTCGCAGTAGATGTCCTTGCCCGCCCGGCAGGCGTCGATGATCTGGATCGCGTGCCAGTGATCGGGCGTCGCGATGCAGACGGCGTCGATGTCGTCGCGGGCCAGCAGGTCCCGATAGTCGTTGTACGACGCGCAGTCGTGGTTCCCATAGGCCTCGTCGACCATGGCGCGCCGGTGCTCGCGCCGGGTCGTATCGACATCGCAGACGGCGAGAATGCGGATGCGATCGCTCTCGAGCCAGCGGGCGCCCTTCATCAGGTTTCGTGCGCGGATCCCCATCCCGATCATGCCGATCGTGATCTGCTCGTTGACGGTGGCCCGCCCCCAGGCGCGTGGGGGCAGGATGAGCGGCACCCCCGCCCCCGCTGCGAGAAGCCCCATGCTCGAGCCCAGAAACGATCGGCGACGCATCCTGTCCATCCCGACACCCTCCCGTGCGGCGCACGCGAGGATACCAGATGTCCGACTCGGCACGCTCGTCAGGTCGCGGCGATACCCGCGGCATCCATCGCGAGCGGGCGGTTGCGACGCATCGCAAGCACGACGATGGCGCAGACGGCAAGCGCTGCACCCGTCGGCAGGGGCACGACCAGCGGCGGGGGCATCTCGTCCCGCTCGGTCTCGAGATCGACCCCATCCAGGAAGCCCGTGGCACTCCGGCTCCAGCGTTTGATGCGTCCGTTCTTGCCGTAGCGTGTCACCAGCCCGTCGAAGGTGCGCAGCCAGAGCCCGAGGCGTTCGCCGAAGCCCGTGCCGAACCACGAGTCCGCATCGCCGTGTCTGGGCAGGTGGGCCAGGATGCGGGTCGCGTCGATGGTGAACTTCATGACCCGTCGGGTCTCACCCACATGGGCGACCATGGCCTTGCGGATCCATGAGCGATCCAGGGCGCGATGGATGAGGTCGGCGCGCTGGCGTCCGGGTGTCAGGGCGTCGCCGTCGCGGAAGCCCCGCCGGTTCTTACCGTTGTAGGCGTACGCGCTCATGCGGACCTTCTTGCCGCGCATGCCGGCGGTCGCGTCGAAGTAAAGCATGGCGAAGGTTCCCACGCGTCCGCTCGCATCGCCGCCGTCGCTCATCACCAGCGTGAACCCGTCGGTCACGCGGTCGCGGAATACCACGCGGAAACTGAGTTCGTTGGTCTGGCTATTGAACGACGCCTTGGCGCGCAGCAGCGAGCCGGCGCTGTCGTCTACGGCGACCGCCTGCGTGTCGCCCCGCTCCCACGACCAGCGGAACTCGTCGGCGGGAGCCGCCTGATACAGAACGAAAGCACAGACCATCCCGAGAACAGGTCGCATGGTGCTCTCCTCCTCGGCCCGCAGACCGGCGTGGGCGCCCTCCTGTTTGGAATCCAATGTATCGATCTGCGCGCAGGCGACAAGCACCTCCACGAAAAAACGGACCCGCATGTCCGCGGGCCCGTCCTGATGGAACCATCAGTGATCGCTCGGAGGAATCCCCATGACGCGGGGTCTCAGCGCCGTCGACGCGACGCGACGAGGGCGAGCCCGCCGAGACCCATCGCGGCAGCCCCGGGCATCGGGACAGGCACCATGGTCTCGAAGCCGCTGCCATCGAACCAGCCCTCACGCCGACGCTTCCACTTGGTCAGCAGCCCGTCGTCGTCGTATTCGGTGTCGAGTTTCTTGTAGGTATGCAGCCAGAGCCCCAGGCGCTCGCCCCAGCCGATCCCGAACCAGGGATCGTCGTCGTCGGGGTACATCGGGACATGGCTGTTGATCGTGCTGGCATCGATCGTGAAGTCGAAGGTGCGCCGGTCGTCATCGTCCTCGGTGACGCTGAACGAGCGGATCCACGAGGTGTCCAGAGCGGTGTGAATGACATCCGGCGTCTGGTTGCCCCTCCGCGTGCCGTCGCCATCACGGAAACTGTACCGACTGTTCCGCCCGTTGTAGGCGTAGGCGGTCATCCGCAGATCGTCGTCGTCGCTCGCATCGATATAGAGGATTGCGAGTTCGCCCGCGTGTCCCTTGGGATTGTCCCCGTCGCTGAGCACGAGCGTCAGCCCGTCGGTCTTGTCGTCGTCGAAGGTCACACGCCAGCTCAGCTCGTTGGTATGGTCATCGAACGACGCGCGGATCGAACGGAACTTCCCCGCGCGATCGTTCAGCCCGTAATGTCCCGGATCGCCCCGGTTCCAGGTCCACTCGAAGCGATCGGCGCTCACCATCGTGCTCAACGCACCGATACCGATACAGACGATCCACAGCCTCGACGACATATTTCCGGCTCCTCTCTCTCGCTCTCTCGAAGCAGCGGGAACCAGCCCGCTGCGATGCATGATGCCGCAGCGATGAGGCGGAGCAAGTCGAGCAGGGTATAACACAGCAAACGGACGCAGATAAGGGGAGAGGGGAACCAGTTATGCGTGCCATCGGGCGCGGGGTCTGCGTCCGGGAATCCGATCGTGGGCATGGGGCGCTGCAGAGGTGGGGCGTATCGTCTGGGCGATGCCCTGTCGTGCCTCCAGCACGAGGACTTCATTTGCCGATGGTGCGGGGTCCATCGTCATCGACGCCGAGCCCCGTTACCAGGGCCTGCACAGCGGGCCAGATGGGCCGCGCCATGTGTTCTCCTATCGCATCCTGATCCGGAATACGGGGCGGCGCGCGTGCCGTCTGCTGTGGCGCAGGTGGCAGATCCGCGACGGGGACGGCCTCGTGCGCGAGGTCCAGGGATCGGGCGTGGTCGGCCGCCAGCCGACGGTCAGTCCGGGCGAGGCGTTCCGCTACGAATCGTTCTGTCCGCTCGTACACCCGACGGGCGAGATGTCGGGTGCCTTCGTGTTCGAAGACGAGCAGGGAGCTCTGTTCGAAGCGAGGATCGATCCGTTCGTGCTCGACACGGGCGATGGATGAGATGCGGACAAAGAAAAAGCCGGGCGCGTGGCGCGCCCGGCAAGGCATGTACATGCAGCGTGTGGCTTACCAGCCGCTGCGGTTTCCGCCGCGACCCCCGCCGCCACCGAATCCGCCGCGCGCCTCGCGCGGACGAGCCTCGTTGACGGTCAGGTTGCGGCCGCCCATGTCCGCCCCGTTCATCTCCTCGATGGCCTTGGCGGCCTCGCCGTCATCGGGCATCTCGACGAACCCGAACCCGCGCGAACGCCCGGTCTCACGATCGAGCACGACATTGGCCGAGGAGACCTGCCCGTGGACGCTGAACGCCTCGTGCAGGTCCTGATCGGTGGTGCTGTAAGGGAGGTTTCCGACAAAGAGCTTCTTCATTTCCTAAGCGATCCCAGCCCGATTCCAAACCATTTCCGACCTCATCGACTCGGGCTCAATCGCTTCGGCTCGAACGGCGTCTGCATACCCCGCAGACGATCAACACTATCATAGCGTCTATCGGCACGCCCCGCACTGTCGGATGCCCATTTGGTGCCAAGACCACACAAAAACGCCCCCTGCGGGGCGTCAGAGCGGTTTCTTTTTTGCACTCCCCGCGCCACGCGGCTACGCACCGGCACGACGACGAAGCTGCATCCGCTGAATCGACATCGACACCTGCTGCAGCCCCTTGGGCAGGCTCGCCGGCCCGGTTGCCTTGCCCGCACAGAGCAGGCCGTACCGTGTTTTTCCGCCCAGATCCTTGATGGACTGTACCTGGGCATTGCCCTCGTAGACCTGCCCCTCATGCAGCAGACGGATGGGCAGCGTCTGGCCCTGCTTGTAGGGCTTCGTGCTGATCAGGCTGAACCCTTGGACGCTCACATCCGTCAGCGAGCAGGTCTCCCCGGCCAGATCGATGGAGAGATTCGCGAAGATCGTCGAGACCCGATAACACTGGCGATTCTCGGCGCTGACGGCCTCTCCCTCCGGGCGGATGGCAAGCACGCCCGCATCGGCATCATCGAGGGCGGCCTCGACCTTCGCCGGCTGCTGCATGAACTCGCGCTGGCGTTCGAAGTAGATGCGGATGTCCTGCCCGGGCTCGAGTGCCAGGCGGTCGTTGGGCTGGAAGCGAATCACCCCGTCCTCGACGCCCTGCACCACCCCGCCGTGCAGGATCCTCTCGTTGCTCTCACTCGGAAGTTGAACGAACAGATCTGAACCATTGGCCCACATGCGTCAATCTCCTCAGGTTTCCTCAAGTCCCCCCAACCAAGGGACCCCTCGTATCGGCGAATAGGGTGGTCGCCTCTATCTCGCGTGATCGAAAAATGAGCAGATTGGCATGATTATGCGAGCCGGATCGGCGGAAGCGCCGGCGCGAGGCGTCAGGATTCGACGGGCGCGATGCGCTCGATGATCACGGGCGTCACGGGGACATCTCCGTGTCCACGAAAGTCCCGGGTCGGAGTCTTGCGGATGGTGTCGACGACATCCATGCCCTCGACGACACGACCGAAGACCGCGTAGCCCGCGCCGTCGCGCGGCTGGTCGAGGAAGGTGTTGTCGTTGACATTGATGAAGAACTGGGCGGTCGCCGAGTCCGGCTGATTGCCCAGGCGCGCCATGGCGATCGTGCCGCGCTGGTTGCTCAGCCCGTTCTGCCACTCGTTCTTGATGCCCTCGTGGGTGGGCTTCTGGTTGAAGTCCTGATCGAAGCCGCCGCCCTGGATCATGAAGTTGTCGATGACGCGGTGGAAGATCGTGCCGTCGTAGTGCCCCTCGCGCACATAGCGGTCGAAGTTCTCGCAGGTGACCGGGGCCTTCTCGGGATCGAGTTCCAGGACGATCTCGCCCATGGATGTGGTCATGGTGTATCGCATGGGCGATGGTAGCGCGCACGCCGTCAGGAGCGTGGGGCGGCGGGTTGGATGGACGGATGC
>WGEO01000198.1 GCA_015492715.1 Phycisphaerales bacterium | reverse complement strand
GGCTGGCGCGGCGCCTCAATATCTCGACCAGCGAGGCCCAGGAGATCATCGACGACTACAAGCGACGATTCCGCGGGATCACGACCTTCCTGCACGAGTGCGTCGAGCAGGCTCGCACGCACGGATTCGTGCAGACGATGCTCGGCAGGCGCCGACCCGTGCCCGAGATCGAGTCCACCAATCCCGCGCGCAAGGCCCTGGCCGAGCGCATCGCGATCAACTCCGTCGTGCAGGGCTCGGCGGCAGACCTCATCAAACAGGCCATGGTCGATCTGCACCCGCACCTGGACTGGCGCGACACGCTGGGTGAAGAATCCGCCCCGCCGGATCCGGAGCACCTGTCGGGGGTGATGATGCTGCTGCAGATCCACGACGAGCTGGTCTTCGAGGCCCCGCAGGAGTCCGGTGGGCACGCCCGCGATGTCATCGTGCAAACGATGGAGTCGGCGATGCGTCTCCGCGTGCCGCTCGTGGTCGACGCGCACATCTCGCAGACCTGGTACGAGGGCAAGTAGGCTCAGCCGGCCCGCATCATGCGCCGGATCGTCTCGGGGCTCTCGCTCTGGCCCGTGCGCACGCTCAGCAGGGCCGCCTGCCCGCAGGGCAGCGCCTCCTCGACAGGGACGGGGCGTGCCTGCGCAGGATGATCCTGAAGGATCTGCTCGATCGCCCGCGCGATCTCGCGGGCGTCGGGGCGCGCGATCGCGGGCGTCTCCAGGCTCGACTCGCTCACGGCTCCGGATGGATCGATCCACTCGAAGAACGCATCGCCGGCCCGGATCTGACCGCCCTCGCCCAGGATCGTGACCGTCCGCTGCCACTGTGGCGCGCGATCGCTGGCCAGCAGCGTGGCGCCGCGCCCGTCGCCCGTTCGCAGGTGCGCACTGAGCGTACCCTGAAGATCCTGCAGGGTCTCGCCGGGAAGCAGGCGCAGCGTACCCGCTGGGGCGGGCATCTGGTACGCGGCGTCGACGCTCTCCACATCGCCGAGCAGTTCGTGGACCATGACAAGAGATGAAAAGAGATGGGCACCCAACGACGCCGAGACCGGCGGCGACACGAACCGGATGGCGATCGCATGGATCCGACCGAAGTCCTCCAGCACCTCGCCCAGTGCGACGAATCCGGGCCCGCCACGCGCCAGTGGGACGAAACGCACACACTCGAGGGGGGTGAGCCCCGATCGCGTTCGCAACCATCCGCCCCCGCCAAGGTCCAGCGCCGAGCTCGGCAGGGGCTCACTCGTCACGACCCGCACCCCGCGTGCTCGCGCATCGAGCAGGGCGCCCGGATCCCCTGGCCCGCCGCCGAAGTCTCCCGGATCCAGCAGCCAGACGAGGTCGCAGGATTCACCGGCAAGCGTCGCGCGCAGATCGTCCTGCCCCGGCGCGTCCACTTCCCGGGCCACCTCTCCCAAACGCCCCTTGAGCGGACAGCCAACGCCGACGACCTGCGCACCGATACCCGCAGCCACATCGCGGACCAGGGACGCCTGCTCCGGACGGAGCCATGCGATCATGCGGATGCCCGCATCCATCGCCCCATGCTATCGTGCGACCGCCGGTCTCAGAATTCGACAGCGATCCCCGCGTAGTAACTGATGTCGTTGCGGAGCGCCCCTGCCCGGGCCGTCGTGTCGTAGCGGTTCTCTCCGCCGATCCGGAGGCTCAGCCTCGATTCGGGGTCCAGCAGGATCTCCCAGCTCAGGCGGGCATTGATCCGGAACTGATCGAACTCTCCGATCGTGGGCAGGAAGTCCAAGGCCCCGATGACCTTCTGGCGTTCGTCGATCGTCCGGGCCAGGTCGAGCCCGAGGATGGCCTCGCTCCGGACATGCTCATCGAGACCGCCGATGTCCTGGGCGAGGCTCAGCCCGCCACGGGCCAGCAGATCGGTCTTCTCGTCCTTGATGACCTGATACCCAAAGCCCCCGCCACCGGTCAGGCGATAGTCCCAGTCACGGAACCGATCGATCTCGAAGGATCCGCTGAGAAACGATCGCCAGCGGGAGTCCTTCATCAGGCGATCGAACCGCCCGCTCGTCACGAACCGCTCCTGGGTCACGCTCGAATCTCGCGTGCCATACTGGTAGGTCAGACTCAGCGAGGCCTGGGTCAACTCGGTATGCCGGGATGCGTTGAACGCCCCCCGGAAATTCCCGGTCCGTGCGTTCCCCTCCGTCCCCGAGGCAGCCAACTCGACCCGATGCGTCCAGCCGGTCAGCACGCGCGACAACAGGCTCAGACGCGGGTCCTCGCCGGACGGAACTTCCCGGTCTTCCACCGCTGTCACGGACTCGTCCGGCACGCGCCCGGCTCGACCGGCCTCATCCGGCGACGAGGCCACCTGATCGCCCGCGCCTGACGACGCGTGTCGGGCTTCCTCCGCTGGCGGCATGTCCAATGGCACGATGCCCATGGCACGAGCGGCCGCGTCCTCCCGCACGATCGGGGGCATGCCGGCAGCCGCCTCACTCCAAGCCGCCATTGCACCCAATGCGAGTCCGAGAACGAGGGCCAGCCTGCCGATGATCGGGAAACCCCGCACGCCCGTGTCCATCCTGACACCTCCCGTCGCGAATCCGTGCGATCCGGTATCATGCGCACAATGGGGCAGGATATGGCCCCGCACGCGCCAAGATGTGAGCGCGGGTCGAGGCACGGACGATGGAAGACCCCATGAAGGGCCATTGCACGAGACGGGACGCGATTCGCCTGGGAACCTTGTTCGCGGCTGCGAGTGCCCTGGGGGCCTGTTCGAGCACGCCGAAAACCGACGGCGAACTGGGCGGCGTCGGTGACCCGCTGCCGGGCGATCCCCCCTCGTCGAACGACGCCCCGACGAACGAGCACAGCCTGGCCCGCGACGCGCTGGATCGCTGGCACAATCGCCACCGGGTCTCACCGGGCCGCACGCCGCAACCCCGCCAGCCCGCCGGCGTCGTGCCACGATCCGCCTGGGCCAAGGAGGGACCCGTTCTGTCGCTTGCCGATCCGCTGACCCGGATCACCCGCATCACGATCCATCACGAGGGCTCTTCACCGTACGCCTCGACGAGCATGCGCGACGCGCTGGCGCGTCTGGAGTCGGTCCGCCGGGCACACCGCCGGCGCGGATGGGCGGACATCGGCTATCACTACGCCATCGACCCTGCCGGTCGTATCTATGCGTGCAGGCCGACGAGCCTGCAGGGCGCCCATGTGAAGTTCCACAACGAGCAGAATCTGGGCGTCGTGGTGCTGGGCAACTTCGAGCAGCAGCGCCCGACACCGGAGGCCCTTCAGAGCCTCGCCCGATTCATCGCCGACCAGATGCGCCTCTACCGGGTCCCGGTCGATCGCGTCTACACGCACCGCGAACTGCGTCCCACGCTCTGTCCGGGGCGAAACCTCCAGCAGCAGGTCATCGCAATGCGTAGCGGCTCGCTCCGACGGGCCTTGGCCTAGGTTCTGTCAGATGGATCGAGGGGCCGCAGGCATCGCCGGACCATGGCGAGCCTGACCATGGCCAGGAAGGGCATCGCCAGCTTCTCGTATCGCTCGGCGACGCGACGGCAGTATGTCAGCCGATGCACCGCTCGACCACATTCCGACGACGGTCCTTGCGCTTGTCGAGTCGCGCCTTGGGCCGATCGGATCGTCCGGATGTTCGACCCATCGATGTCGAACACGCTCCGGCCGATGGGGCCTTCCTGATCGAGTTGGCCATGCAGACGCCGCAGGATTCGATCGAACACCCCTTTTCGCGTGTCCAGCGTCGATACCGGTCGCAGACACGCTTCCATTTGCCGTACCGCGCAGGCATGTCGCGCCACTGAGCGCCGCTGTTGAGGATCCGGAACATGCCGGTGCGCGTGGTCCGGTGATCGTTCTCCGTCCCTGTGTGGGCAGCAGCGATCCGATCCGCTCCCAAGCCTCGTCGCACAGTTCGGAGCGGCGACCCGGACGCCCTTCCACGCCGCGACCGGTTCGTGTCTTCTGGTTCGATTCCTTTGTGTTCATCGCTGGCCTCCTCGCCGGAGACCAGCATGACTCTCCACAGTCCATGGCATCACCAAGCATGCAACGAACAAGCGATCCGGCAGGCAGAACCTAGATGAAACAGGATGTATACAGG
>WGEO01000197.1 GCA_015492715.1 Phycisphaerales bacterium | reverse complement strand
CCTTCAATACCCTCTACCAGCAGGACCGCCAGATCATCCTGAGCTCGGACGCCATGCCCGAGGCCATCCCGGACCTCGAGGAACGCCTCGTCAGCCGGTTCAAATGGGGCCTCGTCACGGAAATCTCCCCCCCTGACTACGAGACCCGCGTGGCCATCCTCAAGATGAAAGCCCGTCTGCGCGGCATGTCCCTGCCCGACGATGTCTGCGCCTACATCGCCTCGCGCACCGAGCGCAACATCCGCGAACTCGAGAGTGCCATCAAACGCCTGCACCTCTACGCCGCCACCCTCGATCGCCCGATCGACCTCGACCTGTGCGCCGAGGCGCTGGGCGATCTGACCTACGAACAATCACCCGGGGGCCCCACCATCCAGACCATTCTCAACACGGTCACGGACTTTTACAATGTCCGCCTGAGCGATCTGCAGTCGCGCAAACGCCAGCGATCGATCGCCCTGCCTCGACAGGTCTGCATGTACCTCGCCCGTCGCCATACCATGCACAGCCTGCAGGAGATTGGGGGCTTCCTGGGCGGGCGTGATCACACGACCGTCATGCATGCGGTCCGCGCCATCGAGGAAAGACGCGAGAAAGACACCCAACTCCAGAGCGTGCTGGCCACGCTCGAATCCCGTCTCAACGCCTCGGAATGAATATAAGTATTCATCCGCATCACACTAGAGATTATTCCTTGCTTCTGCCGAATCGACCTCGCCGGCCCTAGGGGCATCACCCTGTCGATCCCCGCTGTGGAAAACCCGTGGGCAGGGCGCCGACTCATGACACCAGCGCTCGCATCTGTCCGCCCGGCACGCACGCGTCGACAGGATGAATCCGACAGCCGCCGCGACGGACGACCCCACCCAACAGCCCGGCGACATCTCATCCACCACGATGAGATGCGTCAAGGCCATGGCCATCCATGACTTGCGCAATGATCACCCCACCCGTCCAGCAAGCGCCAGGCGTTGAAACCATGATGATGAGGAGCCATTCTTCATCCTGATAATCTGCAATCATCCGCAATCATGAAGAATGACCTGCTCGGTTCGATTCATAGTGCGTGCGGACTCTCTGCACGATTGTGGACATGGTGTGGATAGCAAGGAATCGGCGGGTCATGTCTGGCAGGCTGGGCACCAGGTCGTCGTTCGCTGCGCGACCGTCGCGGCAAAGAGGATTTTTCCGCATCGCGTGCAGGGTGCTCCTGCTCTGGCGTAGACCCGCAGGAGCCGTCCGGCGGTGCCGGGCAAGCCGTCGGCGTTCCGATAATCGCGCAGCGTCGTCCCGCGTGCCTCGATGGCCCGTCGAAGCACCCTGCGGATGCTCCGCGCCAGCGATCGCCAGTGGTCCTGCGTGAGCGACTCGCCGGCCCGTGTCGGGGCGATCCGCGCATCGAACAGGGCCTCGTCGGCGTAGATGTTGCCCACGCCCGCCAGCACTCGCTGATCCAGCAGGACGCCCTTGACGGCCTGCCTGGATGCGCCGGCGCGCTTCTGCAGCGCGTCGGCACGGATGGTCAGCGCGTCGGGACCGAGGGCCTGCCAGGCGCGCGCAAGGTCGTCCGTGTGCGCATGGACGCGCACGAATCCGAAGCGACGCGGATCGCAAAAGACCAGACGCTTCCCGTCCGTGAGCGACCAGACGATGTGCGTGTGTGCGGGCGAGCGGCTGCGAGCCGGAAGCACGAGCAGGCGCCCGCTCATGCCCAGGTGGACCTCGACGCAGCGTCCGTCGCAGGCGACGATGGCCAGACGCTTGCCGCGTCGGATCAGGCGGACGATCTGCGCGTTGCTCAGCAGGTGCGCAGGTCGGACGGTCGTGTGCGGACAGGACATGTCCGAGCGGGCGAACCCTGCGGGTGGATCGCCTGGCAGGCAGATAATGTCGCGTCGATGTGCGCGCACCCGGCGCACCTGCGTGCCGATCAGGTGCGACTCGAGCGTGCGCCGGATGGTCTCGACCTCGGGCAGTTCGGGCATCAGGGTCGCTCGGCACGCCTGCGTGCGCGCAGGTCGCGGAAGAACGAGGACAGGATGTGTGCGCACGCCTGCCGGCGAACGCCCGAGATCACGATCGGGCGGTGGTTCAGTCGCGGATCGCCCAGGACCTCGTACAGGCTCTCGCAGGCGCCGCCCTTGGGGTCGTGCGTGCCGTAGACGACGCGCCCGATGCGTGCGTTGACGATCGCCCCGGCACACATGACACAGGGCTCGAGCGTGACGACGAGGGTGCAGTCGCTGAGGCGCCAGTCGTCGCGGGCCCGGCTTGCCTCGGCGATGGCCAGGAGTTCGGCGTGGGCCAGGGGGTCGTGGTCGCACTCGCGCCGGTTGTGCGCCTGTGCGAGGATCTCGCCACTTTCTGTGTGGTAAATGACGGCGCCGACGGGGACCTCTCCCATCTCGGCGGCGAGGCGGGCCTGCTCGAGGGCGAGGTCCATCATCTGCTCGTCGAGCGCTCCCGCCTGTGCGCCCGATCGTGGCTTTCGACGAAAGAGGCGGGCGAGGATCACGCCTCTTCCTCCTGCATCTCGCCGGCGACGCGATGAGCCGGCAGGATGATGAGCAGCAGCCCGCCCAGTTCGAACAGCAGATACAGGGGCACGGCGAGCAGGATCATGCTGAGGGGGTCGGCGGGCGTCAGGAGGGCGCTGAGGAAGGCGCAGACGAGGATGACCTGTCGGCGGTATCGCACCAGTGTCTCGCGTTCGACGAGGCCCGACCATCCCAGCAGGAGGACCACGATGGGGGTCTGGAAGCCGACGGCGAAGGCGAGGGCGAGGTTGAGCAGGAGTTTGACATACTCGCTGATGCGGTACTGCTGGGCGATGCCGAAGCCCTGGGTGAGGTCTGTGCCCCGGATGACGGGGTTGGGGGCGTCGCGCAGGCAGACGCGGATCTGTTTGAGGTGGTCGTTGATCCAGATCTGCCCGGTCTTCGGTTCGGGGGGATCGCCCGCGAGCACGGGCAGATCGGGGAGGACGAGGGCAGGCGGGAGGTCGACGGTGGGTGTCTGGGCTTCGCCGATGGTGGAGCTGAAGCGGATGAAGAAGGAGAGGATGACGGGGAGGATGACGAAGTAGAGGAAGAGGACGCCGAGCGTGCTGAGGACGGCGCTCATGGGCAGCAGGAGGTAGACGAATCGTCGTTCTGCACGGTACAGGCCCGGTGAGATGAAGAGCCAGAGCTGGTAGAGGACCCAGGGGCTGCCGACGATGATGGTCAGAACGACGGCGATCTTGACATAGGCGAGGAAGGTCTCGAGGGGGCTGGTGGCCTGCAGGCCCGGGGGCAGGCCTTGTTCGCGCAGGGACTGCTGGACGGGGAGGATGAGCAGTTCGAGGATGGGGCGCCCGGCGACGAGGGCCAGCACGAATATCGGACCCAGTCCCAGGAGCGCGAGGATGATGCGTCGGCGGAGGTCTTCGAGATGCTCGCCGAGCGTCATGGAGTTCGGGTCCGGTTTGGTATTACGGGTGCGTGCGGTCATGGCGGCTTGCGTGGCACAGGGTATTCCGCGCAGGGCAACGGCCCGCGATGGTGACGGGAACCTTCGGGCGGCGCATCTGGAAGAACCGGCGGAGGGCCTTGCGGTTGGACGGATCGTCTGAGGGCGTCGTGGAGTCTGCGATCCGGCGCGATCCGGAGGCGATCCGCGCGCTGTGGCGCGAGCATCGAGGATGGGTCGCGGGCGTGCTGCTTGCGCACAAGAGCAGCGAGGTCGACCTCGAGGACCTGCTGCAGGAGGTTGCCCTGACGGTGGTGCGGCGGATCCACGAGGTGCAGGACGCGGGCGCGATCCGGGGGTGGCTGCGGACGGTGGCGCTCAACGCGGCCCGTGCGGACGGTCGTCGGAGGTCGCGTCGGCGCCGTCTGGACGGGGCATACCGGGGGGTGCATCCGGTGGCATCGGGGGGTGTCGATGATGCGCGGGAAGAGGCGGTGCGACTGCTGGAGTTGACGCGTCTGCTGGATGAGAAGTATCGCGAGCCGCTGATCCTGCGGTGTGTGCGGGGGATGAGTTATCGCCAGATCGGGGAGGCGATGGGCCTGCCCGAGACGACGGTCGAGACGCGGATCGCGCGAGGGCGTCGGATGTTGCGTGAGTTGTTCGCCCGGCAGGAGCGGCGGGCGCAGGCCGGGGAGGATCGGTCATGATCGATCGGGATGTGCTGATTACGCGCGTGATCGACGGGGAGGCGAGTGCGGAGGACTGGTCGGCGCTGCATGCGATCGCGCGTGAGGACCCCGAGATCTGGTCGGATCTGGCGACGGCGCAGCAGGACGCGGCGGAGTTGTGCGCGATGGTTCGCGAGCTGGGCGCATGCAGCGAACGCGTCGAGGCACCCATCGTCGAGCACGCGGCGCAGGGTCTGCATGTGCGCCTGCGCCGAGCAGCGATGTGGGGCGGCTGGCTGGCGGCGGCGGCCATGGCCCTGTCATGGGGCATGCGGGTGCCCGGCGTCGGCTCGCAGTCCGCGGGGCTGATTCCCATGAGCGAGGCCAAGGAGCGGGTCCTGCCCGAACTGAGCCCCGAGGAGGCGTTCCGGGTCTATATCACCAACGGCGCGCGCAGCGGGCGGGTCGTGGCGATCGATCCGGACCTGGAGGTCATCAGCGCCCGTCCCAGCGAGGATGGTGAAAGTTTCGAGGTGCTGTTCGTTCGGCGGATCGTCGAGCGGGCGGATATCGAGCTGTACCGCCTGGGGCAGGACGAGCTCGGGAACATCGTGCGTCTGCCCGTGGATGAACTTCCCGTGGCAGAGCCGTCGTTCTAGCGCACTTGTGCGACGGGATGGCGAGCGGTGCGCATCCGGTGTGATGGAGTGTCCGGTCAGCGCGGAGTCGTTCGGAACGATGACACGAAGGAGGTCCGAGATGCGGACGATCGAGATGTTGCGAATGTGTGGATTGGTCGCGGCTCTGGGCACCGGCGCCTTTGGGGCGTGCCCTGACGAGTGCGAGAAGGCGTGCTGCGCGAACGAGCCCGCGGCGACGATGAGCGTCGTCGAGCCCGGCGGCGAGACGGAGAACATCGTCGCCGTCCAGGACGACACAACGATCGAGATCCGCGTCGTGGACGGGAAGGTGACGGCGACGGTCAACGGTGAGACGATCGATCCGGATCGCGTGCGCAGGAGCGACGAAGGCTGGGTGATCGAGGGAGAGGATGGTGAGGAGATCGTCGTTCGTCTTCCAGAGGCGTCCGGGCGTCGCGTGTTCATGGTCGGTGACGACGATGAGCAAGCGTTGATGCTCGGGATGGGCATCGGCACGGGTGGGGACGATGATGGGCCCACCATGATCTTCTCGATCGATGGTGATGCGCCGGTTCGGGGTGTCATCGGTGTGTCGATCGGCGAGCCCGACGAGGACGAACTCGAGGAGCTCGGCATCGACGGAGCGGTGCGGATCGAGGGCGTGTTCGACGGATCACCCGCGGAGCGTGCAGGCATGCGCGAGGGTGATCTGATCGTGGGCATCGACGACCGCAAGGTCCGGGACATGGGCGACCTGCGCGAGGCGATGAGCGGCAGGAAGCCCGGGCAGGAGGTGCGGGTCCGGGTGCTGCGGAACGGGAAGAAGAAGTCGTTCGACATCGAGCTCGCGCCGGCGAAGGCTGTCATCTCCGGGGAGGAGCAGGTGATCGAGCTGGCCTCGCCGACGATCAGGGTGGAGGTCGAGGGGCTGCTGGACATGCTCAAGGACAGCGGCGCGGTGCATCTGGACGAGGAGGAACTCGCCGAGCTCGGCGAGCATCTCAAGGAGTTGCATGTGGAGGTTGCGCCTCTGGACGGCGAGGTTCGCCGGCGGATCTTCGCAAAGCTCAAGGGGCATGATGGCGCGATGGGCCTGGGGGGCATGATGACTCCTCGTCTGCGTGTGGCGCCGCATGTTGGGATGATCAAGCCGGGTGACGGGGAGATGGGCATCGGCGTGTTCCAGCTCCGCGAGAACAGCGGGGACGGCGAGGTTCGGGAGCGTCTGGACGACATCGAGGAGCGTCTGGAGCGTCTGGAGCGCAAGCTGGACCGTCTGATCCGGGCGATGGGCGAGCGGGAGTGAGATTTCTCGTGCGAGGGTGAAACTTTCGGCGCCCTCGTCCCAAAGACGGGGCAGAGAGGCACAGCCGACCATCGAGCTCCGCGAGCGGTCGTGCGGGACGGTCCCGTGCGGCCGTTTTCTCTTGCTCGTTCGGGAGATTCGCTCCGGTGTTCGGGACTTCTGGATCCGGATTGGGTGGCATTGTCGAATCGAAGATGGTGGGTGCGGTACGATCGGGCAGGGACCAGCACGGAAGGGGTGTCCGGGATGAGTCAGACGACGCCGGCGGAGATCCGCGAGAAGTATCGGGCCCTGCGCGAGGAGATCGGAAAGGTCATCGTGGGTCAGGGCGAGGTGGTCGAGCAATTGCTGACCTGCATCTTCTGTCGCGGGCATGCGGTGGTGGTGGGTGTGCCCGGGCTCGCCAAGACGCTGCTGATCTCGACGATTGCGCGCACGCTGGATCTCGAGTTCAGCCGGATTCAGTTCACGCCGGACCTGATGCCCAGCGATATCACGGGGACGGAGGTGATCCAGGAGGACAAGGCGACGGGGCATCGCGAGCTTGCGTTCGTGCGTGGTCCGATCTTTGCGAATGTGATCCTTGCCGACGAGATCAATCGCACGCCGCCCAAGACGCAGGCGGCGTTGCTGGAGGCGATGCAGGAGCGTCATGTAACGATCGGGGGGGCCCGGCACGATCTGCCCGACCCGTTCTTCGTGCTTGCGACGCAGAATCCGATCGAGCAGGAGGGGACCTACCCGCTTCCGGAGGCGCAGCTGGATCGGTTCATGTTCCAGATCCTCGTGCGGTATCCCACGGCGGAGGACGAACTGGAGATCGTGCGCAGGAGCACGGGCGGCGTCGGGGTCCAGGTGCATCGCGTGCTGGATCGGTCGCAGATCAAGGCGATCCAGCATGTCGTGCGGGAGACGCCGGTGAGCGACACGGTCATTCGGTATGCACTGCGTCTGGTGCGTGCGACGCGTGTGGGCGAGGAGATGGATGGGGGGCACGAGCGTCCCGAGCTCGTGCGGGAGTATCTGGGCTGGGGCGCAGGCCCGCGCGCCAGCGAATACATGATTCTGGCGGCCAAGGCACGGGCGGTGCTCGATGGCTCGCCGGCGGCGACGATCGAGCATGTGCGACAGGTGGCGCATCCCGTGCTGCGCCATCGGATCCTGACGAACTTCAACGCGGAGGCGGATCAGGTGAGCGCGGACCAGATCATCGATAATCTACTGGCAGAAATGCCGGTGGAGTCGTCGTCGTCCGATGAGCGGGATCAGATGGACAGCGTGATGCATCCGGCGGGGTGAGGGATCGCAACCCACGGGTGTTTCCCGGTGTATTGTCGGGGGGCGGATCGGAGAGGCCCGCCGATAACCGGAGGTGTCGTCCTGCGGTGGGAACCTCAGGGAGCGGATGGGCGAATGGACAGAGCGGCGGCAGGAGGCCAGGCGGAGTGGGTGACTGCCTCGCATGGGCAATGTGGAGGTGGAGATGTTGACACAGACCAGCGAGTATGCGCTGCGGGCGATGGTGTGCCTTGCCTGCCAGCGTGATCGCCTGAGTCCGACGCCGGAGTTGGCCCGTCTTGCCGATGTGCCCCAGAACTATCTCGCGAAGGTCCTGCAGATGCTTGCGTCGGCGGACCTCGTGACGGGTCGTCGTGGCGTGGGTGGGGGGTATCGCCTCAGCCGCGAGCCCGCGGACATCAAGTTGCTGGAGATCGTCAACGCGGTGGATTCGGGGCGGTGGCTGCGGGTCGCGGCGCCCAGCGAGAATCCGGCGCTGGCTTCCTTGCAGGAGACGCTCCAGGAGGCGTCCAACGCGATCCGGCGTGTCCTTGGGCAGACGACGCTGGGCGATGTGCTGGATCGTGTGGATGGGTCCGGGCCCGCCGTCGTGCACAACATGGCTTCCTGAAGGGCCGATCCGGACGGGGTGTGGGTACGATCGGTCCACTATGGACCAGCAGCCCGAGGAAGCAAGACGCCCAATCGATGAACTCGAGAACGAGCGGCGCGAGAAGCGCGAGGCGATCCGTGCGTTGGGGTTGGATCCCTATGGCGGGCGGATCGAGGGACTTCTCAGCCTGCAGCGAGCCTTCGAGTCCTACGACGAGTCTGTGGACCAGCGGATGAACGAGGCGGGGATCAAGCCCGGACACGAGGGCGACGAGCGTCCCGTCGTTCGTGTCGCGGGTCGGGTCATGCTTGCGCGGGACAACGGGCGGCTGGTGTGGATGAACCTGCGTGACGCGACGCGTGAGAGCCTGCAGGTCGCCGTTTCCAAGCGTGACTGTGATGAGGTCGGATTCCAGGTGGCGAAGAAGACGGACCTTGGGGACATCGTGGTCGCCGAGGGACCGCTGACCAGGACCCGCACGGGGGAGGTGACGGTCTGGGCGAGGTCGATTCGCCCTGCGAGCAAGGCTCTGCTGCCCCCGCCGGAGAAGCACGCCGGGCTTCAGAACCCCGAGGCGCGCTATCGCCGGCGATATGTGGACATGTGGTCGAATCCGCGCACGACGCGCACGCTGCTGCTGCGAAGCCGGCTGGTTTCCGGGATCCGGCGGCTGATGGAAGATCGCGGGTTCGTGGAGGTCGAGACGCCCATGCTCCAGGTGCAGGCGGGCGGGGCGGCGGCACGCCCGTTCGTGACCCACATGAACGCCCTGAATATCGACCTGTATCTGCGGATCGCACCCGAGCTCTATCTCAAGCGCCTTCTCGTCGGGGGCCTGCCGAGGGTCTTCGAACTGAACAGGAACTTCCGGAACGAGGGCGTCGACAGGAGGCATAATCCCGAGTTCACGGCGATCGAGGTGTACGAGGCCTTCGGGGATGTCCATTCCATGATGGAGCTGACCGAGGCGATCGTGCGCGAGTGTGCCCGGATTGCCAATGAGAGCGAGGGGCGTGAGGGGTTCGTGCGCTCGTTCGGCGACTTGGAGATCGATTATGATGGGCCCTTCGAGCGATTTTCATATGGTGAGTTGTTCGAACGCGCGTTCGGATTTTCCATGGAAGACGAGGAGCGGGTGCGGGCGGAGGGCGAACGCCGGGGCGTGCGCACCAAGGACGACCGGGGGGAACCCCTGGATGTTGTCTGGATCGTGAACGAACTCTTCGAAGCACATGGTGAGGGGCTGATCGATCCCGCTCGTCCGACCTGGGTGATGCGGTATCCGTCGGCGTTGAGCCCGCTGACGCGCCCATGCGCGGATGATCCCCGCTTTGCAGATCGTGCGGATCTGTTCATCGCGGGGATGGAGATCGGGCCACATTACACGGAGTTGAACGATCCGGATGTGCAGGCGGAGAAGTTCCGTGAGCAACTGGCGGGCATCGACGAGGAAGAATCGACATTCCGTTCGTTCGATGAGGACTTTGTTCGGGCATTGAAAGTCGGTATGCCCCCGGCGGGTGGCATGGGGCTTGGGATCGATCGTCTGGTGATGCTCATGGCGGACGAGGGATCGATCCGCGATGTCATTGCGTTTCCATTCATGCGTCCTCAGAGTGGGCGATAACCCGCATTTGATACATGGATCTGTGTCGGCATCCCGTGCGAGTGGCACACGGATGTGTCAGCATGTATGATTTTCTGTAATATCTGTGCTATTGTTCGATTCGAACTATGTTTGCTGCGGTGCGTTCTGTGCCGCGTCACGACTCGTACTTGAAGGAGCATTGCATGGCGAAGAAGCGCAGCAAGAAGGTTGCCAAGAAGCGGGGATCCGCGCGTGTGGGCAAGAAGACCAGCCGTCGGGGGCGTCCGCCGAGCAGTGCGACACTTCAGCGGATTTCCACGGATCTGCTGATGCGTGAGGTGGCGCGTCGCGAGCGTGAGGCGGGCAAACTGGCCGAGGAGCGTGAGCGTCTGCTGGCGCGGATCGAGGAGATCGATGCGGAACTGAGCGTCCTCGGCGATGCGCCCGTCGCGGCGCGCACCATGCCGGTCTCGAAGAAGCGTGGGGGCAAGCGCGGCCCGCGTCCCAAGAACTCGATGACGCTCGAGGAGGCGATCGTCAAGACGCTCAACGGCAAGACGATGGGTGTCACCGAGCTCGCCCAGGCCGTGCTCAAGAGCGGATACAAGACCAATGCGGCGAACTTCCGCACGATGGTCAACCAGACGCTGCTGCGCAGCAATCGCATCAAGAAGGTCGCGCGCGGCAAGTACACGACGGCCTGAGGCTCGGGCTGCGAGCGACAGGTCGCGTTGTTGGTGTGAAAAAAAGGGGCACCCCGAGTGGGTGTCCCTCTTCCTTATGGATCCTGTGTGTTTGCATCGGCGTGCGATCAGCGCGGCATGGGCTCGGGCGTCAGGCGGCTCGGACGATCCCAGTACAACGCCCGCCCGAGGTCTTCCCAGAACATCCGGCGGTTCTCGTTGACCATGATGGCCAGGTTGTTGGCGACATCGCTGGGTCGCTCGTAGAGCGTCATGAGTTCGGGTGTGGGATCGGCGCGGATCGTCATGGGATCGGCGCTGGTGCTGGCACACGCCGCCAGCGAGGCGACCGCGGCAAGGCCCAGCACGATTCGGCATGTTCTGAACATCTTCATGATCCGCTCCTGTTGGGGAAATATCCCAAGATGTCGAGTGCTCGCGTGAGGCGACTTTGTACCGCCTCGAACCCGCGTGGTCAATGGCGGGGGAAATATTCGCGGACGCGTGCTGTGGGTTCCCTGTGGAGATTCGTCGAATCGAGGGCGGAACACTCGCGTCGTCGTCCCCGTACTGGTATGGTCGGGTAAGGACCGGGTTCGCACCCGGCGAGGTCCGGGCAGATTGTGTCCGAGCCGCTTCGTTCCCCCAGGGAACGCCTGCGGGCTCGCGATGGTCAGGCCCCCAGCGAGGGGAAGGCCGGGACGGGTCCGGGCGTGCCCACCTTGACAGAGGGGTTCGGGCTCAGGCCGCGGATCTTCGCCAGCATGGGGCGGCCCGGTTTTTTCGTGCGCAGATCCTGCCATATCGACAGCAGCGGGCGGTCCCGTCCCCGGTTTGGCGGTTCATACCCGTTCCGGTGTCGCCATCGCGCGGATACGGGGCATGTCCTGTTGGCACGGGGTTTGCCCCAGATCCCGGGACGGGAGGATATCGATGCAACCGGACAGACTGACGACGATGGCCCAGCAGGCCTTGGCTGGGGCCCAGCAGGACGCCATGGCGCGCCAGAACCCCGAGGTTCTGGGGCTGCATGTGCTCGGGGCCATGTTGCAGGACAGGACCTCGTCCGTGCGGTCGATTCTCGATCGCACGGGTGCCGACCCGGATCGGGTGGTGCAGCTCGTCGAGGCGGAGCTCGGTCGCCTTCCGAAGGTCTCGGGTGGTGCCGGCTCGACGGGGCGCGAGATCATGGAACTGTTGGGCAAGAGCGACGCCATCGCCAGGGAGATGGGCGACGCGTATGTCTCCAGCGAGCACCTGCTCCTGGCTCTTGCGCAGATGAGCGGCAAGGCCCGCGAGGTGCTCGAGACGGTGGGCGTCTCGGAGGGGCGCATCAGCGAAGCAATCAACGAGATCAGAAAGGCATCCGGCGTGGAGCACATCACAGACCCCAATCAGGAGAGCACCTTCGAGGCGCTCAGCAAGTACGCGATCGACCTGACCGAGAAGGCCCAGCAGGGCAAGATCGATCCTGTGATCGGGCGCGACGAGGAGATCCGCCGATGCATGCAGATCCTGAGCAGGCGGACGAAGAACAATCCGGTGCTCATCGGCGAGCCGGGCGTGGGCAAGACGGCGATCGTCGAGGGGCTCGCGCTGCGGATCGTCAACGGCGACTGTCCGAGCACGATGCGGGACAAGCGGATCATGGCCCTGGATGTGGGGCAGCTGCTCGCCGGCGCGAAGTATCGCGGCGAGTTCGAGGAGCGCCTCAAGGCGGTGCTGCGCGAGGTGCAGGCCAGCGAGGGCCAGATCATCCTGTTCATCGACGAGTTGCACACCATCGTCGGAGCGGGGGCGGCTGAAGGCGCCGTCAGCGCGGGGAACCTGCTCAAGCCGGCGCTGGCGCGTGGCGAGCTGCGCTGCATCGGCGCGACGACGCTCGACGAGTATCGCAAGCACATCGAGAAGGACCCGGCGTTCGAGCGGCGCTTCGCGCCGATCTTCGTCGACCAGCCGAGCGTCGAGGAGACGATCGCGATCCTGCGTGGCCTGAAAGAGCGTTACGAGGCGCACCACGGCGTGCGGATCCTGGACGAGGCGCTCGTGGCGGCGGCGCACCTGAGCCATCGCTACATCGCCGACCGATTCCTGCCCGACAAGGCGATCGACCTCGTGGACGAGGCGGCAAGCCGGCTGCGGATCGAGATCGACTCGATGCCGCACGAACTGGACGAGATCCGTCGGCGGATCATGCAGCTGGAGATCGAGCGCGAGGCTCTGAGGCTCGAGGTCACCAAGGACGAGGGATCGAAGAAGGAACTCGAGCGGGTCGAGCGGGAGCTGAGCGAACTCCAGGAGCGGAACAACCAGCTCACGGCTCAGTGGGAGCGTGAGAAGAAGGACCTCGACCTGATCAAGTCGATCAAGGAGCAACTGGACGCCAAGCGCATCGAGCTGGAGCAGGCGCAGCGCCGCGGGGACCTCGAGGCGGCGGCGAAGATCCAGTACGGCGAGATCCCGCAGCTCGAGCAGCAGCTCGCCGAGGCAGAGGCAGACCTCGAGGCCAAGCGTGAGCGGGGCGAGACGCTCGTGAAGGAGGAGGTCGACGCCGAGATGATCGCCGAGGTCGTCGCCCGCTGGACCGGGATCCCGGTCTCGCGTCTGCTCGAGTCCGAGCGTGAGAAGCTGGCGCACATGGAGGAGAAGCTCAAGGAGCGTGTGGTCGGTCAGGATCATGCGCTGGAGGCGGTCGCCAACGCCGTGCGGCGCAGCCGGGCCGGCCTGGGTGATCCGAACCGTCCGATCGGCAGTTTCCTGTTCCTGGGCCCGACGGGCGTGGGCAAGACCGAGACCTGCAAGGCGCTGGCGGAGTTCCTCTTCGATACCGAGGAGGCGATGATCCGCATCGACATGAGCGAGTTCATGGAGAAGCACTCCGTGAGCAGGCTGATCGGTGCACCTCCGGGCTATGTGGGCTATGAGGAGGGCGGGGTGCTGACCGAGGCGGTCCGCCGGCGTCCCTATGCCGTCATCCTGATGGACGAGATCGAGAAGGCCCACCCCAATGTGTTCAATGTGCTGCTGCAGCTGCTCGACGACGGCCGATTGACCGACGGGCAGGGCCGAACGGTCGACTTCCGCAACACGATCGTCGTGATGACGAGCAACCTCGGGTCCAAGAAGATCCAGGAGATGACCGAACAGGGCGCCGAGGACTGGGAGATCGAGGCGGCGGTGCTCGAGCTGATCCGTCACGGCGGCGGGGCGGGCACGCAGGGCCCCTTCTTCCGTCCGGAACTGCTCAACCGCATCGACGAGATCGTGGTCTTCCATCAACTCCGGCGCGAGCACATCGGGCAGATCATCGAGATCCAGCTCCGCCACCTGCGCAACCGTCTGGCGCAGCGCGAGATGTCGCTGGAGATCACCCAGGAGGCCAGGGACCTGCTGGCCAGCGAGGGATGGGACCCGGCGTTCGGTGCCCGCCCGCTCAAGCGGGTGATCCAGCATCGGATCGAGAACCCGCTGGCGTCCAAGATCATCGCCGGCGAGTTCGTGCCGGGCGATCGGATCCTCGTCGATGCCGAGGGTGGCAACTTCGTGTTCTCGAAGATGGAAGAGCCGGCGACCGCCGGTGCCTGATCTTCCATACGATCAACGAAGAGCGGGTGGTCCGGGAGACCGGGCCTGCTGCTCTTCCGGAAAGGAGCCCGTCGTGGATCTACACATCGAGAAGCGCTTCGCGGGGTTGAACCATTCGCCGGCCCTGGACGAGGAGATCGACAAGGCGCTGGAGCGCACGATCGCACGGTTCAGCGATCGCCTGACGCGCGTCGAGGTGCATTGCAAGGACGAGAACAGCCCGCACAAGAGCGGCGCCAACGACAAACGCTGCCTCATGGAGGCGCGTCCCAGGGGTATGGATCCGGTCGTCGCCGAGGAGAGCGGCGATGATATGAAACTCGTGATCCGCGAGACGGCCCGGACCCTGGAACGCGTGCTCGAACGACGCCTCAAGAAGGACTGACAGCGGGCATCCTCGCATGGCCCTCGTACACATCAACGGCAGATTCGTGCCGCCGGACGAGGCGACGCTCAGCGCCTTCGACGCGGCGGTCCAGCATGGGGTGGGCCTGTTCGAGACCATGCTCGCCGTCGGCCCCGAGGTCCGGGTGCATCGCCTGGCAGAGCACATGGAACGCTTGGAGCGCAGTGCCCGCGAACTCGATCTGCTGGAGAAGTTCGACGCGACCGCCCTGGGTGACCTCGTGGTCGAGACGGTTCGCCGGTCTGGGCTCGTGGACGCCGGCGGGCGGGCACGCGTGCGTCTGACCATCACCGGCGGCGACCTGAACCTGCGCGACGCGCAGGCAAAGAAGAACACCCACCTGCCGGGCGTCATCATCGCCTGCCACGAGGCGACGCAGTACCCCTCGGAGATGTTCGAGAAGGGCGTGCCGGTGGCTCTCGCCGACAGCCGGGTCAACCCGCTCGATCCGCTCAGCGGGCACAAGACGATCCAGTACTGGCAGCGACTGCGCGAGCTGCAGAGCGCCCATACGAAGGGCGCCAGCGAGGCCCTCGTCTTCCAGGTGACCAACCACCTGGCGGGCGGGTGTGTCAGCAATGTGTTCCTCGTGCGCGACGGCGTCCTGCTGACACCCATCGCCCGCGGCGAGGAGGAAAAGGGCGCCATTGCCAGCCCGGTGCTCCCGGGGATCACGCGACGGGCGATCATCGAGCATGCGCAGGAGATGGGCGTCGGTGTCGACCGCCGAATGCTCACCTACGACGATGTCCGCAACGCCGACGAGGTCTTTCTGACAAACTCGAGTTGGGGCGTACTCCCGGTGATTGCGCTGGAACGAGAAACCATCGGCGGCGGCCGGGTAGGCGATATGACCCGAGCGCTGCGCGAGCGCTGGCTGGCGGAACTTCAGGCCTGAGCGGGTTCGTCCTCGACGCCAAGATCCTGTCTGGTGAACAGGCTTTCGAAGGGAATCCCTTCTGCTTCGAAACGCTCGCGGGCGCCTTCCATCCGGTCGATCACGCAGATCACACGGGCGACCTCGGCACCGATGTCCCGGACGGTCTGGACGGCCTCCAGGGCCTGCCCACCCGTGGTGGCGACATCCTCGATCAGCACGACCCGTTCGCCGGGGTCCAACAGCCCTTCAAGTTGCTTCGCCGTGCCGTAGTCCTTCTTGCGATTGCGGATGAATACGCATGGCAGACCGGTCTTGAGGCTCGTCGCAGTTACAAGGGGAATACCACCCAGTTCCGCCCCGGCGAGGCGATCGATGGTGGTCGTCTTGCGAGCGACCTCGACGCGCTGGGCCAGCAGATCGGCGATCGGATCGAGGAGTTCCGGGCGGGTGCTGAAGAGGTACTTGTCCAGATAGTACGAACTCGTACGACCCGAACGAAGGGTGAACGAGCCGCGCAGGAGCGCGACTTCGGCGATGCGTGAGGCGAGTTCTCGGCGTGCCTGTTCATCCATCGCCCAGAGCGTAGGAGGAGATGTCCAGATGTGCGACCGGCAATCGTGCCTGTCGTCGGGCGTTGGGCGATGCGTATCGTCTGGGGCGGGCTTTGTGTCGATGGTGGGACATGCTCGACAGGTGGGAGGACGGCAGATGAAGTATCGGACCGTACTGGTTCTGGGCCTGGCAGCCGCGAGTGTGCAGGCGCAGATGTTTCTCCCGCCGGGCGAGAAGCCCGAGGACTTCCGGAACGAGAAGTGGATACCGGAGTTCCAGCGTCCCGAGAAGCAGGCGCTTCGCAAGGCCCTCGAGGAATTCCAGCGGGAGAAGATGGAGGACCTCGAGCGTCGTCGGGCGGAGCGTGAGCGTGAGAAGGCAGAGCGCCAGCGCCGGGTCAACGAGCAGTATCGCCGTGAGAAGTTGATGGAGGAAGTCGGGTCGATCCCGTTCGAGTCGCTCGTCTGGCGGGACGACACAGGCAAGGTGGCGCCGCTGGACATGCCGCCGTTCTACGCCGCATTGAACCAGAATCCGCTGGTCGACCCCGAGACGCTCGAGAGCGCCTGGCTCGTGCTCGAGGATCGGATCAGCCGCCTGAAACTGCTCGTCGTGCAGCATCCGGAGGTGATCCGGATGGTCGAGAGCGGGGAGCTCTCGCGTGTCTCCATCGCCGACATCGACGCGCTCCAGCGTGCGCAGGCGATGCTCAAGAGGATCTCGCTGCCCGATTCTCCGGGCGAGGAGTTGCAGCGCCGGGGCGTGCTGGATGACCGTCAGGTGTTCATGAACGGCCTGATCGTCAAGGACTACATGTACGCGGTCCGTCGGGACCTCGCAGAGGAGGGTCTGTCCAACTTCGAGCAGGCCCAGAAGCTGGTCGAGCCCATGCTGCGCACACAGGCCGAGGAGGGCCTGTATGCCTACGAACTCATGCTCCTGAGTGCGGCGAACCGTCTGGATGAGATCGGCGATCGCATGACGCTGGACGACGGCCTCCGACGCCTCTTCCAGGAAGCCGGTGCGCGCCTCGCCTCGACGGTCGATCGCCAAGAGCGCCTGCGGATCATGTCCTCGCTCGTGCGCGCGATGGACCTGCCGCAGATCCGTACCTTCCTGCAGTTGGCCGCCAGCGGGTGACGGCTACGAATCATCGACGCCCGCCCGCTCATGCTCGGGGAGCGGCGCCAGCGCGTTGACGGCGGGCAGGGGCACGGCGTCGGGGAGCCAGATCTGGTAGTCCTCGGGCTTCCAACTCAGGATCTTGTTGCGCAGTTCGACGGTTACACACTGATACGGCGTGCGCATCTCACCCGCGGGGATATGCACCGGGCGATGGATGTCGACCCATGCCAGCCCGCCGCGAAGGCGGATATCCCCCACGCGGTAGATGCTGTTGGGATCGTCCTCGCTCGTTGCGGGGCGGGCGATTCCCTCGAGCCGACGGAAGATGGCGTCGTGCTGTGCCTCGCTGAGGCCGCGGGGCAGGCTGACGGGCACGGGCTCGTCGACGCCCGCGCCGAGCATCCCCAGGCGGGCCTCTTCTTCGCCGAGCGTCGGGGGCATCCGCTGGATCACGAACCGCAGACTCTCGCTCAGGACCAGTTCGATCGCCGGGGCGTTCAGATACTCGCCTTCGACACGATCACCCTCGCCCGGCTCGTAGGTCGTATACCCGACACAGGCGCCCAGTATCGGCGCGAGCACAAGCACCAGCAGCATCCGTGCGATCATGGCTGACTCCACATCCGTGTGCGTTGCGTGACTCCGCAGCAGGAGTCTACCCGCCCGGACGAGGGATGGGTGAAGCGAGGACCTACGATCGACACAACCGACAGGGATCGACATGGAGCGGACGGGCAGGATCGTGCTGGGTATCTCGGGCGCCTCGGGGGCCGCCTACGCCCTGCGCCTGCTCAGCCTGCTGCTGGCGCGCGACTACGAGGTCCATCTGGTGGTCAGCGAGCACGGCAGGCGCCTGCTGGGCGACGAGGCGGGCATCTCCCGGGTCGCCCGCGAGGCCCTGGCTCCGGATGTGGCAGGTGGTTCCCTCGTCGTCCACCCGAACCGGGATGTCGGTGCCGTCATCGCTTCCGGGAGTTTCCTGCACGACGGGATGGTCGTGCTGCCCTGCTCGAGCACGAGCCTCGGGGCGATCGCCACGGGTGCGGGCTCGAACCTGCTCACGCGGGCGGCGATGGTCACGCTCAAGGAGCGTCGCCGACTGATCGTCTGTCATCGCGAGACGCCGTTGAGCCTCATCGACATCGAGAACATGCGTGCGATCGCCCTGGCCGGCGGGATCGTGTGTCCCACGAATCCCGGCTTCTATCTCGGACCCGGGCGTATCGAGGATCTCATCGACTTCATGGTGGGCAAGGTGCTGGACCTGCTGGGGATCGAGCACGCCCTCGCCACGCGCTGGGAGGACGCAGCCACCCGCTGATCGCCGGGCTTCAGGCGGTTGCGTCAGTCCGTGTCGATCGCGACCCCCCCGACGAGCACGGCGGACCGCTCGCCGAGCATGTCGCGCAGGCGTTGGGCGATGATCGGACCGAACCGGATGCGTTTGAGCGCTCTGGGACGCAGCGTGACGATCGCGTCGTCGGTGTCGATACAGAACTCGACCGGGAGCACACACGGCGCCTCGTCTTCCGAAACCTTCTGAGTCGCAAGCAGCAATTCACGAAGCCCCGAGAGCGCCTCTCCCGCCCCGCCGTTGAGGCGCCGCTCGCTCAGCGTGACGCTCAGACGCCCGCGCGAGAGGGGCACGCCGTCGATCGGGACGAGCTGGTCGACGATGATCTGCGCCGAGCCGCGCCCGTGGTCCACGCGCCCGAGCACGAAGATCGCGTCCTGTCCGCGTGCAAGAGCCCCGTACTTGGCGTACGCGTCGGCGAAGATCACCGCCTCGATCGAGCCGGTCAGGTCCTCGATAGTCAGCACGCCCATCTGTTGGCCCTTGGATCGCCCGTTGCGGCAGGTGATCTCACGCAGGGCCTGCGGCAGAGCCGCCACGATGACACGCCGGTCCTGGGGCAGCTCGCGGGCGCTGCGGATGTCCACGGTCGGGAACGACTCGATCCACGCACGCCAGCGCTCGAGCGGATGGCTGGAGACATAGAACCCCAGCGTCTCCTTCTCCCTCTCCAGCGTCTGGGCCTCGCTCCAGGGCTCGACCTTCTCGAGCTCGGACGCAGGGGGCGGTGCTGTGCCGGCGTCGTCCTCGCCGCCGAAGAGCTGACTCTGCCCCGCCAGACGGTCCTTGGCGAGTTTCTGGGCGCAGGCGACGGCGCGGTCGATCGTGGCGACCATCGCGCTGCGGCGCTCGCGTCCGTGCACCTCGTCGAACGCTCCGCTCCGGATCAGCGCCTCGATCGTCGCCTTGTTGACCACGCCCGTCGGCACGCGCTCGCAGAACTCGTGGAGGCTCGAGAACGGTCCGCGGGCCCGGCGTTCCTCGATGATCGCCTCGATCGCCTTGCTTCCCGCGCCCTTGATCGCGCGCAGCCCGAATCGGATGTGCCCGTGAGCCGCGTCGCGATCCTCGCCCTCGTCGAAGACCACGCTG
>WGEO01000196.1 GCA_015492715.1 Phycisphaerales bacterium | reverse complement strand
CTGTCGCGCTGTCGGCAGCGGGCTCGGCGATCTTCCGCTCTGCGGGAGCGGCCAGAGACTCGATCCATCGGCGGATGGTTTCGATCTGCTCGGGCGTCAGAGGGTCGCCGTCGGCGGGCATGATGTCCCAGTCGTCGGGCGGCAGGGTGATGCGTGCGTACAACTCGCTGACCTCGGGCATGCCCGGAACGATGACCGCGTCGGGTGTGTCGATCGCGGCTCGCACGCTCTCCCAGTTGTGTAAACGCAGACGCGGCTCGCCGTAGGCCTTGACCTCGCCGTGGCACTCGGCGCAGCGGGCGCGGAAGATGGGCAGGATGTCGCGTTCGAAGGAGGCACGCGCATAGGCCCAGGGATCGTCGTCGGCCTGCGTGGCAGCGTCCTCGTCCGGCGGTGGATCGGCCTTGGCATCCGTTGCGCCGGCGGGCGCGCGTGCCACGGAGTGGCTGTCGTCCTGCCCCAGCAGTGCGCTGCGCAGGGGGTCGGTGAGGTAGGTCTCGCCGTAGACGATGGACCCGCCGAGGTGGGCGGTGAAGGAGACGAGGATCGTCGAGACGAGGATCATGGTCCTGGCCGAGCCGACGAGCGGGCGAGAGGGAGCGGCCCGCGAGGCCACGGCCAGAATCCAGGCGATCAGGGCGGTGCCGGCGGTCGCGATGGCGAGCCAGCGGTGGGACTCGATGAGCGGCTCGATGCTGCGCCCGTGCGGCTCGATGTCGGCGTTGATCCACCCGCTGGCGACGGCACCACCTGCGCCGAGCACGGCGAGGCTCAGGCACGCCAGCGTGCTCGGCGCGATCGAGGGCGGGCGCGAGCGGATGCGTCCTGCGATTGTGTGGATGAGCTCGAACAGAGCGGACGCGAGGAGAAGGGCGATGGGCAGGTGGACCGCCAGCGGGTGCATGCGGGCGGTCAGGCGGAGCCAGGGATCGCCGGCGAACGAGGCGGACGCGAGCAGGGCAATCAAACAGATGGCGGCGTGGGATCGCACGGAGAATCCTTGCGTCGGTATGCTGGCATCGAGGATATCGCAGCAGGACGGCGATTCGAGGAGAAACACGATGCGTCAGGGTCCGATAGGCTGGGAGATGGACAGGCGGCATGCGCTGCGGACGATGGCGGCGTCGGCGCTGGCGCTGGGGGCCGCTCCGGTTCTGGGAGGCACTCCACCCATGGCAGAATCCCCGCTGGCGATTCGTCTGGCGGTCAAGTACGGGATGATCGGCGAGGGGCAGAGCGTGCGCGAGAAGTTCCAGATCGTGAAGGATCTGGGCTTCGATGGTGTCGAGATGGACAGCCCGTCGGATCTCGACCTGTCGGAGGTGCTGCGGGCACGCGACGAGGTGGGCATCCGGATTCATGGGGTCGTCGACAGCGTGCACTGGAACCAGCGCCTGAGCTCGCCCGATCCGTCGGTTCGGCAGGCGGGCGTGGCGGCCTTGGAGCGGGCCATCCGGGACAGTTCTGCCATGGGCGGTTCGAGCGTTCTGCTCGTGCCCGGTCGGGTATCGGGAGCCGACGAGACGCAGGAGGATGTCTGGGAGCGTTCGATCGAGGGGATCCGGCAGGTGCTGCCGATCGCGGCGGATCTGGGGATCTTCATTCTGATCGAGAATGTCTGGAACGGGTTCTGCTACGAGCACGACGGGGCGCGGGATCAGACCGCCGATCGCCTCGCGGCGTACATCGACGCGATCGCCAGCCCGTGGGTCGGCTCGTACTTCGATATCGGAAACCACCGACGGTACGGCGACCCGGCGGCGTGGATCCGCACGCTCGGGCGAAGGATCGTCAAGCTGGATGTCAAGGACTGGTCGTTCACCAAGGGGTGGACGAAGATCAGCGACGGTGATGTGCCGTGGCCGGATGTGCGCGAGGCGCTGCGCGAGATCGGGTTTACCGGGTGGGCGACGGCGGAGGTCGGCGGGGGCGATCGCGAGCGGCTCGCGGAGATCCGCGCGAACATGCGACGGGCCTTTGCGCTGCACGGCCAATGAGCAGGAGGGGGTTCCCGTCTCAACCTGGATCGGTCGACGGCGGGAAAGATTTCGCCCCGCTTGCAGCGGTTCGGCGCGAGGGTCGGATCTGGCTTGCGAGCACGGCGAGGAAGACGAGCGATGCCCCGGCGATCTCGCGGGGGCTCAGGCGGTCGTGCAGGATCAGGGCGCCGAAGATCGCGGCAAAGACGGCCTCGAAACTCAGGAGGACCGCGACATGCGTCGCGGGTGCCGAGCGCTGGGCGAGGATCTGGATCGTGAACGCGACGGCGGTTGCGAAGATGGCGGAATAGAGGAGGGCGGGCAGGCCCTGGATGACCGCTCGCGTGTGATTGTCCTCGATCGCGAGTGCGATGGCGGTAGCGCCAGCACCGGCGAGCAGGAACTGCCAAAAGGCCAGGCGGACGGGGTCCGAGGCGGGAGCCAGGCGCGCGATGAGAACGACATGCAGCCCCCAGAGCATCGCCGCGAGCAGGACGATGGCGTCGCCCGCTTGCATCGCCAGCGGTTCTGTGGGCTGCAGGCTCAGCAGCGCCAGGCCGGCCAGGGCGAGAATGGCACAGAGCCACAGGCCCGGGCGCGTGCGCTGGGCGAAGGCCAGCCCGATGATGGGCGTGAAGATGACATACAGGGCTGTGATGAAGCCGGCCTTGGAGGCGGTGGTGTGCTGGATGCCGATCTGCTGGGCGGCAAAGGCACACAGCAGCACGAGGGAGACGACGGCGAGCGAGGCGGGACGAGTGCGCGGGCGTCTGCGATGCCTGCGAAGATGGACCAGCGGCAGGAGGACGAGGGCGCCGATCAGCAGGCGCAGGCCCGTGAACAGGAGCGGGCCCATGTGATCCATGCCGAGCTTCTGGGCGATGAACCCCGCGCCCCAGATGGCGGCGGCAACCAGGAGCAGCAGGTCGGCGCGCAGGGCGTCGGAGCGCATGGACGGATTGTTGCCCCTAGGCGAGGATCTCGCGGACGACCCGCCCGTGCACATCGGTCAGGCGGAAGTCTCGTCCCTGGTGGCGATAGGTCAGGCGCTCGTGGTCGAGTCCCAGGCAGTGCAGGATCGTGGCGTTGAGGTCGTGCACATGCACGGGGTCCCTGACGATGTTGTAGCCGTACTCGTCGGTCTCGCCCAGGGTCATGCCCGCGCGCACGCCTGCACCGGCGAGGAAGACGCTGAAGCATCGAGGGTGGTGGTCGCGTCCGTAGTTGTCCGGCGTGAGTTCGCCCTGGCAATAGATGGTTCTGCCGAACTCCCCGCCCCAGATGATGAGCGTGTCGTCGAGCATGCCGCGTCGCTTGAGGTCGCTGATGAGGGCGGCCGTGGGGCGATCGACATCGGCACACTGGCGGGGCAGGTCGCGCGGGAGGTTGTCGTGCTGGTCCCAGCCGCGATGGTAGAGTTGGACGAACCGCACGCCGCGCTCGGCGAGGCGACGGGCGAGCAGGCAGTTGGCGGCGAAGGTGCCGGGCTTGCGGGCCTCCTGCCCATAGAGGTTGAATGTCTCTTCCGGCTCGTCGTCGAGGTTGGTCAGGTCGGGCACGGACATCTGCATGCGATAGGCGAGTTCTCCCGCGGCGATGCGGGCGTGGACCTCGGGGTCGCCCGTGCGGGCCAGGTGCTGCTCGTTGAGGCGTGCCAGGGCGTCGAGCATCTGTCTGCGTCGCGTGCGATCGACGCCCGGGGGGTTGGAAAGGTAGAGGACGGGGTCGCCGGTCTCGCGGAACGCGACGCCCTGGTGCTCGCTGGGCAGGAAGCCCGTGCCCCAGAGCCTGCTGAAGAGGGCCTGGCTGGGGCGCAGGGCGCTGCCCTGGCTGATGAGCACGACGAAGGCGGGCAGGTCCTGGTTCTCGCTGCCCAGCCCGTAACTGACCCAGGCTCCGAGGCTGGGGCGGCCCGGCTGCTGGTGTCCGGTCTGGAGGAAGGTGATGCCCGGATCGTGGTTGATCGCCTCGGTGTGCATGCTGCGGATGATGCAGATGTCGTCGGCGACTCGGGCGATGTTGGGCAGCAGCTCGCTGATCTCCTGCCCTGACTCGCCATGGCGCGCGAAGCGGTACTTGCTGGGCGCGACGGGGAATCGCGCCTGTCCGCTGGTCATGGTCGTCAGGCGCTGGCCCATGCGGACGCTCTCGGGCAGGTCCTCGTTGAATCGCTCGATCATTGCCTGCTTGTTGTCGAAGAGGTCCAGCTGCGAGGGCGCGCCGGACTGGAAGAGGTAGATCACGCGCCGGGCGCGGGGCGGAAAGTGCGGCAGGCGAGGCGTGCGCTCCTGGGCACCCAGTGCCCGGGGATCGAGCAGGCTCGCCAGCGCCGCAACACCGATGCCCGTTGCGGTGCGCGAGAAGAACTGTCGCCTCGTCGCCAGCAGCCTGTTCTCCCAGAACGGATCCATTGCGTCGCCCTCAGTTCTTGGTGATCGCCTCGTCGAGGCTCAGGATGGTGGCGCAGACATTGGTCATCGCCGCGTGCTGTGCCGGATCGATGGTGTCATCGCGGGGCGCGCTGCCGACCGCGAGCAGCGCCGCCGCCTCGTCGAGGTGTGTGCGATAGTGCTCCACATGGTCGTCATACAGCCTGCGCAGCGCGGCGCGTTCATCCGGCTCGGGCGGGCGGGCCAGCAGCAGCAGGAATGCACGGTTGATCGACGCGTCGATGTCGGCGTCTGCCTCGAGCATGGCGCGCTGGGCCAGTGCCCGTGCGCACTCGACGAACTGCGGATCGTTGAGCAGCACCAGCGACTGCATCGGGGTCGTGGTCCTCGCCCTGCGCACGACGCAGGTCTCGCGGTTGGGGGCATCGAACGCGCCGAGGTTGGGCGGCGGGCTCGTGCGCTTCCAGAAGGTGTACATGCTGCGCCGGTGCTGGTGCTCGGGAGGGCCGACCTCGTACACGCGCGTATTGCTGTCGGGATAGGCGACGGCACGCCAGAGTCCCTCGGGCTGGTAGGGGCGCACGCTGGGCCCGCCCACGGTGCGGTCGAGCAGCCCGCTCGCTGCCAGGGCCTGATCGCGGATGACCTCGGCATCGAGGCGGTGTCGCGGGCCGCGCGCCAGCAGACGATTGTCCGGATCCATCGCCAGCAGTTCGTCCGTGGCGCGCGAGGACTGGCGGTAGGTGCTGCTGGTAACGATCAGGCGGAGCATGTGGCGCGTGTCCCAGCCGCCGGCGACATACTCGCGGGCGAGCCAGTCCAGCAGCTCTGGATGGCTGGGGCGCTCGCCCTGCGTGCCGAAGTCCTCGCTCGTGCGCACGATCCCGTCGCCGAAGCACTGTTGCCAGAGGCGATTGACGGCGACGCGCGCCGTCAGCGGGTGATTGGGGTCCAGTAGCCAGCGGGCAAGGCCCAGACGCGTCGGCGGGTAGGGCTCGTCGATGCTCGTGATGCACGCGGGAAACCCGGGCGAGACCTGCTCCTGGGGCTTGTCGTATTCGCCGCGTCTGAGGATGTAGGTGGGGCGGGGTTCTGCCATCTCGCGTGCGATGAGTGTCGTCGGGAGCATGGCCTCGCGCTGTTCCAGTTCGCGTCTCGTGTCGTCGAGGTGGGCGAGGATGGCGCGTGCCTGCGGCGAGACCGAGGTCCGGTAATACCGCTTCAGGCGTGTGGCCTCCTCGTCCTCCAGGTCGTCGCGCAGCACCAGCGCCAGGTGCTGGAGCAGGGGCGAGCCGCCTCCGTGGCCTTCGATCGAACTGGCGAAGCCGCCCGGCCCGCCGAAGTTGGCGACCTTGACGAGCAGGGTGTGCTCGCCGGCGCTGAGATCCAGGGAGACTCTGTCTTGATTCGGCGCCGCCCCGCGGGCGACGAAGTTCTCATGGATGAGGCGGCCGTCGAGCCAGACCTTGATCGCGTCATCGGAGCCGAGGCCGAGCGTGACGCGCATGTCGCAGCGAGCGACGAGCCTTCGCGCGTAGTACATGGCGCTGCGCTCGCCGGCGAAGGGATAGACGATGCCGTCGAGGTACTCGCGATGCACCTGCCAGTCGACCGCCTCGCCGACCGGCTCGCCCGCGACGAACTCGAGGTCTTCCTGCTCCGGCGCGAAGGCATGCGCGAATGCGTCCTCGTTGGAATCGGCGGCGAAGGGGCCCGCCGAATGCCAGGGGCCTGCGATGAGCGGGGCGGTCAGGTCCTGAAGATCGGGACTCGTGCCGATGCTCAGGCGTGCTCTGCCGATGGCGTGAGCGGGAAAGTGCGACTGAAAGTGCAGGCGGATGGTGATCTCGGTTCCGCCGGGAAAGCCGACGGGCTCTTCGAACGCGTAGACGGCGACGCGATCGACATGGAACCGGTGTCCCTCGGGCGCCCAGCCCGTCGCGTCGTCGATGACGCCGTCGGTCGTCTGGGCAACCAGGAACGGGCCGTCGGGCTGTTCGTAGTCGGCCCCGACGGCGACGAGTCGGACCGTCCGATCTTCGTCGGAACCGAGCGGACGAATGCTCGCCTCGACCTCGCTGAGGACGAAGTTGCCGTTGGACGCCCTCCCGGGACCGCCCAGCGGGAGAGACTCATGTGTGAGCGTCTCCAGACGGAGCAGGCGGATGTTCGTCTGATCCGTGCGCAGATGGATCTCGTAGGACTCCCGCTCGGGCACCTCCCCCCGCGCGAGTATGGAGCCGTCATCCAGGATTTCGAGTTCGCTCCCGTCGCTCGCCGCCGAGACAGGCCGCAGGACCTGCCACTGCGTCTGCCAGACATCGCGGACGCGTCGTTGCCAGTCACGCTGGTCGGCGTCGATGGCCGGATCGGGCGCATCGAGCGTGCGCTCGAGGTTGCGGATGGTCTCGCGGAGCGCGTCGAGGGCCACGCGGTCGTCCGGGCTCGTCACGCGCATCACCGGCGGGTGGTCCTTCGCGTTGCCGTCCATCGCCGGGCCGTCGATGCTGTTGAAGAAGGCGAACAACTGGTAGTAGTCGCGCTGCGAGATCGGATCGAACTTGTGATCGTGGCACGCGGCGCACGAGAGCGTCATGCCCATCCACACCGTCGCCATCGTCTCGACGCGGTCGGCGGCGTACTTGACGAGGTACTCCGCATCGATCGCGCCCCCCTCGCTCGTCGTCACATGGTTGCGGATGAAGCCCGTCGCGATGACCTGCTCGGGCGAGGCGTCCTCGAGCAGATCACCGGCGAGCTGCTCGATCGTGAACTGATCGAACGGCATGTTCCGGCGATAGGCGTCGATCACCCAGTCGCGCCACGGCCAGATGGAACGCTCGTTGTCCAGGTGCAGCCCGTGCGTGTCGCCGTAGCGTGCCGCGTCGAGCCAGATGCGGGCCATGTGCTCGGCGTGGGCGTCCGAGGCGAGCAGCTCATCGACGATCTGCCCGTAGGTCGCGTCGCTGGGATCGGCAACGAACCGCTCGACCAGTTCCGGCGTTGGCGGCAGGCCCGTCAGATCGAGACTGACCCGGCGGATCAGGGTCCGGGGATCGGCCTCGGGCGAGGGTGTCAGCCCGTGCTCCAGCAGGCGGGCCAGGACGAACCGATCGATGGGATTGCGGCTGAATGTGTCGCCCGCGAACGAAGGGGGCTCGATATCGGCGGGTGGGATCAGCGCCCAGTGTGGCTCGTAGTGTGCACCCGACTCGATCCAGCGGCGCAGCAGCTCGATCTGGGCCGGATCGAGCACCTTGCCCGAATCGGGCGGGGGCATGCGCTTCGACGCCCGTGTGCTGAGGACGCGCCGCATGATCTCGCTCGCCTCCGGATCGCCCGGGACGATCGCGGGACGCCCCGATTCGCCCCCCGCCAGGGCTCCCTCACGCTGGTCCAGTCGCAGCCCCGCCTTGCGAGCGGCGCTGTCGGGCCCGTGGCAACTGAAGCACGCATCGCTCAGGATCGGGACGATGTCCCAGTTGAACGATGGGGGGGGTGATGCCGGCTCCTCGACGGGACTGGCCTCGATGCTCGAGAGCGCGAGCACGGGGGGCTGGGCGTCGCCCGGACCCCGCAGGGCCAGGAGCACCACGAGCGCCAGCAGCCACGGCACCCCGAACGCCGTGCTGATCCGGCAAAGGGCGGAGATGCGTCGCCGTCGCGCCATGCATCGCAGCGTAGCAGAGATACCCGCTGGTGCAACACCTTCGCGAGGCTATTCGTGACGCAGCGCCTGCGTCCGGATGTCCTCGATGGGTCCGTCGCCCCGCGCCATGCCCAGGTGCAGGTCGGCCCCGCCGGTCTTGTTGAACCACTCGACGCGGATACGGTGCAAGCCGCGCGCCAGCGGTGCCGATCCCGTTCGCTCGATCGGAGCGTGGAGCCCGTCGTTGTCGACGACCACGCGTCCGTCGATGATCAGGCGCGAACCGTCGTCACTGCGCAGGGCGAAGCGGTACAGATCGTCACCCGGGATCATGAGGTATCCCTCGAAGACGAGCGCCACGCGCTCGCGCCGGCTGAACTCTCCCAGCGACAGATCCTGCACATTGGCCACGCCTGCGGGCGTCAGGTCCGAGAAGTCCGGCAGACGATCGAAGGACCCGTCGTAGCGGGTGCGGATGAGACCGGGAGCCGTCCGCCGGGCCGCGACGCGTGCCCAAGGCTCGACCTTCTCGAAGGACCGCTCGGCGATCGCACTGACGCGCCGACCGTCGTGGAAGGTGGCCGCCCGAAGCGTCGTGGTGTCGTCGATGATGATGTCGCCATCGGCGAGCGGACTGGTCGAATCCGGATCGCTGCCGTCGAGTGTGTAGCGGACCTCCAGATCATCGCCGGAGACCCGCGCCCGCACGCGCAGTTCGTGCACGAAGATGTCGCTTGGGGCCTCGATCTCGGGCGTCTCGTAGACGATGGGAGCACCGTCGACGACCAGCGCGATCGTCGTGCTCGCCGGGTGCACGGGTGCCGATGGGAGCCCGTCCAGCACGATGTCTCCGCCGACCCGCCGGTGGCTCAGAGGACGCACACGCGAACCCGCGAGCACATGGGCATCCCGGACACTGCTGCCCAGGCCGGGCACGGTCAGCGTGCCGTCATCGGGCCAGTCGAAGACATGCAGGTACAGCGTGGTCGTGTCGCCGACGGGGCGCATGGTGCAGCGCCCGAAGGGAAGATCGCGGAAGGGTCCGGCCTGCGTGCCGTAGATCGCCTCGCCATTGAGATCCATCCAGTCGCCGATCCGGCGCAGGCGGGCAACGGCCTCCTCGGGAAAGGTCCCGTCGGGCCTGGGGCCGACATTGAGCAGCAGATTGCCGCCCTTGGACGCGATGTCGACCAGCAGGCGGATGAGTTCATTCGACGATTTCCAGTCCGTGTCGGCGCGGTTCCAGCCCCAGTGACGATTCATGGTGATGCAGGACTCCCAGTCGACGCCGGGCAGTCCGCCCTCGGGCACCTCCTGCTCGGGCGTCCCGAAGTCGCCCGCGAAGTTGCCCTCCCGGGTCAGGCCCGCCATGCCCGCACGCCCCTTGCTGACGCGGTTGTTGATGATCGTCTCAGGCGAGATCTCGCGGCACATCGCGTAGAGCTCGTTGCCGAGCTCCGCCGTCCATGTGCGCTCCCACTCGCCGTCGAACCACATGATGTCGATGGGGCCGTAGTTGGTCAGCAACTCGCGCACCTGGGCATGGAGGTACTCGACGAACCGTGAGAAGTCGGCGCCGTCGGCGGGCCGGCTCGCCTCTTCCCACCCGCGCCGGGGCAGGTAGTCCGGATGGTGCCAGTCCATGATCGAGTGGTACCAGCCGATGCGCAGGCCATGGCGCCGCGCCGCCTCGCTGAGTTCCTTCATGATGTCGCGCTGGAACGGCGTCGACATCACATCGAAGTCACTCACCTTCGAATCGAACAGACAGAACCCGTCGTGGTGCTTGGTGGTGATGACGATGTACCGCATGCCGGCGTCGGCGGCCATCTCGCACCACGCGTCGGCATCGAAGCGGACCGGATTGAATCGCTCCAGCAGTCGGTCGTACTCCTCGACCGGGATCTGCGCCGTCGTGCGGATCCACTCGGCATGATTGGGATTACCCGCATACTCGCCCTCGAGGATCGAGTACAGCCCCCAGTGGATGAACAGGCCGAAGCGTGCCTCACGCCACCACTGCATGCGGTCGTCCACATCGGGCTGTGGATCCTGCGCCCCCGCGGGCGTCAGCGTGAGCAGCATGCAGAGAACCATCACGATCCGGTGCATCGTGCGACCTCCTCGGAGTGGACACGACGCATCGTAGCAGATTCGATCGCCTCGCCCGCCGGCGTTCACCCGCCCGGCAGGTGCTTCTCGATCCAGTCGTCCTGGCGCAGGACATTCGCGCGGTTGCGCCGATCGCGTCGCTCGGCACGGCGCTGGGCATGGCGAAACGCCAGCCGGACGACGACGCTCGGGTGGAGTTCTTGTCTGCCCGGGAGCAGCGCCAGCAGGCGGGCCAGACGGGGCGCATGATGGACGATCAGTTCATCCTCGAGCGAGACATAGATCCGGGCCGTCCCGGGATCGCCCTGGCGTCCGGCGCGTCCCATGAACTGGCGGTCGATCCGCCGGGCCGTGTGCATCTCGGTCAGGATGACGGCCAGGCCTCCCAGCTCGCGGGCACGCGCGTCGAGGATGATGTCCGTGCCCCTGCCCGCCATGTTGGTCGCAACCGTGACCGCCCCGGCCCTGCCCGCCAGGGCGATCATCGACGCCTCTTCCTCGTGGTGCAGCGCGTTGAGCACGCGATGCTCGATCCCGCGCGTCTCCAGGCGGGCGCTGAGCATCTCGCTGGCGGCGATCGACCGCGTGCCCACGAGCACCGGACGCCCCCGGCGGTGCAACGCGATGATCTCCTCGACCACGGCGTCCCATCGCTCGCTCGCCCGTCGGAACGCGCGCGTCCGGAGCTGTTTGCGGATCAGCGGGCGATTCGTTGGCACGCTCGTCACGGGGCGCAGGTACACCTGCTCGATCTCGCGCCGCGAATCGGCGACGGTCCCCGTCATGCCGCAGAGAAACCGGTAGGTCCGGAAGAACCGCTGGAAACTCAGGCGGGCGAGCGTCTCGCGGTCCGCCGTGACATCCAGCCCCTCCTTGGCCTCGACCGCCTGGTGCAGCCCGTGCTCCCAGCTCCGATCGTGCAGGAACCTGCCCGTGTACTCGTCGACGATGATGACGCGTCCGTCGATGATCTCGTACTGGCTGCCACGCTTGTAGCAGTCGCGCGCCACGATCGCCTGACGCACCAGCTCCTCGGCCCTGCGCGGCGCCTTCCAGATCGCCCCATCCAGTTTCTCCCACGCCTGGCGGGCGCGCTCGCGTCCACGACGCTTGAGCTCGGCCCTGCGCTTCAGGTGGTCCACGCTGTAGTCCGGGCCCTCGTCGAGCATCTGCGCGATCCGCGCCGCGTCGCGATAGACCTGCGCCATCTCGCTCTCGGACCGGCTGCGCGCGATGATCAGCGGCACGACGCCCTCGTCGATCAGCACGGCGTCGGCCTCGTCGACGAGCGCCGCACGCAGCCCGGGGATCATGGGACCGCTCCCGCCGGTGACGAGGCGGGCCGTCCAGGGGGTTCGCAGCGGTCCGACCCGCAGCTGGTCACGCAGGTAATCGGCCGTGATCTGCTTGGGCGTCCCGTACACGATCGAGCGGGCATAGATCTCGAACCGCTCGCGCGGCGTCTGCTCCTCCTGGATCGCCCCGACGCTGCACCCGCACCTGCGATAGATGCCCTCGCGCGAGCGGGCATCACGCCGGGCGAGATAGTCGTTGACCGTGAAGACATGCAGGTGCTTGTGCTTCCACGCGAGCAGCGGGGCGGCGATCGAGCCCGTCAGCGTCTTGCCCTCGCCCGTGAGCATCTCCACGATCCTGCCGTGGTACAGCCCCAGCGCACCGACGAGCTGCACGAAGAACGCCTCCTCGCCCGTCTCGCGCCGGGCGACCTCGCGGGTCAGCGCCAAGGCCCTGCGGATGTCGTCGCGCTCGATCCGCCCCCGCCGGAACCGCGTGCGAACCTGCTCGATCTGCTCGTCCAGCGCCTGCTCGCTCAGGGCACGACACTCGTCGCGCAGACGATGGACCGCTCGCGCCTCGCGCACGAGATATCGCAGGCGGGTCCGGCGCTGGGCCAGACGCATCGCACCCCACGCAAAGAGCCGATCGAGCCCCTTGTGCGTCTCGATCTTCCGGCGACGGCTCAGGATCGAGCCGTGCAGCGCGCCGTATCGCGTCAGGGCCTGGCTCATCGCCCCACCCTCACAGCTGCACCCGCCCCTGGATCAGCTTCATCAGACGGTCGGCCCACTGCACCAGCAGCGGCTTGGGCGGCAGCTCGAACCGCAGACGCGCACGCTCGCCGGGCAGGCCCCGCCACGAAGCGTCCTCGACACGCGGGGTGATCTCGACCAGGAACTGCTTGCTCTTGGCGAGCGTGCCCGTCTGATCGTCGGCCCTGGTCTGGACGGTGCCGCCCCCGAAGTAACTCAGCGACGGATGCACCAGCCGCTCCTGCCCCGCGGGAATGACCCGCGCCGTGCTTCCCTCGATCACCCGGTCCGCCGCCGACACCAGACGGATCTGGACCTCGTACGGCGTGCCGTCGTCGATCCACGAGTTCTCGCGCTGGTTCAGGCTCGCGTAGACCAGAACATGCTCGGGATCGACGATCTCGCCCAGCGCGTCGCCCTCGCGCACGAACGAGCCCAGCAGGCCCGATGGGTCCGACCCGACGAAGACGCCCGAGGCCGGCGAACGCACGGTCAGCTTGCCCAGACGATCATCGAGATACGCGAGTTGGTCCCGCAGGCTCGTCAGCTGCTCTCGCAGGGGACCGGCGGCGGCGGGCTCGACCATCATCGCCTTGCGCATCAGGCCCTCGATCCGACCGATCTCGGCGCTCACCGACGCACGCTGGGCGACCATCTCGCGGTTCTCCAGACGCACCAGCGCCTGCCCCCGCTCGACCCGCTCGCCCGGATGCACGAACGACTCGACGACGAATCCGTCGGCACCGAAGTACACCCCCTCGTGGGCCACGCTCTCGACGACCCCGCCCGCCTTGCGATAGTCGGGCACCGGCACCATCCCCAGCAGCCCGACGCCCAGCGCGATCATCAGCACGCTGGTCGCGATCGCCCGCGCCCGATGCTCGCCCACCTGCGGACTCGCCGCAAGGAAGTGGATGAACTTGCCCACCGGCAGGATGAACCACATGCTCGCGGTCCAGATCGCCAGGATCAGCCCGATCGCGAACATCTTGCCCATCACATACAGGCTGATGCTGAAGAACAGGAAGATCCGGTACGCGATCGCACAGAGGCCGTAGATCGTCAGGATCCACGCCTCGCCCGCGTGCGTCGTCGGCGGCTTGTCCTGGTCCATCCCGAACACATACCGCTTGAAGTAGTGCTTGATCATGTTCATCGAGCGCTGCATCAGGTTGGGCATCTCGATGAGATCGCTCAGGATGTAGTACCCGTCGAACCGCATCAGCGGGTTGGCATTGAACAGGATCGTCGAGACGCTGGCGATGAACATCGCGTTGTACGAGATCTGATGCACGAGGCTGTCGGGCGTGTGGCGCGTCTGCACCCAGACCAGCGCCGCGATGCCCGCGACAAACAACTCGAACAGCATCCCCCCCGCGCCGACCGCGATCCGCTTCCACTTGTCGGGCAGGGCCCACGCGCTGCTGGCATCGACATACGGCGCAGGAAACAGCACCAGCAGCATCACGCCGAACTCCGGCACCTGCCCCCCGAACCGCTTCAGGATCACCCCGTGCCCCATCTCGTGCACGGCCTTGGTCACGATGAACACGACGATCAGCCAGCCCCAGTTCGACGGCGCGATGGCGCTGTCGACCCCGCTGGCCAGTTCCTCGCCGTAGGGGATGATCTCGAAGGCGACGAAGATCATGAACGCCAGCCAGAGCAGGAACCCGACACGATTGATCAGCGGACGCAGGATCGGCTCGACCCAACTCACCAGCGCGTCGGGATTGAACAGGCGGATCCGGAAGTACATGATCCCGATCGCCTGGCTCATCGCCTTCTTCTTCAGGCGTTCGCGCCCGCGATGCAGCAGCTGCTCGACCTCGGGCGTCGTGTCCACACGCAGCAGATTCGCCTGGTACAACTGGCCGATGAGCTGGATCGCCTCCTGCTGCGTCGGAGCCGCGTCCCCGTGACGCGCCAGGCTGATCTCCCACGCTTCCTCGACCGTCCGCCTGCCGTCCAGCAACGCGACGAACTCGTGCGCGATCGGGTTCAGCCGATAGAAGTTATTACTCGACGGGTCGTGCACGATGTGCCACCGCCGCCCGCGATAGTGCTGACGGGTGATCTGCACATGCGGGCGCAGGCGCGGCGTCATCGCCCGCACGCGATGCCAGAACGGACTGAATGTCGGTCGCTCAGCCATGCGCTGCTCTCACGGACGCTATCCCCGCCCCATCTACCACCACAGCCACATCCGCAGTGTGTCGCGCACCCGGCGCGAGAGAATCCACGCGATCGTCCGCTCGCCCGTGTCCAGCTTCGCCAGCCCCTCCATCCCCGGACGCAGCCCCCGGCGCAGCGCCTCGGCTTCCTCCCGGTCCAGCGCCTCGAAGTCGATCGCCCCGCGGATCTCGAAGACATTGGCCCCATCGACCGGCTTGGCCAGCGGCACGATCCGCTCGATCACCATCGGAATCCGCTCGCTCGGACGGCTCTTGCGCGCAAGCAGACCCCGCATGTGGTCCTCGATGTACGAGATATCACGATCATCGACCCGACCGACGACCTCCAGATCGTCGATCCTCGCAACCACGGCCAGAGGCTCGCCGAGCGTCACCGTACTCCCGATCCGTCGCTCCAGGTCCCCGTCGACGATCACCCCGTCGATCGGCGAGCGGATCACCGCCCGCTCCAGGCGATGGGTCAGCAGATCGATCTGCGCCTGGGCCGCCGCGACCTCCTGCAGCGCCTGCTGCTGCTCGAAGGCGTCGCCGGACTCCATCGCGTCGTCGGCCCGCGTCTGGGCCTGCAGGCGCTGCGTGATCGCCTGCTGCAGCGCGAGCTCGAGCTCCGTCGTGCGCATCCTCAGCACGACATCGCCGGCACGCACCTGCGCCCCCTTCTCGATGCCCTCGCCCAGCGAATCGATCACGCCCGCGAACGGCGCACTGAGCACACGCTGCACCCGCGCCTGCAACTCGAACGGTGCCTCGACGCGATACGGCACACGCACGAAGGTCACCACCAGCACCACCGCCAGCAGCGCCAGCCCCGCCAGCTTCCATGCCGTGTGCTTCGGGCCCACCAGCCACGCCCCGCCCCGCATCAGCGACCCCCACGCACGCACCGCCAGCATGCGGTCGTCGCTGCGCCGCACCCGGAGCACGGGCGTGACGAGATCCATCGCGGCCTGGAGCCACTCGACCAGACGCGCGTCCAGCGCCGACTCGTCCCCGCTCCGCTCGACCGTCAGCACGCCCACGATCTCGTCGCCGTCGCGCAATGGCACGCTGGCGACCCGCAGCTGCGCATCGCCCGCCGCCAACGCCCGATGCTCGTGCGTGATCGCCTGGCTCAGGGCCATGTCCTCGTCCTCGGGCGGCGCCGGATGCAGCACCGCCTGCTCCTGATCGAGGCACTCGTCCATCGCCCGCTCGATCTTGCGGACCATCTCCATCCGCCGATCGATCTGCTCCGTGTCGCTGATGGCGACGACCCTCACCACCCCGCTGCTGCGCCCGACCCCACGCACCCAGCCCAGCGCGACGCGATCCAGCCCCAGCTGGCGCGCAAGGTCGTTGACCAGCTGCATGCACGCGCCCTTGAAGCCCGGCGCCTGATTGATGGACGCGATCAGACGCGTCGCCAGGTCCAGCGCCGCGCTCGACGCCGTCGCCCGCCGGAGCGCCTGCGTCAGCGCGTGGCTGTGCGTATACCCGAGCAGCACCTCGACCAGCGCAAGCGTCGTCTGCAGGGCCTGACGCGAGCGATGGTCGAGCACCATCGCGATCACCTGCACCGCACCGCCCTGCTCCTTCCTGGGCACGCACGCGGCGACCACATACCCGGGCTTCTCGTCCGTGTACAGACCGTCGTCGTCCTCGAGCCCGTACACCCGCGTCTGCCCGCTGGCCCCCGCGCTGCGCACGGCACTTGCCACCTCGCGCCGACGCTCGACCCGCTCCTCGCTCAGGGGAGACTCGACACCCCCCTCGCTCGTCCAGCCCAGCAGCGCCCGCGCCTCACCCGCGCCATCGCCCGCGCTGGCGTCGAAACTGAACAGCACCGTCTGACGGGCCGCCGTCACCTGCCCGAGAATCACCGTCAGTTTGGTGAGAAACGCCCGGTCGTCCCCCGCGGGCGTCGTCAGCTCACCGACCACCCGCTGCCACCCGGGCGCCTTGAGTTTCGTCAGATCGATCACGACTCGCCCCGTCTTCTCGGACCTGCACGGTCCGCGTCCGCCGTTCCTATCGGCTCAACCTCCCCCACGCGCCATCTCCAGAAACCGCGCACCGGGCTCGCTGAACCGCACCCACGCCGGCAGCCCCGCGGGCAACGCATCCGGATTCGAGAGCTCCACACGCACACGACGCGTCCGGGCCGCAAACTCCGCCACCGGGCTGATCTCGCTGACACGACCCTCCATCACCACCGGCTCGCCCGGCACCCCGATCAACGCCCACGCCCGATCCCCCACCTCCAACTCCATCGCCTGCGCGATCGGCGCGTTGACATCGATCAGCAGCGGGTCGATGCTCACCACCCGCACCACGGGATCGACCTCACGCACCGTGTCGCCCGGATCGACCACCACGGACTCCACGAGCCCGTCGAAGGGCGCCCGCAGCGAATACCGCTCCACCCGCTCGCGCACCCGCTCGAGCTGCAACTGCTCCTGCGCCCCGTTCCACTCGGCCTGCTCGACATCGATCCCCGCGATCGTCGCCGAAACCTCCGCACGACGGATCTCCTGCTCATTCGCAGCGCCCGACGCCGCCGCCTCGCGCAGGCGAGCAAGTTCCACCTTCGCCAACTCCCACTGCTCGCGGGCACGACGCAGCGGAATGTCCGACGACGCCCGCGCCTCCTGGATCCGCAGCAGCGCCCGCTCCTCGGCGTCGTCGCCCCGGACCAGCAGATCCCCCATCTTCACACGCTGCCCACCCTGGACCGCGACCTCCTTCACCTGCGTCGACAGCTGGAACCCGATCGTCGCGTCCTTCCCCGGCTTGGTGAAGACCGCCTCGCCCCCGAACTCGCTCGCCAGCGACGAGATGTCCGGCTGCGCCCGATCCTCCAGCCCCGCCGCCACGACGCCCACGCACACCGCCAGCAGCCCGATTCCGATCGCCATCCGTCTCATCTGTGATGCTCCATCGGGCTCGCCCCGAGCCCGGGCCGGGTCGTGCCCTCGCCCCCGCGTCT
>WGEO01000195.1 GCA_015492715.1 Phycisphaerales bacterium | reverse complement strand
TGGCGAGCGTGCGCAGCGGGCTGCGCGTCTGGCCGAGGCGCTTTCGAGCGCGAGCGCCACGATTGCGCAGATGCAGCAGGTGCGCGCGCGCGAGGAGTCGATGCGTCGTCTTGGGGAGATGACCGGCGGGGCCGCGCATGAGATGAACAATCCGCTGACGACGATCAGCGGGCAGGCGCAGCGTCTGCTGATGCGTCTGGAGGGCGAGCCGCGCGAGATGTGCGCGGCGATCGTCGAGGCGGCGCACGAGTTGGGCGATCTGGTCCGTGAGCTGCACGAGCTGGCGCAGGCGGTGCGCCTGGACGAGCGTGTGTGGCTGGTCGGGGACATTCTCGGACGGGCGGTGGAGTTGTCGGGGGTGGAGGGATGTCGGATCGAGGCAGAGGATCTGGAGGTGTTCTGCGATGGCGAGGCCTGTGCGCGCGCTCTGGGTGAGTTGATCCGGAATGCCCGTCGGGCGGATCCGGAGGGTGAGATCGCGATTCGGGCTGAAACGACGGGCGCCGATGGCCGACTGAGGATCGTGGTGAGCGATGCGGGGCCCGGCCTGAGCGATCGGGCGCGCATGCACGCGTTCGACCCGTTCTTCTCGGATCGCGAGGCGGGTCGGGGGCGTGGTCTGGGGCTGACCCGTGCCCGTTGTCTGGTCGAGGCGATGGGCGGAGAGATCGGGCTCGCGGAGCGGGCGGGAGGAGGCACGGACGCCTGGATCGAGCTGGACGGTGCGTCGCGGCGTGTCGTCAAGGAGAGCGCCTGACATGGGACGCAAGGCGAGCCGACACGAGGAGGTCCGGGGCGCGGACGCGGAGGGACGGGCGGTCCGGGTGCTGATCGTGGCGCGTTCGCGTCAGGAGCGGGATCGTCTGCACGGTGAGCTGCGTGTGGTTCCGTGGGAGGTCGAGAAGGTCGCCAGCGTGCGATCGGCGCGGCTGCGCCTTCGCGACGAGGACTTCGATCTGCTCCTGGTGGATGCCGGGCACGAGGGCGCGATCGAGCTACTGCGAGAGGTCGATGGCGATGGGCCCGCGGTCGTGCTGGTCGCCCACGAGCCGTCGCTGGAGCAGGGCGTGGGGGCGATGCGCGACGGGGCGAGCGACTACATCGTCGGCGGGATGATCGGGGGGGCGCTGATCGAGCGTCTGGAGCGGGCCATCGAGCGCGGGAGAGAGCGTCGTCGGCGTGAGCGCGAGCAGCGGCGCCTGCGGGCCATGTGCCGGAGCCTCGACGGGGTGCGTCAGGAGATGTTCGAGCAGGTCGGCTCGCTCTGCGACGATCTGGTCAGTGCCTACAGCGAGCTGAGCGAGCAGATCGATGTGCTCGACACGATGCACGAGTTCCAGAGCCTGGTCCGCCGGGAGCTGGATGTCGAGAGCCTGCTGCGGATCGTGCTCGAGTATGTGCTCGCCAAGGGCGGCTCGACGAACGCGGCGATCTATCTTCCCGATACCTGCGGCGAGTACAGCCTCGGGGCGTATGTGAACTACGACTGCCCGCGCGACAGCGGGGAGGCGATGCTGGACCTGCTCGCCGATGTGATCCCCGAGCGGTTCTGCGATCGCCCGGAACTGGTGCATCTGCGCTCGGACGCGGAGCTGACGCAGCGTCTGGGCGAGGACGCGCACTGGCTGCAGGGACAGGGCGCTGTCGTGATGAGTTGCTTTGCCGAGGGCGAGTGTCTCGCGGTCGTGGTGCTGTTCCGCGACCGTCGCCAGCCGTTCGACGCGGCGTTCCTGCGGACGCTGTCGATCATCCGTGAGGGGTTCGCCCAGCAGCTCGCGCGCGTGATCCGCGTGCATCACAGGGCAGAGCCCGACAGCTACCCTGGCGACGGACACGGGGGCTTCGAGGACCCGGGGATCGACGGACTGGACATGGCGGCGTAGAGAAGTGCATCGCTCTGCGGGCCTCGTCCGATAGGGCCATCATGGGCATGCAGGTCTGTACAAACGACAATCGTGAACTCGTCGTCCATATCGACAGGGTGTACCAGGAGGTTCGTTCGGAGGGACGACTGCCGAAGGCAAACGGCGGGTGGAGCAGCATCGAGCCGGTGGGCCTTGCGCATGATGCATGTCGGAAACTGAGCGCCCTGGCGCATCGAGAGGTGGAGCTCATCATGGGGAAGCGTCCGGATCGGCGTGAATCCCCTTCGATCCGGATCGTCGAGGTGGGCTTTGCGATGGGCATGTCGACGCTGGCGATGATGCGGGGCGTGCTGGGTGCCGGTGTCGCACTCGAACACATCGAGCACACGGCGATCGATCCGTACGCCGGGTCTTCTTGGGGGTATGCCGGGCGGCTTCTGATGCAGCGCTGCGGGCTGCAGGATGCGGTGACGGTGATCGAGGAGGATTCGGCCGTCGCGCTGCCGGCGATGCTCTCCGATGGGGCCGCGCAGAGCATCGATCTGATCTTCATCGACGGCGGGCACAGGTTCGAGGAGGTTTTTCTCGATCTGACCTTTGCATCGCGGCTGATCGCTCCGGGCAGGCTTGTCATCGTGGATGACATCTGGATGCCGTCTGTGTGCAAGGCGATCCGGTACTTCGAACGCAACGGGCTTGCTCGTGTGGCGCTCGATACGCAGGCGGGCGGGAGCCTGGCGCTGCTGCGATTCGTCGATGCGCCCTCCCGCGACTGGGACGCATTCAAGGATTTCTGACTGTACCGGTGTCGGCGTTCGGGTCGTCGTCGAAGTATGCCCCGGCGTCGTCGGGCATCTCGCGCAGCATGCGGACGAGTTCGTCGTCGAGGACCTGTCCCTGGGTGTCGATGGCCTCTCCGCGTTCCAGATCGCGATCGCGTTTGCGCCGCGATCGGATGATCAGGCGGATGGGGACCTCCTCGAAGGGCAGTTCCTCATGGAGGCGGTTGAGCAGGTATCGCTGGTAGTTGGCGGTGAAGAGGTCCGGTCGATTGACGACGAGGACGATGGTGGGGGGCTGTGCGCGCACCTGGCTGACGAAGTAGATCTTGACCATGGTTCCCAGGCTGCTGCTGGGCCCGCGAGTCTCGAGGATCGAGCGCACGAGGCGGTTGAGGCGCCCGGTCCCGACGCGCCGGGACGCCTGTTGCTTGAGATCGTGGCAGAGGTCGATGAGCTCGCGGACATTGTCGCCGCGCTGGGCGCTGATCATGGCGATCGGGGCGATGGCGAGGCCCTTGAGTTCCCGGCGGAGGTACTCGTCGTAGTGCTCGATGCCGACGGGTCTGCCATCGCGTCCGCGCCGGTCCTCGATGAGGTCGAGCTTGTTGACGCAGATGACGCAGGGCTTGTAGTGCTCGTTGATGATCTGGGCGAGGTGCTCATCGACCTGGCTGACCTTCTGCATGGCGTCGATCATGAGGACGACGACATCGCTGCGCATGATGGCCCTGCGGGCACGGTCGAAGGCGTAGTGCTCGACCCGCCCCTGAAAACTCTTGCGCCTGCGAAGGCCGGCGGTGTCGATGGCGACGACGCTGCGCCCGTCTATCTCGAATCGCACATCGATGGCGTCGCGGGTCGTGCCGGGGATCTCGCTGACAATGACGCGGTCCTCGCCCGCGAGTGTGTTGATGAGCGTGCTCTTGCCCGCGTTGCGCTTGCCGACGATGGCGATCCTGAGGTCTGCCGCTTCGATCCGCGGATCTTCGTCCGACGGATCCGGGAGCAGGGTGTACAGCTCGTCGAGGAAGGCCCGCCGGAGGTACTTGGTCGTGCTGGAGACCATGAGGGGCTCGCCGAAGCCCAGCGCGCTTGCCTCCAGGGCATGGGGCTCCCAGGTGATGCTATCGGTCTTGGTCGCGACGACGCGGACGACGGGCTCGCCGGGCGTATCGGGGGACGCGTCAGAGCGGGCGCGCCTGCCCAGGCTGCGCTCGCGGAGCATGGTGGCGATCTCCCAGTCCGCGGGGGTTACGCCCGCCTGGGCGTCGACGCAGAACAGGATGACATCGCTGGTTCGCGCGGCCTCGGCGATCTGATGCTCGATGTCCGGCGTCAGTCGGGTCAGGTCGTTGCCGACCTCGTCGAACCGCTGGCCCTGGGCGACATAGACACCAAAGCCGCCCGTGTCGACGAGTTCGACGGGCCTGGGCGGGCCCTCTGCGCCGGGGGCGTCGATCTCCACGATGGCGCTGACGCGATCACGGGTCACGCCGGGTATGTCGTCGACGATCGCGATCTTCTCGTGCGCGATGAGGTTGAGCAGGCTGCTCTTGCCGACATTGGGTCGGCCCACGATGGCGACGCGGGGGATGGGCATCGCTGAAATCGTAGGGAACCGGCTTCCGAAGGGCTCTGTATCTCCGATAGCGGGGCAGGATCACTGATGAAGAGGCGGGGATGCAGGTCCGCCCGCCAGGGAGCGTTCACTGGGTGACGATGTTTCAATCCACGAATGATGATCGAACCGATTTGAAAAGACGAGCAGGGTCGCATGTTCCATGCGACACGGTCGTACCCGAAATCCTCGATCAAAGTAATCGCAGGACGGTGCGAGAGTGCAATACCACAGATCTGTGTCAAGTGTCCACAGATCTGTGGTATTGCACTCTCGCACCGTCCTGCGATTACTTTGATCGAGGATTTCGGGTACGAC
>WGEO01000194.1 GCA_015492715.1 Phycisphaerales bacterium | reverse complement strand
GGGCGTCGAGCCTGGAGGGCGGGGAGTTGTATCTGACGGCGTTGACGGGGCCGTTCCCGGGCCAGCCCGTGTACGCGATGGCCAGCGGTCCCGTGGAGGTCGATCCCGAGTCGGTCCCGACGCGCGGGCGGGTGCGCCTTGGGGCGCAGATCGTGCGCCCCTTCCCGCAGATGCGTGTCGGTGCGACGATCGATCTCGTGGTCGAGCCGGCGTTCGCGGGCTATCAGAGCACGACGCATCTGGCCGAGCGGATCCGCGACGAGTATCTGCTGCGTCCTGCGGGGTTCGGCGACGAGGCGATGGAGGTGGCGCGGGCGATCGACGACCGCACGATCCGGGTCACGATTCCGGAGGGGTACCGCGACGATCCAGCGCCGTTTCTGGCGGATGTCATGAACACGGAGTTCGATGTCTCGCAGTTGAAGCTGCCGGCACGCGTGGTGGTCAATCGGCGGACGGGCGCGATCGTCGTGACGCAGGATGTGTCCATCAGCCTCGTCGCGATCGCCCACAAGAACCTGGTGATCCGGCGGATGACGCCCGAGCCCGTGCCCACGCCCGCCAACCCGCTCGTCTCGACGGAGAATGTCGCGGGCTTCGGCACGGGCGCCGATGCGCAGACGCAGGCGCGTCTGGACGACCTGCTCAACGCCTTCAAGGCGCTGGATGTGCCCGTGGAGGATCAGATCGAGATCCTGCACATGCTGGACAAGAGCGGCAGGCTCAACGCGGAACTGATCGTCGACTAGGGGGCACGATGGGCGACGCGATGATCCAGAGCGTGGCAAGTGCAGGCGGGCTGCTGCGGACGCCGGCGTCGGGTCTTGCGCCCGGGGCGCTCACGGACGGGTTTGTGCGCGCGCTGGAGACAAAGACGGGCGGGCAGGAGGGCAGCGAGGCCCGACGAGCGAGCGAGCAGTTGGTGGCGCTGACCTTCGTGCAGCCGGTGCTGCGTGAGGCGCGCGAGGCGAGCCGGGCCGCCCCGCCCTTTGCGCCCACGGCGATCGAGAAGCAGTTCGGCCCGCTGATGGACCAGATCCTGAGCGAGCGGATCGTGCGCTCGAGCAACTGGGCGATCGTCGAGCGGATCGCACGCGACATGGAGCGTCGGGGGGCGGCGTCGGAGACGCCCGAAGCAGAACGGACGGAGCGTGGTCATGGCTGAGCACGGGGAATCGTCGGCGAGGCTGGGGGAGATCCTGGACGCGATGATCGCGGCCCACGAGCGCTGGCTGGAGGCGATCGATGCGCATCGGAGCGCGATGGCCCAGAACGACGCCCGGCGCGGGCAGGTGTGTCTGGAACGCCAGCGGGCGTGCATGGCGCAGATCGCCGAGCTCGAGCAGCAGCGCAGCGCGTGCGTGCGTTCACTGGTGGCGGGCATCCCCCCGCTGGCGCGCGCAGAGCGGAGCGGGAAAGAGATCACGGTGGACCAGTTGCTGGCGCACATGGACGGCCCTGTGCGCGACGGGCTCCAGAGCAGGCGGGAGCGTCTGCGGCGTCTGATGGCCGAGGTTCGGCGCAGGCAGGAGACGCTCCGGCTGGCGGCCGGCGCGCTGGCGGCGCACATGGAAGGTCTTGTGCGCCAGGTCGCGGCCCGTCTGCAGCGGTCGGCGGTGTACTCACCGGCTGGCACACGCTTTGCGGAGCCCATCAGCGGCGGACTGGACATCGTCCAGTAGCGGGAGCCACGCATGAGCCTGACCGGGGCCATCCAGATCGGACGCAGCGCGCTGACGGCGAGCCAGATCGGCATCCAGGTGGCGTCCAACAACATGGCGAATGTCGCGACGCCCGGGTACTCGCGCCAGGTCGCCCGCCTGGACCCGATCCGGGGGACGCGTCAGAGCCTCTCGGTGTTCGTGGGGCGCGGGGTGACGGTCGCGAGCGTGCAGCGTCAGGTCAGCGAGGGGCTGCGGGCGCGTCTGGATGCGGCGATCGGGGAGCAGAACGCGGCCCAGACGCTGACGCAACTGTTCGGCACGATCGAGGCGACGCTGGGCGAACTGGGCGACAGCGACCTGTCCAGCCAGCTCAACGCCTTCTTCGGCGCGTGGAGCGAGCGGGCGAACCTGACCGAGAGTTCGGCGGTCGTCGTGCAGCGCGGGCAGCAACTGGCGGGGTTCTTGAATCGGGTCTCGTCGGACCTGCGCCGGACGCGCGACGGGATCGACGAGGACCTCGACCTCGCGGTGCAGGAGGCGGACCGTCTGGCTCGCGAGGTCGCCCGCCTGAACGAGCAGATCGTCAGCGCGGAGGTGGGCGCGGGCATCGCCAACGACCTGCGGGACCAGCGGGACCGGCTGATCGAGGAACTCAGCGCCCTGCTGGATGTGACGCGGGTCGAGCAGGCCAACGGGAGCGTGGACCTGCTCGTCGGGTCGAGCCCGCTGGTGCTGGGATCCAGCGCACGCGAGCTGGGCGTACGGCGGGTGACCGAGGGCGACGGGGTCAGCGTCTCGATCGTGGCGGGCGAGGACGAGCGGACGCTGAATGTCACGAGCGGGCGTGTGGGGGCCTTGCTGGAGGCACGCGGCGAGGCCGTGGACGACACCCTTGCGACCATCGACCGGCTGGCGTCGGAGCTGATCTTCGAGGTCAACCGCCTGCACGCGACGGGCGCGAACCTCGAGGGACTCACCAGCGCCACCTCGCTGCTGAGCTTCGACAGCGACGCACGCGAGATGGCGATCAACGATCCGCAGAACCCGGCGTTCAAGGATCTTGCCCACGCGGTGCGCAACGGCGGGTTCTTCGTGCAGGTGCGCCACGATGCGACCGGCGAGCGCACGCAGGCCCGGATCGACATCGATCTCGACGGGATCGGCGACGACCTGAGCGAGGGGACCGACGACGACACGACGATCGCGGATGTGGTCTCCCAACTGGACGCCGTCGAGGGCATCCGTGCGTCGTTCGATGCCCAGGGGCGCGTGCAGATCGACGCCGAGGAGGGCTTCAGTTTCGAGTTCAGCGACGACAGTTCGGACCTGCTGGGGGTGCTCGGGGTCAACGCGTTCTTCGAGGGGAGCGACGCGAGCGACATCCGCGTCTCGGGCGAGCTCGAGGCGGACCCGAATCGCCTGCGCGCGGGACGGATCATCGACGGGGAGTTGGTAGAGAACGGGACGGCCATCGCGATCGCGCAGCTCCAGGACACGGCGATCGACGGGCTGAGCGGCGCGAGTTTCCGGGGCTTCTGGCAGGACGGCGTGCAGCGGGTCGCCGGACGCAGCGGCAGTGCCCTGTCGCGTGAGAGCGCCGCGACGATCGTGCGCGAGAATCTCGAGGCACAGCGTGCGAGCATCAGTGGCGTGAGCCTGGACGAAGAGTCCATCGACCTGCTGAACTTCCAGCGACAGTATCAGGGCGCGGCCCGCGTGATCGCGGTCGCGGATCAGCTCCTGCAGACCCTCATCTCGATCGTGTAACCATGAGCGGCATTCCTTCCGGCATCTCGCGGATTCCGAACCTGCTGATCAGCCGGGCCACGAGCGGCTCGCTGAATCGGACGAATCTGATCATGGCCCGCCTGCAGGAGCAGTTGGCGACGGGCCTTGCGATCAACCGTCCGAGCGACGACGCGGTGAAGGCGGCGACGATCTCGCTGATCAATGAGCGGCTGGAGCGTGGTGCGCAGCTGAAGCGGAACATGGAGCACGCCGACGCCGCCCTGCTGGAGCTGGATACGGCGCTGGGCGAGGCGACGGACCTTGCGACGAAGGCGCGCGAGATCGCGTTGAGCCAGCTGAACTTCTCGTCCGGCCCGGACGAGCGCCGGGGGCAGGCGGTGGTCGTCCAGTCCCTGATCGACGGGATGCTGGGCGTGGCCAACCGCGAGGGCGTGGCGGGCCATCTGTTCGGTGGGACGACGCCCGGGCGCAGCCCCGTCGAGAGTTTCCTCGGGGGCTATCGGTATCGCGCCGGGGACGAGGGGCTGGAGACGGACCTGGGCGAGGGCGTCGTCGTGCCCATCACGCTCGGCGCATCGGTCATGGGCTCGACCTCGGGGCGGGTGGTCGGCGATGTGGACCTCGATCCGGACCTGACGGGCGAGACCCGGATCGCGGATCTGCGCGGGGCGCGCGGGCTGGGGGTCACGCTCGGCGAGGTCTCGATCCAGATGAACGGCGAGGAGATCGCGCGGGTCGATCTGTCCCATGCGGACACGGTGCAGGATGTGATCGATGCGCTCGAGTCGGCGATCCGCGGGTATGAGGCGGAAAGCGAGACGGAGGTGCTTGGTCCGGAGGGTGTGTCGATCAGCGGGAAGAAGATCCTGATCGATGTGCAGAGCGTCCCTGCGGACGAGGACCCGATGGAGATCGTCTTCGAGGATGTCGGGGCGGGCACCTCGGCCCTGGACCTCGGGCTCAACGACGACGACGGCTCGATGATCTTCAGTCAGGACGACGGCGAGGGGATGGGGCTGGACCCGCGGATCACCTGGACGACGCCGATCGAGGCGCTGTCTGCGCTGGACGAGCCGCTGGGCGAGATCCGGATCCGGGCGATGGGTGTCAGTCAGGTGGTGGACCTGTCCGGTGCGCAGAGCGTGCAGGATCTGCGCGATCTGATCGAGGGAACCGGGCTGGGTTTGCGCGTCGAGATCGATCAGGAGTCGGACCGGCTCGTGGTGGTCAACGAGGTCGCGGGGACGCGGGACATGGCGCTGTCGATCGAGGAGGTCGATGAGGAGACGCCGACGGCGGGCGCCCTGGGCATCCGCACGCTGAGCCTGTCGACGCCGCTGAGCGTGTTCAACGACGGGCGGGGCGTCGAGTTCGTATCCGGCGGCGTGGATCCGGTCAGCGGCGAGCCGGACCCGACGCAGGACATCGACTTTGCGATCACGCTGGGCAACGGCTTCGAGATCGGCATCAACCTTGGGGCGGAGGATGTGCGGACGGTCGAGACGCTGCTGGCGGCGATCAACGATCAGGCGGACGAGCAACTCGCGGATGCCGGCCTGGACCCGGATCTGTTCAGCGCGAGCCTGAGCACCTCGCCCAACGGGATTGCGCTGACACAGGACACGAGCGATCCGACGATCGAGGACGGGATCACGGTGGAGGCGAAGAACAACTCGCCGGCGGCGTGGCAGCTGGGCCTGCTGGACGGGATCTACGACGAGGCGACGGGGACGCTGCGGGGCGAGGACCGCGCGACGGTCCGTCCGGACAATGTCTTCACGCAGTTGCTGGATCTTCGCACGGCTCTGGAGGATGACGACACCTTTGGCATCTCGATTGCGGCAGGGAATCTCGAGGAGGTGATCTCCCGGCTCGCCGAGACACGGGCGGTCGTCGGGGGGCACACCCAGCGGCTGGAGCAGGCGATGCGTCATCAGGAGGAGCGGACACTGCTGGACGAGACCGTGCGGAGCCAGATCCAGGATCTGGACTTCGTCGAGGCGGCGAGCCGGTTCAGCCTGCTGCAGACGCAGTTGCAGGCAGGGTATCAGTCGGCGGCGCAGCTGAACCGTCTGTCGCTGCTGGACTTCCTCGGGTAGTCCCCGTCGCGGGTGAGAGCCCGCGTCGGAGATTGGAAGATCGTGTCGTGCCCGGCGGATCGGCCCCGGCGGGTATCGGCGACAGGAGGTCGCAGCCGCGCGGAGTGCGCGGATGGCGCGTTGGACGGGCCGGGAAATGTGGAGCGGACCCATGGATGTGCGGACCACTCGCTTTGGTGTGATCGAGATCGCGGAGGATCGCGTGATCTCCTTCGAGAAGGGGTTGCTGGGGTTTCCGGATCGCAGGCGGTTCTGTCTGCTGGAGCCCGGGGAGGACGCGTGCTTCTTCTGGCTGCAGTCGCTGGACGATCCGGCGCTGGCGTTCGTGGTGACGGACCCTGCCCTGTTCGTGCCGGATTACAATGTTCCCATCCGTCGCGAGCAGATGGAGGCGCTCCATCTGGAGAAGCTCGACGACGCCCAGGTCTTCGTCATCGTCAACAAGGTCGAGGGCGTGCTCACGGGCAACCTTCAGGGTCCGCTGATCGTCAACACGCTGACGCGTGAGGGCGAGCAGATCGTCGTCGCGGAGAAGCGATGGACGACGCGTCACCCGCTCGTGCGTGTCCAGGAGGAGGCCCGTCGCACGGCGTAGGGCCCGGATCGAAGTGTGTCTCGCGGTCGCCGGCATGTGTCGGCTCCCGCATGGATGTTCGGATTCACCCAGCGCGGTCCATGGATCGGGCCGCTCGCGAGACAGGAACTCACCAATGCTGGTGCTCAGCCGCCAACGCGACGAGACCATCATGATCGGCGACGAGATCGAGATCACGGTCGTCGACATTCGGGGCGACAAGGTCCGCCTCGGGATCAACGCCCCATCGAGGATCGCCGTGCATCGCAAGGAGGTGTACGAGGCGATCCGGCGGGAGAACGAGGAGGCGGCGCGTCTGGATGCCGACGGGCTCGACGCGCTGCGGACACCCATCAGCCCCGGACCGGCACGCACGCGCGTGTCGCAGAGCAGCCGAGCGGTTCCTCCCGGCGCGAGCGTGCGCGGGAAGGGACAGAGCGGCACAGGAGATTCGAAGCAGACGGCCTAGGGCGCACAGGACGCGCCGCAACGATCCAGGCAGATCATGGAGGATTCTCATGTCGAGGATCAACAGCAACATCCCGAGCCTCATCGCCCAGTCGCGACTGTCGCGCACGAACCGGGAACTCGAGCTGCGTCTCGAGCGGCTCAGTTCCGGGCTGCGCATCAACAGGGGGCGCGACGACCCGGCGGGCCTCATCATCTCCGAGCGGATCCGGAGTGATCTCGAGGGCGTCCAGCAGGGCATCAAGAACGGGGAGCGGGCCAGCGCCGTCATCGCGACGACCGAGGCCTCGCTGATCGAGGTCAGCGAGCTGCTCAACTCGATCCGGTCGCTGATCGTCGAGGCGGCCAACACCGGCGCCAACTCGGTCGAGGAGCGGGAGGCGAACCAGCTCCAGATCGACTCGGCGATCGACTCGATCACCCGGATCTCCAACACCGCGAAGTTCGGGCAACTCAAACTGCTCGACGGCTCGCGCGACTACACGCTCAGCGGCGTGGCGGGCGACGCGATCGATTCCGTGCGCGTCAACAACGCGAGTTTCGTCAACCAGACCCAGCTGGATGTCGAGGTCGATGTCATCGCCAGCGCCCAGACCGGCGCGCTGTACTTCTCGGGCGACATCCAGCCCGTCGCCGGGCAACTGGCCAGCAGCGTGACCCTCGAGATCCGGGGCCCCGACGGCGTCAGCACCGTGAACTTCACTTCGGGGCAGACCCTGGACCAGATGGTCTCGGCGATCAACAACCTCAGCAGCCTGACGGGGGTCCAGGCCGAACTCATCAATGGCGATCCCAACTCGGGGATCGCGTTCAAGAGCATCGCCTACGGCTCGAGCGCCTTCGTCTCGGTGACGCGCATCGACCGCCCGAACGATCCGGACGACGATGGCTGGGAGACCTTCCGGTTCCCCGACGGCTACACGCCGCCGGAGCCGTTCGACTGGACCGACAGCAACCTGACGAGTGCGAACCGTGATGCCGGCACGGATGTGACGGCGTTGATCAACGGTGCGTTGGCGGCGAGCAACGGGCTCGAGATCTCGCTGAACACGACGACCCTCGGGGTGGAGATGCTCCTCGACGAGGACTTCGCGACCACGCCGAGCCAGGCCGCGACCACCTTCACGATCACGGGCGGGGGAGCGATGTTCCAGCTCGGCCCCGAGGTCAACGCCCTGCAGCAGGTCGGCGTGGGTGTGCAGTCGGTCGCGGCTTCGAACCTGGGCGGGGTCAATGTCAACGGCTCGATCCAGTTCCTGGACTCGCTGCGGACCGGGGGCGATAACAGCATCGCCGCGAGCCTGGCGCGCAACGACTTCACCGGCGCCCAGAAGATCCTCTCCAAGGCGATCGACGACATCTCGATCCTGCGAGGTCGGCTCGGGGCGTTCGAGCGCAATGTGCTGCAGCCCAACACCCGGAGCCTGCAGTCGGCGTTCGAGAACCTGTCTGCGAGCAACTCGCTGATCCGCGACGCCGACTTCGCCCTGGAGACCAGCGAACTGACGCGGGCCCAGATCCTGTCGAGTTCCGGGACGACGGTGCTGGCGCTGGCCAACCAGCAGGCCCAGCAGGTGCTCCAACTCCTCGGATAGTTCTCGGACGCGAATCCGCCCCGAACAGACGCCCCCCAAAGGGGGCGTTTTTCGCATGGAGACCGCTCCACATCGGTCGGAGGGCGAAAAACCCGCAGGCTAGTGCGATCCCGGACTCAACCGAGGTCCTTTCGGCGCCGATCGACACCAAGCCCGGCGGCGGTCGCTGGGCGAGGCGTCCGCTGGAGGCGGACGGGGCGGGTCGAGCGTGAGGCACGCAAGACCCTGGGACAACCAATGCCTCGAGCGAGGCGCCAGCGGTCGGCGACAGGCCGAGAGGATGACAGCCTGCCGGACTGTTCACGGAGGAAATCATGAGTCGGATCAACACAAATGTCGGGACGCTGATCGCTCAGCGGGTGTTGGGGCAGAACAACCTCAACCTCAACACCTCGCTCCAGCGACTGGCCACGGGACTTCGGATCAATCGGGGCAAGGATGATCCGGCCGGTCTCATCGCCTCGGAGAACCTGCGCTCGGAGCTGAACGCGACCAGGTCCGCCATCAGCAACGCCGAGCGCGCCGACCTCGTCGTGAACATCGCCGAGGGCGGCCTGCAGGAGATCTCCGGCCTGCTGACCGAACTGCAGGGGCTGGTGACCAGCACGGCGAACACCGCCGGCCTGAGCGCCGAGGAGAAGGAAGCAAACCAGCTCCAGATCGACTCGATCCTCCAGACGATCGATCGGATCAGTTCGAGCACCAACTTCCAGGGTGTCAAGCTCCTGAACGGCACCTTCGACTACGAGACCACCAACATCTCGACCTCGGTCTCGGATGTCACCGTCAACGGGGCGAAGTTCAACGGCTCGAGCCTCGATGTCGATGTGATCGTGACCCAGTCGGCCCAGCAGGGCAAGCTGGCCCTGGACTTCGGCGGGACCGCCGTGGACCTGGGCGGTGCCTCGAGCGCCTTCACGATCGAGATCGCCGGCGCGCTGGGCTCGCGTGAGCTGAGCTTCAGCTCGGGCACGACCGCCAGCGATGTCGCCGCGGCCATCAACACCTTCAGCGATGTCACGGGCGTCAAGGCCACCGCCAACAGTTCCGGTGTCGTGCTCAACAGCATCGCCTACGGCTCCGACGCGTTCGTCAGCGTCAAGGTCGTCGAAGACGGCGGGATCCAGGGCGCGGGCATCTTCAAGTTCGAGGATGACGACGCCAACACGGCCAAGAGCTCGGCAGAGTCCACCTTTGCCAACGCCACCAACGGCGTGAAGGACTCCGGGCAGGATCTGGGGGCGAACATCAATGGTGTCGCGGCGACCAGCGACGGTCGGACCATCCGCGTCAACACCGACACGCTGAACATCGAGATGACGCTGACCGCCACCGCGAGCCAGACCCTCGGGTCGATCAGCGCTCTGACCATCAGCGGCGGTGGTGCGGACTTCCAGCTGGCCAGCAATGTGGACATCTCGGGCAAGGTGTCGCTGGGCATCTCCGAGGTCGCGGCCCGCAAGCTGGGCAAGACCGAGGACACCGACAATCTGGGCACCTTCTTCAACCTCGACGACCTCGGCTCGGGCAAGACGCTGAATGTCGTCGACGGCGATCTGGAGAACGCGCAGAAGGTCGTCGAGGCGGCCATCAGTGAGATCTCCAGCCTCCGCGGACGCCTGGGTGCGTTCCAGAAGAATGTCGTCGGTGCCACCATCCGGAGTCTGGGCATCGCGGTCGAGAACACCGCCGCCGCCGACAGCGTGATCCGCGACGCGGACTTCGCGGTCGAGACCGCGAACCTGACCCGCTCGCAGATCCTCTCTGCCGCGGCGAGTAACTCGCTGATTCTGGCGAATCAGCAGCCGCAGTCCGTCCTCCAGCTGCTCGGGTAATCCCGAGTCGCCGAACCGCTGACCGCAGCGCCCCCGGGATGACTCCCGGGGGCGTTTTTCTTTCTCCACGGCCGGCCCGTCGTTCCGATCTGTGATCCGTGAGCACCCCCCTGGATGATGCCGTCGGCGACTTCCTCGCGTATCTGCGTGTCGAGTGCGGGCTCGCCCCCGCGACGCTCACGGCCTACGGGCGCGACCTGCGCTATCTGCTCGAGGACCTCGACGCCGAGGGCGTTACGGACCCTGCCCAGATCCTGCCCAGCCATCTGCTGAGCCATGTGCAGGCACTCCGCACGGTGCGAGGCCTCGGCTCGAGCACCGTCGCCAGGCACATCGCCGCGATCCGGATGTTCTCGCGCTGGCTGTTCGCCCGGGGCCTGACGGCAGAGGATCTTGCCCAGCACATCGACGCCCCGCGGCGCTGGCGTCGTCTGCCGGGGGTGCTGAGCCCGTCGCAGATGCGCCGCCTCGTCGAGGCTGCGCGTTCCGGAGCCCGCGCACAGAAGAAAGGACCCGAACTGTGGGTGCGCGACCGGGCGATCCTCGAACTCATGTACGCCTCGGGCCTGCGCGCCAGTGAGGTCGGGAGCATCGCCCTGGGCGATCTGGACCTCGCCCGGCGATCCATCCGGATCACGGGCAAGGGCTCGAAGACGCGCCTCGTGCCGATGGGCGAGCCCGCCGCGATATGGCTCAGACGATACCTCGATTCCGTGCGTCGTGAGCTGCTTCGCCCCGACGGGCGCGACCGGGGGCGTGTCTTCCTGTCGCGCACGGGGCGTCCGCTGGAGCGTGTGGCCGTCTGGCACATCGTGCGCACCTACGCCCGTCGGGCCGGGCTCCGCGATGTCCACCCGCACACGCTGCGCCACAGCTTCGCGACGCACCTGCTCATCGGCGGGGTCAACCTGCGGACCGTCCAGCAGCTGCTCGGGCACGCCGACATCTCCACGACCGAGATCTACACACATGTGGACCGCGAGCACCTCAAGGATGTCCACGCGAGTTGTCATCCGCGGAAATAGTTGCTACGACTCCGGACATCCCTCGGCGAATCGATCGAGGTATGTGAAGAAATCCGCGACATCGTGGACCCCGTCCGGGACGCCGTATCCGTCATCGCCGGGGTCGCTCGATCCCGAGATGTCTGCGCGGGGGCTTCCTGCTGCAAAGAGATCCAGGAACACAAGAAAGTCGTCCAGGGTCACCATGGTATCGGGCACGCCGTACCGCGGATCGTCCGGATCGCTCGACCCCGTTACATCCGCGGGACACGGCGAAAAGAGCGAGCGATTGAGGTTCACATCATACCACGAGATAATACCGCCCAGCGTGCTCGCGATGGTATCCAGACGGGTGTCTCCGTTGAAGTCCCCCACCGCGACGGCGAACACACCGTTCGAACTGTACCCCTCGGCGTCCTCGAATGTCCCATCGCCCCGCCCGCGCTGCACGATCACACGCCCTGCGACATCTCCGTACACACAATCGAGATATCCGTCGCGGTCGATGTCGACGAGACGCATCGCGCCCTCGGAGAGAATCTGAATATCCGTTTCCTCGTGTGCGAGCACGGGCGTGCCATCAACCAGATCGAACACCTGAATATGCGGATGCAGTGCATCGAGCGTCGTGTTATGATTGCAGAGCACGACGAGCTCGATCGCTCCATCCCCATCCACATCGCCGGCCCGGATGGACTCCGGGTGCGGCGCCGTCTCGATGCGGGCGTTCTCCTCGAATCGTCCCGATCCATCGTTGAGGAATGTGACGAGGATGCCCGGCATGTTCCACTTCGATGTCTCGCCGGCGATATCCAGATCCCCATCCCCATCGAGGTCAGCCAGAGCCAAGCCGCCATGGTAGAGGTTCCGCTCGATCGTCTCGAGGTGCAGATCCTGGCTCATCTCAAAGGTCTCATCGCCGCGATTGAGCAGCACCCGGATGCGTCGGAACTGCGGCTCGTCGAAGTCATCGCGTTCGCGTGCCATCTGCACATGCGAAGCCACGAGATCGATGTCCCCGTCACCGTCCACATCCGCGGCCTCAACCCCCAGCGGAAACGACTCGCCGAACTCATGAATGATGCGAGGCGAGAAGCCCAACGCCCCGTCGTTCTCGATGAGCCACAGCCGTCCCGCCTGATCGAACCCGCCCGGCCAACCCGTGTCGCCCGCGACGATTTCCGGCACGCCGTCGAGTCGGAAGTCGACCGCCAGCACACGCTCGATCGAGATCATCTCCTCGGGGTCGTCGAGAACCTCGATCCAATCGAGATCGCCCGTGCCGTCGTTGATGAGCACATCGATGCGTGATTCCAGGAACATGTCCCGCTGACGCGCGCCAATCGCGTCCGGGTCGCCGTCACCATCCACATCCGCCACCTCGATCGATGGACGCGATCCCAGCGTGAAGATATCCGTGCGCGGCTCGCGTGCGGGCCCGATGAAACGCCCCGTCCCATCGTTCGGATGCATCCGCAGCGCCGAACGGATGCGCGTGGTCAGATACGACAGGTCCGGCAAGCAATCACCGGTCAGATCCTCCAGCGTCACAACCCAGGGCTCCTGAAAGATCTCGTTCGCAACCAGCGTGTCGAACAGCCCCGTTCCGTCGTTCAGGAGAATCGGATGACTCTCCCTGAGGAACCACCCGCCGAACGCCAGGTCCGCATCACCGTCGCCGTCTATGTCCCCCGCGTCGACCGTCGTCAGCGCGTCGACACCGTTCTCCACATTCACATCGTACACATCCCCGGGAAGGAACGAGCCTGCGCCTGCGTTGCGGAAGACGACCGCGAGGGAGGACCGCTCGTCGAAGTTGAAGATCGAGCACGCGATGTCGGGCAACCCGTCCCAGTTCAGGTCGGTCACGAGCGTCTGGTACACATCGTTGTCCGGCGCGCCCAGTTCCTGCCCCGGAGCAAACTGGCCCTGCCCGTCATTGATGAGCAGTTTGACGCGCCGCCTCGCGGGAATCGCCAGGTCGATGTCGCCATCGCCATCGAGATCCCCCGCACCCATGAATGGCCCGGGAAACGGAAAGTTGCGATTGCCGTCGCCACGCGGCGTCACGCCCCCGACAGGCACGCGCGTCTCGGGCAAGAGTGTCCCATCGCCCGCGTTCAGCAGTACTGACACATCGCCGCTGAGCGTGTTCAGCGCCACCACATCGTCGAGCCCGTCGCCGTTGACATCGCCCACGATCATGGACCTCGGCTCATTGCCCGCCGGATACGCGACTTGATCCTCGAATGTGCCGTCGCCCCGATTGCGCAGAATCGACACCGTATTGTCCGACGCGTTGCAGGCGACGATATCCAACCACCCATCGCCGTCGATGTCGATCGGAAGGGCCTGGGCGGGCTCCAGGCCGGCGCCATATTGCACTGGCACATCAAACGACCCGTTACAGTGTCCACGAAGCACCGCGACAAATGTGGGGTCGCCGTTGAGAAAGCCCGCCGGGGCAGTCGCGACAAGTGCATCAGGGCATCCGTCGTTGTCGAAGTCCGCGAACACGAGCGAGGTGCCATCGCCATCGCCGGTTATGAAATCCTCGATCGCTGTGCGCTGAACGGTCGGCCCAAACAGGAGGTCTCGCTCCGGCGGGAATGCCCAAGCGGGCAAGACAGCGATACTGCGGAGCGCAACAGATATAATCGCGGAAAGCCCAACGATTTTCTGCCTCACAATCATTGCATTCATGATTGCGAACTCCGGTTTATCCTCGGGGGCGCGATGCCACCGCGCAGCCACGAAGACGCAGTATACAATACTTCCCAAACGCCGTTCAGGCTTGGCTTTCATTCATTTTCTGGTACAATTATAGGGCATAGACATACAAATCGCCATGCGTGGTCGTCGTGGCGCACGGAGAAGGAGGTAATCGTCATGCATGCCGTTATGGTCGCCTTGATGGCGATTGGGCTGGCCGCAAGCAACGCCCCTGCGCAACAAGTGTTCACATTCAACGCTCCCTCCGGTAACTTCAATAACCCTGCCAACTGGATTACGCAGGGAATTCCCGACGCGAATGACCGCATTGTCATTCCCGAGGACATGGACTGTATCGTTACCGTGGATGCCACCATCGATACGATGGTAGTCGAGAGTGATGGCACTCTCAGAGTCAATCCCGGCGTCACGCTCACACTCGAGAATGACGATCACATCGCGCACGAGTGCCAGCCGCTCCAGCCCAACTGTATTCTTTCGGACAACTCGATCGTCAACGGGACCGTCGTCCTGATATTCGATCAGAACTCAGCCACAGGCGGAAGCCTCAGGTTCGTCAACAAGGGCCATACGGTCGCGGGCGAGGGCAGTATCCGGGCCTCGGACACCACCGCGTCCAAGATCCAGATCGCCGGCGACATTGTCCTCAAGAACCAACTCGCCGCCGCCGACAACGGCATCATTGGTGCCATGACCATCGAGGGCCTCGCCGGCTCGACATCCGATGGTGTCATCTTCAACCAGGGACGCATCGAGGCCGACGGCGAACTCATCGTGGACGCCGAGATTGATGACTCGGATGGTGCCCTCTGGCTCTCCGGCTGTAAGAGCAACCTCCACTTTGTGCGCGGCTCCAGCTCGCTCTTGGGCGATTTTTCCAACGATGTGATCGACGATGGCCTCGGCGAACCCGGCGAGTTCGAGTTTGACGAGACCGTCAAGACCTGCGGTGCCTACATCCGCTCCTGCGGCGCCATCACCATCAACAACTCCGCCGTCTTCGGCTATGTCGATTTCATAGATCTTTCGTTCGGCTCCTGCCCCAACCCCGGCAC
>WGEO01000193.1 GCA_015492715.1 Phycisphaerales bacterium | reverse complement strand
CCCTCGTGGGGCGTGGGTGTATGCCCGACGGGTTGCTTTGAGATTTCTTTTTTTCGCGCACGGCTGATGGGCGGGGGCGGAAGGTCTCCGTCGAACTGGGGAGTCATCTTCGATGGACACGATGTTTCTGACGCTGGGGACGATCGACGCGATCCCGCTGCCGTACTGGCTGGCGCCGGCGGGGGGCCTGCTGGCGCTGATCATGGCGCAGATCTTCTCCGCGACGGTGATGAAGCGGAGCGAGGGCGACGACGAGATGAAGCGGATCGCGCAGGCGGTCCGCGAGGGTGCGATGGCGTACCTGAAGCGTCAGTACAAGGTCGTCACGGTCGTGTTCGTGGTGCTGGTGGCGTTTCTGGGGCTGCTGACGGCGTTGAAGTTGCAGCCCTGGCAGAGCATGATCGGGGTTCCGATCGCGGGGCTTCTGAGCGGGCTGTGCGGCTGGCGCGGGATGCGGATGGCGACGAACGCGAGCGCGCGGACGGCGGCGGCGGCGAAGGAGTCGCTCAACGACGGGCTGACGGTGGCGTTCCGCTCCGGTGCCGTGATGGGCCTGAATGTGGTGGGCTTTGCGCTGCTGGATGTGTCGATCTGGTTCCTGGTGCTCAATGCGCTGGGGATGCCGATCGATCAGCTGACGACGGTGATGCTCAGTTACGGGATGGGCGCCAGCACGCAGGCGTTGTTCGCGCGTGTGGGCGGCGGGATCTACACGAAGGCGGCGGATGTCGGGGCGGACCTCGTGGGCAAGGTCGAGGCGGGGATTCCCGAGGACGACGCGCGCAACCCGGCGACGATCGCGGACAATGTGGGCGACAATGTCGGTGATGTCGCGGGCATGGGCGCCGACCTGTACGAGAGTTACTACGGGTCGATCCTGGCGACGATGGCGCTGGGTGCGGCGGCGGCGATGAGCCTGCCCGGGGGCGGGGCGGAGCTTGCGATGAAGCTGGCGGCGGCGCCGCTGGCGATCGCGGGCTTCGGGATCATCGCCTCGGTGCTGGGCGTGTTCACGGTCAAGGCGAAGGAGGGGGCGAGTTTCGCGCAGCTGCTCAAGGGGCTGCACTTCGGCGTGTATGTGGCCAGTGCCCTGATCCTGATCGGGTCGTTCGGGCTGCTGTTCATGCTGACGAATCGCTCGTCGGCGGGCGGGCTCGAGGGCGTGACGAGTCCGTGGGGTCTGGGCGGTTCGATCGTGTCTGGTCTGCTTGCGGGTCTGGTGATCGCGTATGCGACGGAGTACTACACGAGTTACGAGCATCCGCCGACGAAGCGGATCGCCGAGCAGGCGTTGACGGGTCCGGCGACGGTGATCATCTCGGGCATCGCCGAGGGGATGAAGAGCACCTGGGCGAGCCTTCTGACGATCGTGATCGCGATCATCGCGGCGTTCACGCTTGCGGGGGGGAACGAGAGTTTCCTGATGGGTCTGTATGGCGTGGGGATCGCGGCGGTGGGGATGCTCAGCACGCTGGGCATCACGCTGGCGACGGACGCGTACGGCCCGATCGCGGACAACGCGGGCGGGAACGCGGAGATGACGGGGCAGCCGCCGCATGTGCGTGAGCGGACGGACATGCTCGACAGCCTTGGGAACACGACGGCGGCGACGGGCAAGGGGTTTGCGATCGGTTCTGCGGCGCTGACGGCGCTGGCGTTGTTCGCGGCGTATGTGCAGGTGGTGCAGACGCAGATCGACATGCAGTCGAAGACCTTCTATGAGCAGAACGCGTCGTCGTTCGTGTTCGAGGAGGGCGAGTGGGCGGTCGCGGTGTACGAGGGTCACGGGAAGTTCGCGATCGCGTACAAGGAGGCCGAGCCGGTCGACGAGTCGGACCCGGACGCGGGCATGCGTGCGAGCGGGGAGGTCGGCGTGGTCGGGGCGATCCTGATCGACGAGGAGCAGATGGGCTCGGGTGATCTGTCGACGATCCGCCCGGGTGACCGGTTCAGCGCGTTCACGCTGTCGCGTCCGATGGGCGTGGACAACGACCAGCGCAGCCCGACGCACGAGTTTCTGGCGCAGCGGTTCAATCCCGAGGCGCGCGAGGTGATGCTCGCGGGCAAGGTGGGGCTGAACAACGCGGTGACGACCTTCACGGCGGTGAACACGGAGGCGGCGCAGCTGCGCGATGTGCTGGCCTTCTACGATGTGACGGTCACGAACCCGCGTCTGCTGGGCGGAATCTTCCTCGGCGTGCTGATCGCGTTCCTGTTCTGCGCGTTGACGATGAACGCGGTGGGTCGCGCGGCGTACGCGATGATGCGTGAGTGCCGGCGTCAGTTCGCCAAGATGCGCGATGCGTTCCGCGCCCAGGGCATGAACGAGAGCGACATCAGCGATCCGCAGTGCTGGCCCAAGCAGGTGGACTTCGAGGGTGTGCACTATCCGGACTATGCGAGCTGCGTGAGCATCTCGACGGCGGGCGCCCAGCGGGAGATGGTGATCCCGGCGCTGCTGGCGATCATCGTGCCGATCATGGTCGGGCTGGTGCTGGACGTGCCGGGCGTCATGGGCCTGCTGGCCGGCGGGCTGACGAGCGGCTTTGCGGTCGCGGTGTTCATGGCCAACTCGGGCGGGGCGTGGGACAACGCGAAGAAGCTGATCGAGAGTTACGGGAGGATCACCGCCGAGCAGGTGGTCTCGGACGCGTCGGTGCGGGAGAAGATTCCGTCGTCGATCCGGGATGCGATCGTGGCCCGTGCCGAGGAGTTCGTCAAGCAGGGGCAGGGCGATGCGATCGTGTACGGCAAGGGATCGGACGATCACAAGGCGACGGTGGTGGGCGATACGGTGGGCGATCCGTTCAAGGACACGAGCGGGCCGAGCCTGAACATCCTGATCAAGTTGATCTCGATCGTGTCGGTGGTGTTCGCCGGGCTGATCGTCAAGTACGGTCCGATCGTGGGCGACCTGCTCGGGCTGCACTGAGGCCATCCGGCGGTGTGTGCTTCGTCGCACCCGGGTCGGACGGCCCGGGTGTTTTTCTGCGCCGGGGGTGTCAGCGGGCGCGGGCCTCGGCGAGGGCGGGCTTGCGGGCGGGCTGCCCGGGTGCAGATTCGGCGGGCTGGTGCGACGAGCGCCGGTGGCGGTTGACCCGGGCCTGGACGAGGAGGATGAGCAGGGCGCCTGCGACGGCGACGGCGCCGGCGATCCACTGGGCGCCGGTGAGGGGC
>WGEO01000192.1 GCA_015492715.1 Phycisphaerales bacterium | reverse complement strand
GACGAGTTCGGCGAGGTTTTCCAGCCGCTGGGCGTCGGCCTCGGATCCGGATGCGTCGGCCTGGGAGTTGTAGTGCTTTTCGAGGCCCGATTCGCGGATGGTGCGTTCGACGAGGTCGGCGAGGGAGTCGGAGATCTGGGCGCCCATGAACGAGCCTGCGCCGGTGAGGCTGTCGATGAGTGCGACGAAGCGGGCGACGGCGGCGGCGCTGCGGGGGGTTACGCCCGGGACCTCTTCGGCCCGTCGGAGGGCCTCGAAGAGGGTGAGGTTCTCGCGCCCGGCGAACTCGTCGAGGTGGGCGATGGTGGTCTTTCCGATGCCGCGGGTTGGTGTGTTGATGATGCGGAGGAGGCTGACGCTGTCTGCGGGGTTTGCGACGACGCGGAGGTAGGCGATGGCGTTCTTGATCTCTTCGCGTTCGTAGAAGGCGGTGCCGCGGGCGATGGTGTAGGGGATGGCGCGGGCTCGGAGTTCGTCCTCGATGACGCGGCTGAGGGCGTTGGTGCGGTAGAAGACGGCCATTTCTTTGTAGGGGACGCCGCTGTCGTGGAGGGTCTGGAAGAAGTCGCAGGTCCGGCTCGCCTCGTCGTGCTCGTCGATGCAGGTCTCGACGGTGACGGGGTCGCCGCCTGTGCGGAATGCGATGAGGTCCTTGTGCTTTCGTTGCTTGTTGCGGCGGATGAGGCTGTCGGCGACGGCGAGGATGGGTGCGGTGGATCGGAAGTTCTCGCCCAGGCGGATGACGCGTGCGGCGGGGTACTGCTCCTCGAACTCGAGGATGTTGGTGATATCGGCGCCGCGCCAGGCGTAGATGGACTGGTCGGGATCGCCGACGACGCAGATGTTGGGTGGGAGGGATTCGTCGACACCCGGGAGCGTGCGCCCGCTGCCTGCGATGAGGCTTGCGATGATGAACTGGGCGTGGTTGGTGTCCTGGTACTCGTCGATGAGGAGGTAGGGCCAGCGGTGCTGGACTTCTGCGCGGACCTGATCGTCTGTGCGGAGGAGCCTTGCCGTGCGGACGAGGAGGTCGTCGAAGTCGACGGCTCCGGCCTTTTCGAGGTTGGCCTCGTAGGCCTGGAAGATGCGGGCGATGCGGGTGGAGAAGAAGTCGCCCGCCTCGGCGGCGTAGGCCTCGGCGTCCTTGAGGTCGTTCTTGGCGGTGCTGATGACCGACAGGACGCTGCGGGGGGGGAAGTTGGAGGAGGAGAGGTTGAGCTCGCTGAGGGTGCGTTTCATGAGGGCGAGCTGGTCGGCGGCGTCGTAGATGGTGAAGTCGGGCCTGAGGCCTGCGTGGTCGGCGTATCGGCGCAGGAGTCGTGCGCAGAGGGAGTGGAAGGTGGTGATGGTCAGGCCGCGGGTGAGGCGTTCGTCGTGCGCCAGGAGGGCGTCGACGCGTTCGCGCATCTCCCGGGCGGCCTTGTTGGTGAAGGTGAGGGCGAGGATGTTCCAGGGGGGGATGCCGTGGGCGATGAGGTTGGCGATGCGTCTGGTGATGACACGCGTCTTGCCGCTGCCGGCGGCTGCGAGGACGAGGAGCGGACCCTCGGTGTGCTCGACCGCGCTTCGTTGTGCGTCGGTGAGGTCGGCAAGGATGTCGGCAGGTCCGTCCGTGTGTGCGTCGTCCATGCGGGTGGACTGTAGGGCGTGAGGGCGCGTGTCCGGGAGGGAGATCAGGCGGAGCGTCTTTTGTGGGGCTTGTCGGCGCTGCGGAGGATGAGGGCGACCTCGTCGGGGAGGTTCTCGGCGACCCTGGTCACGACATCGCCCTCGAGTTTGCGGGAGAAGAAGGACCGGCGGGACTTGCCCATGATGAGGGTGTCGCATCCGAAGGTGACGGTGTAGTCGAGGATCTCGGCGGCGATGTCGTCGCTGACGACATAGATGGGGACGAAGGGGACGCCGGCCTGCTCGGCGAGGAGGGCGGTCGTGCCGAGGGCCTCCTGGGCCTGTCGGTCGTCCTCGATGGAGGGGACGACCTGGGGTCCGGTGCTCATGACGCGGAGGGTGCGGACATAGATGGCAAAGAGGATGGCGCCGCGGCGTTTGGCGGTGTCGACGGCGAACTCGGACTGGTAGCGTCCTCGTGCGGCGAGCATGATGCGCGGGGCGCTGGGGTCGAGGTCCTCGGGCATCTTGTTGACGAGGGCGAGCCATCCGACCTCGGGCTCTTCGAGCGGCTCGGGGTGGCGTCGCTGCTGGATGATGAGGAGTTGTCGGGAGACGAGGACGGCGGCGACGACGGCGCCGGCGAAGATGGTGGCGCTGGGGCGGGTGAGGACGATGGTGATGGTGACGAGGGCGAGGAAGGCGGCCAGGGCGAACATGCCGATGCGTGCGGGTCGCCCGAGGCCGAGTTTGTCGTTGAGGGCGACGCTGGCGACGGTGCTGGTGATGGCGCCGCAGACGCCGATGATGTAGAGTTCGGCGAGTTTCTCGGGTCGTCGCTCGATGAGGACGATGGCGATGGAGAGGATGATGGAGACGATGAGGGCGATGTAGGGGACGCCCGGATAGTTCAGGCGTTTGAGGGGTCGTGGCAGTTCGCGGTCCTGGGCCATGGCGTAGAGGACGGAGACCATGGCCATGACGGCGGTGTTGGTGGCGCTGAGGAGGAGTCCGGCGAAGACCCATGCGGCGACCTTGCCGAAGATGGCGCCCATGGCGGGCCCCAGGGCGTGGGTCGCGGCCTCGGTGGCGACGATCTCCATGGCGGTGTTCTTGATGGACTCGATGTGCTCGGCGGCCTCGGGGGAGAGGGTCGCGGGGTCTGCGGCGCTGAAGGGCTGGGGAAGGGAGTTGAAAGCTTCCATGGAGCCGAGCATGCCGGTGAGGGCCAGGCCGAAGAGGATGTTGAGGACGGCGACCTCTGCGAGGACAGGCCAGATGGTCTTTTTCGCGGTCTTCTCGACGGGCTCTTTCATGAGGCCGGTCATGTTGGCGACGGCCTCGACGCCGGCGAGGGCGAGGACGATGCCGGTGAAGCTGATCCAGCGGTCGAGGTTGGAGACATCGGGCAGGAGGGTGAGTCGCTGGATGCCCTGGGGGACGAATGGGAGGCAGAGGACGGCCATGATGGCGCTGATGACGATGGCGCAGACGGCGATGACGAGGGCGAAGGTGCCGGCGCTCTTGGCGCCGAGCCAGTTGACGGTGCCGATGAGGAGCAGGATGGCGATGGAGAGGACGACGAGGAGGGGCCCGTCGGGGACGGAGATGTAGTGGAGTGCCTCGACGACGCTGATGGCGGCGGTGATGAGGTAGCCGCAGAGGAGGAGGGTGGCGCCGACGACGCTGAAGACGGGGTTGATCTGTCGTGCGGCGGTGTAGACCCCCCCGCCGTCGGGGAAGAGGCGGCAGATGTGGGTGTAGGCCCAAGCGACGGCGGTCATGAGCAGGGCGATGGCGAGGAGGAAGAAGACGGATTCGACGCCCGTGAAGAAGAAGGCGAGGCCGAGGACATAGAGGCGGCTGGTGCCCCAGTCGCCGTAGAGGAGGGGGCCGGCGTGCCAGTGGGTCAGGTTTCGAGGGCGTTTCTCGGTGACGAGCATGGATCGCCTCGCGTAAGCGGCGAGTATAGGACC
>WGEO01000191.1 GCA_015492715.1 Phycisphaerales bacterium | reverse complement strand
GGTGGGGCATCCTCGACGACATCGAAGTGAAACACGCTGGGCAGCGCATTGACGAGGCCGTGCTCGTCTTGCAGCGAGACCTCGACGCGAGCAGGAGCCCGCAGCACACCCCGCACCAGCACCCGATCACCCGCAAGTTCGACATCGCAGTCCGTGTTCTGGGCGCACAGGTCGTCCAGCCACCCCGGGCGAGGCGATCCCGGCGCCAGCGATGCCAGCGGCTTGCTCAGGCGAAGGTCGAACTCGAAGGTCGATCCCGCGAGCATCGGCCCGGCGATCGCCCGCTCGTCCAGCCCCTGACCCAGGTCACGCCGACCGACAAACGCAAGATCGCTCCCGGCGAGCACCTCGCGGGCGTACGGGGGGGGCTGGACCGATAGCGTGGCATGGGCGACCTCGGGCGTCGCTACCAGCAGCACCCGACGGGGCTCGCTCGCGCCGTCGTCGGCCTCGAACCAGTACTCCAGCGCGACCTCGGTGCTTCCCTCGATATCCGTCTCCACCCGGCGCTGATAGATGTCCGTCTCGCCCTGGGCGGACATGGGCAGGCGGATCGTGTCGTCGCGGATGCCGTCGCGGATCATCTGCACGACGGCGACGACGCGCGTCTGCCCCGCCGGGCGCGCCGATCGCGTCAGCGTCGCCGACAGATCCAGCGCCACTCCCAGCGGATGGACGGCTCCGACCTGCGTGCTGTCCACGACGACCGTGCGCTGGGGCCAGGTCGCGCCGCTCATGGGCAGCAGCAGGCGCTGGGCGCCGATCAGGCTCAGCGTGGGCGTCAGCACCACCAGCAGCACGAGACCCATCAAAGACGCCACCCCTGCGCTCAGGACCGTCCGTGAGCGGGCAGGCTCGAGCACATGCCAGGGGCCGATCGCCTCCAGACGCTCGCGTGCTCGAAGCACCGCCTCACGCGATCGGGGATCGGACGGATCCAGTTCGAGCGCCGACGCCAGCAGGCCGTCTGCGCGGCCGACCCCGCTCGCTTCGACCCGCAGGGCCAGGTCCGACAGCGACGGACAGAACCGCATCGCAGGAAGGATCAGTCGGCGCACCATCTGGATCAGCACGACGAGGCCCGCGCCCCAGATCGCGATCCGCAGGACGGCCGGAAGTCGCAGGAAGTAGTCGCACAGTCCGAGAACCAGCATGGCGGGCACGAAGATTGCAACGATGCGAGCCGCTCCGCGTGCCAGGAGCAGCGCCCGCGCCCGTGCGCGCAATCGCAGCAGGCGCGCGCGCAACCGCGACACATGCCCGAGGTCGCCCGAGTCCCGGTCCACTCGCTCCACGCGTTCCTCCATGCCCGCGTCATACGACGGGCGACACGCCCCGACGGTTCTGTTCGACGGATTGCCGCGTCCGGATTGAGGTTTCCTCGAACACAACCCGAAAACACCGCACGACCCGCGAGAACCACCGCTGGCAGTTGAACGCCCCATAGCCCTGCGGGTTGCGTCAGGCCAAGGTCACGAGCTTGCGCCCGACCCATTCCAGCGTCAGCAGACCGATGAGCACGAGAAGGACCATCCAGCGGTCCCAGAGCGGCTCGATGGTCGGCGGGGCCTCAGACCGGATGTCCCGCACCGGAATCAGCCCGGGAAGGCGGGATAAATCCTCCGGCGCAAGGTCGATGGGCGGGATGTCGTTGCTTGCCAGTCCCGGCTTGACGCTGCGCTCGCGGATCGACGCCAGAAACTCGTGATCGGCCTCTGGATGGAGCATCTCGCTGTCCTCGCGGAGGACACGCAGCGTCGTTGCGATCTTCTGGGCTCCCAGCCACGGCTCGATCGCCTCGAGCAGGACCTGTCCGCTGGCGGCGAAGGACCAGACACCCTCATAGGTGCGCACGCCGGCGGTCTCGGCGGGCTGTCCCTGAAGGGTGATCGTGACGCCCGGATCGGACGGATCGCGTGGATCGCGCGCACGCACGCGGACACTTTCTCCCGAGACATCGATGAGTCGCTGATCGAGCAGGCGCAGGACGCGTGATCTATGTCGCCACGGACGAGACATGGCGATGGCGCTTCGGACGCGGGGAGGCACTCCAGGAGCGATTCTGGATCC
>WGEO01000190.1 GCA_015492715.1 Phycisphaerales bacterium | reverse complement strand
GGCTGGACGGTGGAGAAAACGGTCTCGCGCACGGTCGTCGTCGAAGGCGTCGAACAGGTCGAACTGGCTTCCGAAACGGTGGAACCGATCGGCCTGCTCACGCGCGATGGGCTCTTCTGGGCCATCCACAGCATGGTCGACAACTTCATGGACTTCCCGCCCCTGGGGGTTGTCCTGGTCGGCATGCTGGGGATCGGGATTGCGGAAAAGAGCGGGCTGATCGGGGCGCTGCTCAAGGCGTTCATGCAGATCACGCCACGCAGCATGCTGACGCCGAGCCTGGTCTTCATCGGCATCATGAGTTCGATGGCCCTGGACGCGGGCTATATCGTCCTGCCTCCCATCGCGTGTGCGCTCTACAAGGCAGTGGGCAGGTCGCCGCTGGTGGGGCTCGCAGCGGTCTTCAGCGGGATCGGAGCAGGGTTCAGCGCCAATCTGCTCGTGACGGGCCTGGATCCGCTGCTTGCGGGATTCACGACCATCGGAGCCCGTGTGCTCGACGCCGACTATGAGGTAGCCCCGACCTGCAACTGGTGGTTCATGATCGCCAGCACCTTCGCGCTGACGCTCCTGGGCTGGGCGGTGACGCATTATCTCGTCGAGCCGCGCTATGAACGCAAGCCCGCGGAAGATGGCGGACCCGATCCCGACGCCGCCGTGGACCTGGCTCACACCCGCCTGTCGCCCGAGGAAAGGCGCGGCTTGGGTTCGGCGGCCCTCAGCGTCGTGCTCTGCCTCGCTGTCCTTGCGATCATGGTGGTGCCGGCATGGGGACCGCTCCACGGTACCGGCGAGCGGTTCAGCCGATGGGTCGAGGCGATCGTCCCCCTGATCTTCATCGGCTTCTTGATCCCGGGGCTGGTCTACGGCGTGGTGACACACGAGATCCGCTCGGACAAGGACATGGCCCGCCTCATGGCCCAGACCATGATCGACATGGCCCCGTACATCGTGATGGCCTTCTTCGCCGCCCAGTTCATCGCCTACTTCAACCACAGCAGACTCGGGGAGATGCTCGCGATCGTCGGCGGGCAGACCCTCGCCGCCAGCGGCCTGCCCAAGGCCCTGCTCCTGGCCGCATTCATCCTGCTGGTCGGGGCGGGCAACCTGTTCATCGGATCGGCATCCGCCAAGTACGCCTTCCTCGCCCCCGTCTTCGTCCCCATGTTCATGGCCCCGGGCGTCAACATCAGCCCCGAACTGACGCAGGCCGCCTATCGCGTGGGGGACTCGGCGACCAATATCATCGCGCCGCTCAATCCCTACATCATCGTCCTGATCGTCTTCATGCAGAAGTATGTTCCCAGGGCGGGCATCGGCACGCTCGTCTCGCTGATGCTCCCGTACTCCATCGTCTTCATCGTGGTCTGGACGATCCTGCTGATCGGATGGGTGATGCTGGGCCTGCCGCTGGGACCGGAAGGACCCCTGACCTACGGCGGCTGATGGGTCATCAGGAATCGTCGCCCTCCCCGGCGTCCCACGGCTGGTGGATCCACGCCTCGAAGGCCTGCTTCTGATCGTCGCTGGGATCCTCGACACGCCTCACGGTCCACTTGCCCGCGGGACGCTCTGCGAGCGTCACCGGGATCTCGCGCAGCACGCCGTGCCGAAGCAGGGTGAAGACGATGGTGTCGCCTGCCTGGTGCTTGTCGAGGCGATCGTCGAGATCATCCGCGCCCAGCGCGACGCCGTCGAGCGCGACGATGCGGTCACCGACATTGAGGCCCGCGTCGAAGGCAGGGCCGTCGGCGTTGATCCGGCTGACCTCGGCCAGCCCGCCCGCATCGCGCAGGGACAGCCCGAGATACGCGCGGGTCTCCTCGTCCTCGTCGCCATCCCGCACGAGTTCGAGGCCAATAAGTTTCAGGGCCTCTTCCAGTGGATAGGGGTCGGTTCCGTCGACGAAGCGGTCGAAGAAGGCTCGATAGTCGTGCCCGCTCATCTCGCTGATCGTGCGCACAAGATCGTCGCTCGTGAATCCGCCCGCCTCCAGCGGAAACCTCTCGTCCATCTCGCGCAGGACCCGGTCCAGGGTCACCTTGCCCCCGGTACGGTTGCGGAGGTCGAGATCCAGCAGGAGGCTGACCAGCGCCCCCTGCGAGTAGAAGTTCACGCTGCTGTTGTGCGAGTGCTCATTGCGCCGGTTGAACTTGATCCATGCGTCGAAACTGGACTCGCTGAGGCTCTGCACACGCCTGCCGGGAGTCGAACGCACCGAGCGGATCTGCGAGGAGAGACGGTCCAGATACTCGTCGATGTCGATCAGCCCGCATCGGGCCAGTGTCAGGTCGTCGTAGTAACTGGTGGTTCCCTCGGCGAACCAGAGCAGGTCCGTGTAGTTCTCCTTCTGGTAGTCGTAGGGCACGATCCCCGCCGGTCGCAGGTGCTTGACATTCCATGTATGGAACATCTCGTGGCTGACCAGGCCCAGGAATCCCTCGTATGCGTCGTCGGACTCGAAGGACTCCGGGCGGGCGCCCATGATGGTGCTGTTGATGTGCTCCGTGCCCCCGCCGAACCCCGGCTGGCAGTGGATCATGAAGACATAGCGTGTATACGGCATGTGCCCGAAGATGTCCGCCTGTGTGCGCACGATGGCGGCGAAGTCGTCGGCGAGGGATCGCTGGTGCCAGTCGCCCCGCCCCCAGATGACGATCTCATGGGGTACGCCGTCGACCTCGAACTCGATGAGGTCGTGCTCGCCGATCTCGAGCGGGGAGTCCACGAGGATGTCGTAGTTGGGGGCAAGGACACTGCGCGGGTCATCGGGTGCGGTTTCCAGGCCGGTCGCGATCCGCCAGTGGTCGGGAGCGTGGATGCTGACGCGAATGGGCTCGTCTCGCAGGGCAGGGCTGTACATCATGGTCGCCGACGCGTCGAGGAAGGCGTGCGTGTCGTCGACATGGCGGGTGCGCAGGCGGGCCTCGTTGCAGAAGACGGTGTAGGCGATGCGGACTTCCTCAGCCCCCCGGGGATCGATGCGCCAGGTCGCCTTGTCGGTCTTCTCGATGGGCAGCGTCGTGCCGTCGGGAGTCGATGCCCGGACCTCCTGGACCGCCCCGGCATGATCGTTGATGGCGTATCGCCCGGGTCGCCAGACGGGCAGGCGGACCTCCAGAGGTTCCGGGGGGCCATCCCGGATCACCATGGTGATATCCACCAGTTGCGTCTGCGGGCGTGAGAGGTCGACGATGTACTGCACACGCTCGTGCTGGGCGGTGGCACACGACGCGAGCGCAAGCGGCATGAGGACGATCAGATGAACAACCAGATTCGGGATGCGCATGCGGCCTCCACGGCAACTCCAACGACAGACGGTGCAGCAAGGGTAGGGACCGCTCGCGTGCGTGTCGGCATGGCGCTCACGGAGTCGTGGGCATGTCCTCACAATTGCGCACGATCGCGTCCGCCCGGGCTCGATATTCGCTCTCGAACCGGTCGAATGTCGGCTCGGCGACCTTGTCGAAGTGCCAGCGAGCGTGTTCGACGCCCCACCCGCGCTCGCCGCTGCGTTCCAGGCGTTCCCATCGTTGCCAGCGGAGGTCACGCGGCGCCTCGACCAGCACGCGCAGGTGGGCGAGGGGTGCGATGCGTGCGTGCAGCGCATGGATGCCCTCGACGACGAGGCAGGGGGCCGGCTCGATGATCTCCGAGGCGATACGCGCATGGTCGATGAAGGACCAGACGGGAACGCGGGCCGGGCGTCCGGCGAGCAGGTCGCGCAGGTTCTGCTCGAGCAGGGCGAGATCCGCGTGCTCGGGGAGGTCTCGCTCCAGCGGATCGACCCTCGCGTAGTCCGGCAGGTAGCGATCGGTCGTGATGACGGTGTCCCCCAGTGCGCGCGCAAGCGTGGACTTTCCGGATGCGACGCGACCGGCAATCGCGACGAGCGTCGGCTCCGATGAGGCGGCGAGCCGGCGGCGCAGGTGCTCGCACGCCGCTTCGATTCCCGTGATGATCTCGGGCGCGTCGGACACTGGAGAAGGCTAGGAGGGGGTGGTCCGCTGCAGACCGGCCCTTTGGGGGGCCTCCTTGCGCCCTGTCGGAGGGCGGGGACGATTCCAACGCATTAGGATCGCGCGCAGGAGGCAGGCATGGAGCGATTCAGCGGGATCCTGGGCGTGGCGCTCATGGTCGGTCTTGCGCTTGTGCTGTCGAGTCGGCGTCGGAGCGTCTCGTGGCGCCTGGTGCTGGCGGGTATCGGGCTCCAGGTCGTGCTGGCATGGCTGCTGATTGTGTTTCCACCGGTGGTCCGGGTCTTCGAGGTGCTCGCCCATGGCGTCAATGCGATCATCGGGGCCACGCAGAGCGGGGTCGGCTTCGTCTGGGGCTGGCTGGGCGACACGGGCAGCGGGGGAGAGCGGTTCGTCTTCGCCATCCATGCGATGAGTGTGGTGATCTTCTTCGCGTCGCTGATGAGCCTGCTGTATCACCTGGGCGTCATGCAGCGGCTCATTGCGGCTCTTGCGTGGCTGCTGCGAAGAACACTGGGTGTGACGGGTACGGAGGCTCTGGTCGTCAGTGCCAATGTATTCGTGGGCCAGACCGAGGCGCCGCTGTGCGTGCGTCCGCTGATCGAGAAGATGACGCGTTCGCAGATCATGACGCTGATGGTGGGGGGATTCGCCACGATCGCGGGGAGTGTGCTCGTGGCGTATGTGGGAATCCTCGGGGGAGACGACGAGGCGGCACGGATCGCCTTTGCTCGCCATCTGATTGCGGCCAGCGTCTTGTCCGCTCCGGCGGCGTTCGTGATTGCCAAGATCCTGGAGCCCGAGACCGGGACGCCCATCGACGAGGGACTCCGCCAGTTGGACATCGAACGCCCGCATCACAACGCGCTGGATGCGGCGGCAAGCGGCGCCAGCGACGGCATGCGTCTTGCGCTCAATATCGTCGCCATGCTCATCGCGTTCGTCTCGCTGGTCGCGCTGGTCAACATCCCGCTGGGAGCGATCGGCAGGCTGCTCGACGGCAACCTCGACGACGGCACGGGATGGCAGACGCTGAGCGTCGAGACTGTGCTCGGTGCGGTCTTCACGCCCTTCGCCTGGGCCATGGGCGTCGCGTGGAACGATCTTCAGGCGTTCGGGACGCTTCTGGGGCAGAAGATCGTGCTTACGGAGTTCATCGCGTATGGGACGCTTGCGGAGATGATCCACGGCGACGGGGTTCGCCTGAGCGAGCGGTCCGCCGCCATCGCCGCGTTTGCCCTGTGCGGGTTTGCCAATATCCCATCGATCGCCATCCAGATCGGGGGCCTGACGCCGATCGCTCCGGGCAAGCGGCGCGAGTTCGTATCCCTGGGACCGAGGGCCATGGTGGGCGGTGCGCTGGCGAGCTGGATGACGGCGAGCATCGCCGGGCTCTTCCTCTGAGCGTTTCATCAGGGGCGCTGCAATCATGATCCGAACCCCGAGCCGACGCGGATCGTGCTGCTGCATCTTCAAGCGGCGTTCGCCCGCGCACGCCGATGCGATCGAGCCGCGGATCTGATGGCTACAGGAGACCCAGGCGCTCGCCCCGGGTCCGGATCGCGTCGATGCAGGTCTGGATGTGGGCGGTCTCGTCGAAGTTCTCGTGCCCGCGCTCGTGCATCAGGGGCGTGAGTTCCGCGATCCCCGTGCGGATGTCGTCGCGACTGACGGCTGCGGCAAAGGACTTGTCCTTGAGTTTCTTACGAACGGACTTCGGGGCGAGGCTCGCGATGCCATCCGGGCGGACCTTGCTGCATGCGACGATAAACCCGCTGAGTTCGTCGACGGCAAACAGCGCGCGGGCCATGGGCGTTTCGCGGGGCGTTCGGGTGTAGTCGGCGTGTCCGAGGATGGCCGTGCGGATCTCCTCGTCGACGCCGAGGGATTCGAGATGGCGGACGCCCACGAACGGATGCTCCTGTGCAGTCGGGTGGCGCTCGTAGTCGAAGTCGTGGAGCAGGCCGCAGACGATCCATCGGTCCAGCTCGTCGGGGTCGAGGATCCGGGCGTAGGCGTCCATGCAGGCGGCGACACATTCCATGTGGACCCGCAGCGCGGGGCTCTGGGTCCACTCCTGCATGAGGGCTCGGGCTTCGTCGGGAGTCATGGCGCAAGTGTACGATCGGAGGATGGCTTCGGATATGGCGAGTATCGTGGGCGCAGATCGGCCTCTGATCGGCATGGTGCATGTCGGGGCACTACCCGGGACGCCGGGCTCATCTGAAGATCTGGACGCGCTGTGTGCGCGGGCGGTCGCGGACGCACGGACGATCGGCGAGGCCGGCTTCGACGCGATCATCATCGAGAACATGCACGATGTACCGTACCTGCTCGAGGACGCCGTGGGGCCGGAGATCGTCAGCGCGATGACGCGGGTGGGGCTGGCGGTGCGTGAGGCGGTGGCGATTCCGCTGGGGGTGCAGATTCTGGCGGCGGCGAACCGGCAGGCGATCGCGGTCGCCCATGCGATCGGAGCATCGTTCGTGCGGGTCGAAGGGTTCTGCTTTGCGCATGTGGCCGATGAGGGGCTGATCGCGAGAGCGCACGCGGGCGAACTGCTGCGGTATCGGAAGATGATCGGCGCCGACGGCGTACGGATCTTTGCCGACATCTGCAAGAAGCACGCATCGCATGCGATCACGGGCGATCTATCGCTGGGCGAGCATGCGCGGGCGGCGGCGTTCTGCGGAGCAGACGCGGTGATCGTGACAGGCAGGCACACGGGCGAGGCGGCCGCCATCGAGGATCTCGACGATGCACGATCGGGCGGGGGGAGCCCCGTGCTCGTAGGCTCGGGTGTGACGGATGCGAATGTGCGCACGATGCTGGCACACAGCGACGGCGTGATCGTGGGGTCGTGGATCAAGCGGGGCGGCGATTGGCGCAACGGCGTCGATGCGGCACGAGCGCGAGCCCTCGTGCGTGCGGCACGGGCAGTACCCTGACCACGGACTGGAGCGGGACGGGATGCCCGTCGGGGCGCTATGATGGTCCGGTGGTTCGGGTTCCCCCGAACCCGGCGCGGGCAGGGGACGGAATCCATCGAGCTGGCGCCGGTTGAGATCCTGTCCTCGAGACAGGACGGGGGGTGTCTGCGAGGTCGTTGCGTGACACGGCCCGGGCAACCGCCTGTGCGGGTGGTCCGCAAGGCACGCCGCGTGTGCGGCAACATTCTGCAACTTCGAACGGAGGGCCCATGATCCAGCGAAGCCTCCCCATCGTCGAAACGCCGAGCAAGCCCCGGGTGAAGTATGTGCGCTCGCTCTCGCAGATCGAGCAGATCCCGCCGGAGGATCTGGCGAAACTGGAGGAGGTTTCGAAGCGCTATGTGTTCCGGGCCAACACCTACTACCTGGAACTGATCGACTGGTCGGATCCGAACGATCCGATCCGTAATCTGATCATCCCGCGTGAGGAAGAACTGCACGACTGGGGGCGTCTGGATGCGTCGAACGAGCAGAGCGTAACGGTAGCGCCCGGCGTGCAGCACAAGTACCGCGATACGGTGCTGCTGCTGTGCAACGAGGTCTGCGGTGCCTACTGCCGATACTGCTTCCGCAAGCGGCTGTTCATGAACGACAACGAGGAGGTCAGCAAGGACATCAGCGCGGGGCTGGCGTATATCCGCGAGCATCCGGAGGTCTCCAATGTGCTGCTGACCGGGGGCGATCCGCTGATCATGAGCACGCGGCGCCTGCGCGAGATCTTCCGCCAGTTGCGCGAGATCGAGCATGTCCGCATCATCCGCATCGGCTCCAAGATGCCGGCCTTCAACCCGATGCGCGTGCTCGATGATGCCGACCTGCAGGCCGCGTTCCGCGAGTACTCGCTGCCCGATCGGCGTATCTACCTGATGTGCCACTTCGATCATCCGCGTGAGTTGACGCCTCAGGCACGCGAGGGTATCCGCACGCTGCTGGACTGCGGCGTGATCTGCGTCAACCAGTGCCCGCTCATCCGGGGTGTCAACGATTCTGTCGAGGCGCTCTCGGAGATGTTCCGGGAACTCTCGTATATCGGCTGCCCGCAGTACTACCTGTTCCAGGGCAGGCCGACGGCGGGCAACGAGCCCTATGAGATTCCGATCGTGCCCGGCTGGGAACTCTTCCATCGCGTCGTGACGGCGGAGTCCGGGCTGGCAGGCAGGGCGAAGTTCTGCATGAGCCACGAGACCGGCAAGGTCGAGATCTGCGGCGTCGACGACGAGCGGATCTACCTGCGCTACCACCGGAGCAAGTATCCCGAGAACACGGGGCGATTCTTCAGTTGCTTGCGCGACGACGAGGCCTACTGGCTCGATCAACTCCGTCCGGCGCCCGGGTCCTTTGTGCCGCACGGCGTGCGCTTTGCGGAAGCCTGAGCCCGGGAACCCATCGATGTCCGCGTGCCTGCTCGGGGCTGCTACGCTCGTCGGTCATGGGTGATCGTCCGATGAGGCAGTGGCTGAATCGCTGGACACGCAGGGTCCATCGCTGGGGAGCGATCCTCGCGCTCGCCCCCCTTGCATTGGTGGTCGCTACGGGCATTCTGCTGCAGGTCAAGAAGCAGGTTCCCTGGGTGCAGCCTCCCACGCAGCGGGGCAGCACCGATATGCCTGCCATTCCGTTTGATCGTATCCTCCAGATCGCCCGTGGGATCGAGCATGCGGCGGTTGACTCGTGGCAGGACATCGACCGGCTCGATGTGCGCCCCGACAAGGGGATCATCAAGATCCGTGCTCGCAGCCGATGGGAGATCCAGATCGACGCGGCCAGTGGCGAGGTGCTCCAGGTCGCCTATCGACGCAGTGATCTGATCGAGAGCCTGCACGATGGATCGTTCTTCGGCGATGCGGCCAAACTCTGGATCTTCCTGCCATCTGGCATTATTCTGCTCGTCCTGTGGCTGACGGGCGCGTATCTCTGGCTGGTGCCCATTGTCTCGCGCCGACGAGCGCGAATCCGAGCCGCGCGGGTGCGAGCGGTGCACACGGATTGAAAAAGCGCCCGGGGCGCATCCCCGGGCGTGCTGTGATCGCCGCCGTGTCGGCCTCAGTCGGCGTATTCGGGATCCGGTTCGATGGTCAGGGTGCGTTCCATGCGCATTCCGTCGGCCTCGAGCACGACGCGATAGACGCCGGGCGGGACGAGCGGGCCGCGCCGGAATCGCCCCTGTCGTCCCTGCGGCGCGGAGCGGCGCTGATCCCAGTCGACCCAGTTGAGCCCCTCGCGGGTCTCGATCTCGCCGAAGTCGCGCACCTCGCGTCCATCGGCAGTCAGGATTCGGAGGCTGACACTGCGAACGCCGCGCAGCATGAAGTAGATGCGTGCCGACGACGGGGGATTCTGCCCCTCATACCAACTGGCACCGCCGAAGTCGCCCTGTCCGGGCAGCCTGTGCCAGCGGATCTGCGTGGCCGGCGGGAACAGATAGGCCGGGGCCTGGAGGGCCGACTCGCTCATGGCGCGGATGGGCGTGACATCCGTGATCCAGATGCTCCGTCCATGCGTGCCCGCGACGATGTCGCCGCTGAGCGGGTGCTGGGCGATCTCGTGGATCGCAACGGTCGGCATGTTGTTGTTGAACTTCGTCCAGGTCTGCCCGCGATCGATCGAGATGAAGATCGCGAACTCCGTGCCCAGATAGAGCACATTGGGATTCTGGAGATCCTCGCGGATGACGCGGCACGAGCCCTCGGGCAGCCCATCGGCGAGCGATCGCCAGGTCTTGCCGAAGTCCTCGCTCACGACGACATACGGCGCGAAGTCGTCGTAATAGTGTCGGTCGATGGTGGCATAAACACGCCCCGTCTCGAAGCGCGACGCCTCCAGCGAACTGAACCGTCCGGGACCCGGGAGGATCTGATCCAGCGTGAGGCCCTCTGTGTCTTCGCCAGACTCCTCGATCTGTCGCGTGCCGCTGAAGGAGACCTGGAACTGGTTGTCGCCGAAGACCAGTTCGCCGGTGACGGTATTGCCCTTGACCGTGCCGCTCCCGCGGGCATTGCCGAAGTCCGTCGAGAACGCGAATGTGAGGCGTCCGGTCTCTTCGTTGAACGAGACATCCTCGGTGGTCTCATCGAGGAACTCGCTGGAGACCCGGGCCATGAGCGAGCCATCCTCCTTGCGGGTGATCGTGAGCTCGGTCTCGCTCTCGCCGAACTCGCTCGTGGTGTTGAGCGTCCACACGCCGGCGATGGGATCAGCCGCAGACGGAGGGGGGCTCTCGGGCTGCTTCTGCGGGCGGTCGCGATGACCGCCGCTCTGCTCGTCTGACTCCTGGGCACGCCGGGTGCGTCCCTCTGCGCCTGCGCGTCGCCCGAAGCCGCCCCGCATCGCGCCGAATCGCTCCATCGCCTTTGCCATCTCATCGCGGGAGACGGCGCCGTCGCCATCGGTATCCGCGGATGCGACGAGCGGGCGCATGCGCTCGGGGATCTCGTCACCGCTGAGTTTGCCGTCGTCATTCTGATCGAGGCGGTCGAACATCTGAGCCATGCGTCCGCCACCGCCCCCCGGCGAAGCTTGGCGCTCGGGCTGATCGCCTCCCTCGGGGGTTGCCGGCTCGTCCGGAGGCTCGTCTGCGACCTGCCCGGCGGGCTCTTCGGCCCCCTCCTCACCCTCGCTCTGGTCTTCCTCGTCGGGCTCGCGGGGATAGATGATGTTCGTCCACTGCCTGCCGCCGCTGTCGGTCATCCAGAGCGAACCGTCATCGCTGCCGACATAGAGCACATCGCTGTCGAGGGGGGACTCACTGAATGCCGTCGCCGTGCCGCGCTTCGTGCGCACGATCTCCGGACTGATCCGCTCCATCTCATCGCCTTTCTTGATGGAGCGGAAGACATAGTTGCCCGCGGCGTAGTAGATCTGGTGGTTGTGGTGGCTCAGAGCGAAGGGCGTCTTCCAGTTGAATCGGTACTGGAGCTCGCTGTCCCGCTCGGGACGCGGACGCATGAAGCGTCGCTCGCCCGTCCGGATGTTGTATCGCCCGATGCCGCCGTTCTGGCTGGCCATGTAGAGCATGTCGGGATCGAGCGGGTCCACGGCACAGATGAAGCCGTCACCGCCGCCGATGCGGAACCAGTCCGTGTTGTCCGGGCCGGCTCCCGTCCGGGTACGGTTTGGGCCACCCCAGGACCCGTTGTCCTGAAGCCCGCCGTAGACCATGTAGAGTGGCTGGTTGTCGGTCGTCACATGGTAGAACTGCCCGATGGCGACCTGGTTGTGATGGTGCCAGGTCTTGCCCCGGTCGAAGGTCTCGTACAGCCCGCCATCCGTGCCATAGAGGATGTGGCGTCCGTCATCGGGATCGATCCAGAAGGCGTGTCCGTCGGCGTGGACGCCCGGTCCGCCGTCGCGCGTAAAGGTTTCACCGCCATCCTCGGACTTCATGAGTTGGACACCCGCGACCCATTGATACTTAGGATCGATCGGATCGATCGCGACCTTGGAGAAATACATCGGGCGAGGGTTGATGCTGTTGACCCGCGTCCATGTCTGCCCGGCGTCGCTGCTCTTGAACAGCCCGCCCGTCTGGAAGCCGTCCGGCCCCTGGCGGTCCTGGACATTGGGCGCCTGCCCGTCGAGATCGCTCTGGTAGGGCTTCTGGTCCGGGTTCGGGTGCGCCCCGAGTGTCACCTCGAACTCCATCTCCTCGCCATCACGCACCACGACCAGATCGACCTTGGTCCCCTCGCCCGCGAGACGAATCCGCCAGGCGAGCTCGTCATAACTGGTGATCCGCTCGCCGTCCATCTCGACGATGATGTCGTCCTCCTTGAGCCCGGCCTTCGCTGCCGGGCCGTCCTCGCTGATGCTGGTCAGGCGAGCACCGACATCGGCATCACGCCCGCTGATCCCCATGAAGCCGGGCTTGTCCGTCCCGCCCGTCCCGATCTTCTCGCTGTCGACGAGCATGTACACCGTGTCGGGCTCGGACAACGACCAGTTCATGCCCAGACGGCCGAGGTTGACCGTCGGCAGACCGGCGTTGATCTTGGTCCAGCTCGCCCCACCATCCGTGCTGCGATAGAGCCCGCTGCCGGGGCCATGGCGCTTCATGGGATCGTTCGTGTCGAACTCGTCGCGCTGACGCTCCCACATCGCGCACAGAATGATGTCCGGATTCTCGGGGTGCATGGACAGATCGATCACGCCTGTCGCGTCGTCGACATACAGGATCTTCTCCCAAGTCTTGCCGCCGTCGGTGGTCTTGTACAGCCCGCGTTCGGGATTCGTGCCCCAGGTCCTGCCCATGGCCCCGACGAAGACGATGTCCGGGTTCTCGGGATGGATCAGGATGTCGCCGATGATCGTGGTTTCCTTCAGGCCCATGTGCTCGAAGGTCTTGCCGCCGTCGGTGCTCTTGTAGACGCCGTCGCCCCAGGAACTGCTGTTGCGCGGGTTGTGCTCGCCCGTGCCCACCCACACGATGTTCGGATCGCTGGGCGCCACCGCCGTCGCACCGATCGAGATGGTCGGCTGATCCTGGAAGAGATATTCGAAGGTCGTGCCGGCGTTGGTCGTCTTGAGCAGACCTCCCGAGGCCGTCGAGACGAACCACAGCGAGTGATCCTCGGGATGGACATCGATATCGACGATTCGCCCGCTCATGTTGGCCGGACCGATCGACCGCCAGGTGAACCCCTCGACCCACTTCTCGTCGAAGGTCGGCCCGCCCATCGCACCGCTGCCCAGCAGCGCAACGACACCGACCAGCACGGGCAGACGCTCGCCCCGAATCCCACACATCCACGAACTCCGCATGGCACACTCCCTCTCGCGGGAGCAGGCTCCCGCCCGATGCATCCTACCCGAACGCGGTATGCTTCCCGCATCCATTCTCCAGTGACCGGCCATTGGTCTTATGGGTCGGCATCCGCCAAGTGGCAGTCCAGACCCACCCGCTCACAAGCCCTCATTGCGATCATCACAGCGGCTGCTCGGGGAGAACCATGGGTGGACCTGCTGCGTCTACTCACGCTCGTCATCATCCGGCTCGATCACGACCGCGGGCACACCGACCTGCTCCACCTTCGCATTGAACGCAGGCACCATTTCCAGCAGAACATCATCGAGCCGCTCGAGTTGCGCATCGAGCCGCTCGCGCAGGCGATCGAAGACGGCGCGGGCCTGGGCGGTGGGGGGCCAGTCGCCCTCGACGGTGTACGCGAGCGCACCGATCTTGTCGTTGAGTTTGACCGGATAGTTCAGCGGATCCTGGGCGCTCCGGCTGCGGGTCTGGATGATCTCCTCCTCGATCTCGCCGATGACCCCGCGGATCTCGTCCGCCATCGGGCGCAAGTCCTCGTCCAGACCCGCCCTTTCAGCACGCGCCATCGTCGCGTCGATCTCCCTGCGGATATCACGGATGGCATTGACCGCGTCGTGCGCGTCGTCCAGTGCAGCGTGGATCTCCCTGAGCAGTGCGAACTGCGCCCGGTATCCTTCGTCGCTCGTGTCGATCCGTGGGTCGTGCCGGATCTCGATCCTGCTGCGCCCTGCCTCGGCGCCGTCCTTGTCGAGGAACACGGCCTCGTACAGCCCCGGCGCCACGCGCGGCCCGGGCGGCATGGGAGGCCAGCCGACCGCTCCCGGCACCCGGCTTGCCCGCTCCAGACGCATGTCCCACACCACGCGATTCATCCCGGGCTCCAGATGAAGATCCTCGCCCGCTTTCAGCGTGCGAAGAACCCGCCCGTCCGCATCGCGGAACTCGACACGCTGCACGCCACCGTCCTCGGGAACGCGTGCATAGATCTCCACCCGGTCCCAGCCCTCGCGATAGGCCGGACGGGCCTCGAACACCACGAGCGCGTCATCCTCCGGCAGCGTCCCCTCATCGCCCATCCGGTCGATCTGGCGCAGCACGCCAAGACCCGAGAGAATCCAGAAACTTCGCCCCTGTGTCGAGATGACGAGGTCGTCGTCCTTGACCACGAGGTCGGTCACCGGCACGACGGGCAGGTTCAGCTGCAGGCTCTGCCATGAGTCCCCCGCGTCCAGGCTTACCCACACGCCCAGCTCCGTTGCGGCGTAGAGAAGCCCCGGACGCACGGGGTCCTCTCGCACGCTCCGCACGAAGGCGTCGGGCGCGATCCCGTCGGCGATCAGTTCCCATGTCTGCCCGCGATCACGCGTGCGGTACACCATGGGACGGAAGTCATCCATCTTGTACCGGTTCACAGCCAGATACGCCGTGTCCGCATCGTGTGGTGAGGCCTCGATCATGCTGATCATGGGCCAGTCGCCCATGCCCACAGGCGTGACATTCGTCCAGGTCTTGCCCCCGTCGCTCGTCACATGCACCAGTCCGTCGTCGCTGCCGGCCCAGATCAGCCCCTGCTCGATCGGGCTCTCGGCCACGCTGAAGATCGTGCAGTAATACTCGACGCTCGTGTTGTCCTTGGTGATGGGCCCGCCGCTGGGTCCCTGCTTGGACTTGTCGTTCGTCGTCAGGTCGGGGCTGATGATCTCCCAACTCGCGCCCTCGTCGGTGCTGCGGAACAGGACCTCGCCGCCCACATACAGCGTGTCCGGATCATGCGGGCTGATGACGATCGGGAATGTCCACTGGAACCGGTGCTCGAGATCCGCAACACCGGCGCCCATCGGGTTCTCGGGCCAGACCGTGATATTGCGCGACTTGCCGAGCTCGTGGTCGTAGCGCGTCATGTACCCGCCGTACGAGCCGGCATAGACGATGTCCGGGTCTCTTGGATCGACAGCGATATACCCGCTCTCGCCTCCGCCCACGGCATGCCAGTCCCGCTCCCAGCGCCATGGGTTGCTGATGTGCGGCAGGCTCATCGTCGAGTTGTCCTGCTGTGCGCCGTAGACGCGATACGGATACCCATTGTCGACGGTGACATGATAAAACTGGGCCGTCGGCTGGTTCGACAGCTCGCTCCAGCTGACGCCACCGTCGTAGCTCACGCACGCGCCGCCGTCGTTGCTATTGATCAGAATCCGATTGTCATCCGGATTGATCCACAGATCGTGCGTGTCGCCGTGTGGCACACGGATCGACTCGAATGTCCTTCCGCCGTCGCGCGAGCGCAGCAACTGCACATTCATCACATACACGGTGTCGGCCTCGACGGGATCGGCTTCCACATGCGTGTAATACCATGCCCGCTGGCGCAGATTCCGATCCTCGTTCACACGCACCCAGGAGTCGCCCCCGTCGTCCGATCGGAACAGGCCCCCGTCCTCTGCCTCGACGATCGCCCAGACCCGATCGCGTTGCGCGGCACTGCACGAGATCGCGATCTTTCCCTTGATCCCCGCGGGAAGCCCGTTCGTCAGCTCTTCCCAGGTCTCGCCGCCGTCTCTGGAGCGATACAGCCCGCTCCCCTCGCCGCCCGATTCCAGACTCCATGGCGTCCTGCGGACCTGCCACATGCCCGCGTACATGATCCGGGGATTGAACGGGTCCATGGCAAGATCGACCGCGCCCGTGCGGTCGTCCACATACAGCACGCGCCGCCATGTCTCGCCCCCGTCCGTGCTCTTGAACACGCCGCGCTGGGCGTTGGGCCCAAAGACATGCCCGAGCGCCGCGACGAACACGGTCTGCTCGTCGCGCGGATGGATCAGCACATCGCCGATCTGGCGCGTGTCCTCCAGCCCGACATGCTCCCAGGTCTTGCCCGCGTCGAGCGAGCGGTAGACGCCGTCGCCGTGGCTGAAGTTCCCCCGGACGCACGCCTCGCCCATGCCCACGAAGACGACATTGGGATCGCTCTGTGCGACCGCGATGGCACCGACCGACCCCGTCCCGAACGCACCGTCCGAAATATTCCGCCAGGTCACGCCGCCATTGGTAGTCTTCCAGACGCCGCCGCCTGTACCTCCGAAGTAGAAGGTCATGGGCTCACCGACGACGCCCGTACATGCGACGCTTCGCCCGCCGCGTGCAGGTCCGATATTCCGCCATGCGTGGGCACCGAGCCAACGCGAGACATCCACCGACTGCCCGAGGGCACTTGTGCAGATCACCACGAACGGAACAACAACTCTCAGCACATGCATGGCACCGCTCCTGTGTGCGTCCCTTGCCGGGGCACCGTTTCCGATGCTACCGAAAGGCCCGTCAGCGGCCTCACATCTTCCGCGCATTCGCTCCCAGACCTCGGGAAACCCCGCGTACTCCAATCGTGACTCCTTCGATGCATCCCCCGCAACCGTTCCATCGACTCCCTGGTGCCCGGAAATGAGACGGCGCTCGACATCCCCACACCGCTGCTGGACACGAAGAACCTGATGCACGGGATCCCATAGAATGACGGGCGTGACGCACACGCTTCCCATCTTGATGACAGAGCCGCCCCCGCCGGCACCCGGAACCGTCCGACACGATCTGCGCCTCATCGACAGCCACGGGCGCACGATCCGGGATCTCCGCCTGAGTGTCACGGATCGCTGCAACTTTCGCTGCGTCTATTGCATGGAGCCGGATGTCCGCTTCAAGCGCAAGATGGACCTGCTCACGCTCCCGGAGATGGTCCGCCTGGCCTCTCTGTGCGTCGAGATGGGCGTCCGGAAGATCCGGATCACGGGGGGGGAGCCGACCATCTACCCCCACCTGGATGAGCTGATCGCCGCTCTCGCCGATCTGCCGATCGAGGACCTGGCGATGACGACCAATGGGTCACTGCTGACATCCGAACAGGCTCGCGCCTGGCGCCGCCTCGGGCTGCGCCGCCTGACCTTCAGCATCGACACGCTCCGAGACGAGCGGTTCACGGCGATCACGCGCAGCACGAGCAACCCGACCCGTGTCCTCGACGCCGTGCGCATCGCCCGCGATGAGGGGCTCACGCCCGTGCGCCTCAACGCCGTGATCATGCGCGGCTTCAACGACGACGAGATCGCCGATCTGGCCGGGCTGGCACGAGACCTCGGCGTCGAGGTCCGCTTCATCGAGTACATGCCGCTGGACTCAGCCCGGGCCTGGGATCGATCGCGTCTGGTCCCGGCACGCGAGATCGTCGACGCCATCCGCCGGCGCTTCGAGCTTGTGCCGCTGGGACGCGAGTCTCCCAACGCCACCGCGACCCGCTACGCATTCGCGGACGGAGCCCCCGGGGCCATCGGCATCATTGCGAGCGTGACGCAGGTCTTCTGCGACCACTGCTCGCGTCTGCGCATCACCGCCGATGGACAACTCCGCACCTGCCTGTTCAGCACGCGCGAGTTCGACCTCCGAGGTCCGATGCGTCGTGGGATCACCGACGACGACCTCCGCCTGCTCCTGCTCGATGCAACCTGGACCAAACCCAGGGGACACGAGATCAACAGCCCGGACTACGAGCAGCCCGCCCGCCCGATGTCATCCATCGGCGGATGACGGCCCCGCCCACACGGGCGACTTCCAGATCGGCACATCGCGTTTGAGGCGGTCGATGAACGCGCCCATCGCCCGCAACCCCTCGGCACGATGGCGCGACCCGATCTCGACACGAAGCGAGCACTCGCCGACGCCCACGAACCCCGTGCTGTGCACGCAGCAGATCCACAGCAGACCATACTCCTCGAGCACCTGCTGCGCCAGAAGGCGGAGTTGATTCGTTGCCATCGGCTCGTAGGCCTCGTATCGCAGGCCCGCCAGAGCCCTTCCATCTTCCAGCGGACGCACCACCCCATCGAAACGCAGGCAGGCACCGTGTCCGCTGGCATCTAGGCCATCGCCGTCACCCGGACAGCATGGGCACGGGTCACCTCCCACGGGGCCCTCGATGAGTCGCACGCAGACACTCATCCGCCCGACACCATCGTGATGAGCGCAACCTCGTCACTGGCCTCGATCACCCGATCCTCGGAGCAGAAGGCGTGATTCACGGCGAGACGCCCGACGCCAACCAGTTTTCCCAAACCCGGATGCGCTTCTATCAGGGCCTCGCGCACCTGTGCACAGGTCGAGCCTTCCGGCACCCGGACCTCGATCCGATTGCAGCCCGCGGCCCGAGCGGCCGGTCCGAAGAGCAGCACCGAGATACAGGCTTCCTCGTGCACGCCCCATCGTATCCCGGGCATGCCCTCTACCCTTCTGCATGAGCCTGTCGCAGCCGCAGATTCGCTCCCCCGACGATGCGATTCGGGCTATGACACGCAACCTCTCCCCTGTCGAGTCCGAACGCATCGCGACGCCGACCGCACGCGGACGCCTGCTCGCCCAGGATGTGGCGATGGACCGCGACAGCCCGCCCGTCGATGTCTCGGCCATGGACGGCTATGCGCTCCGAATGGAGGACCTGGGGCACGCATCGCTTCGGGTGTCGGGCGAAGCACGCGTCGGATGCCCCCCGCCGGCGCACCAGCCCGAGAGCGTGACCCGGATCTACACGGGCTCCCCCCTCCCCGAAGGGGCGGACTGCGTCCTCAAACGCGAGGATGTCATCGAGCACGAGACCTTCATCGAGGTTCCGCCCGAGACTCGTGCCCGCGCACGCGCTGGTCTGCACATCCGGCGCAGAGGCGAGAATGCCCGTGCGGGGGATGTCGTCATCGGCGCTGGCACGCTCCTGACACCCCCCGCCATGGGC